>CAYUAX010000076.1:0-20788 GCA_964442845.1 uncultured Bifidobacteriaceae bacterium | reverse complement strand
GCCTTCGGCGCCGCCGGGGCCTTGGCGGCGCGCCCGCGGCTGGCGCCGCGCCGCTTGGCCGGCGCGCTGCCGGCGCGGGCCTCGAGCAGCTCGACCGCCTGCGCCATGGTCACCGCCTCGGGCGCGGTGCCCTTCGGCAGCGACGCGTTGGTCGTGCCGTCGGTCACGTACGGGCCGTAGCGGCCGTCGAGGATGCGCACCGGCGCGCCGCCGCTCGGGTGCGGCCCGAGGGCGCGCAGTTCGGCGGCCGCGGCGCGCTGACGCCGCTGGCCCTTGGGCTTGGCCAGCAGTTCCTTCGCCCGCGCCAGCGTGATGGTGTAGACGTCGTCGGTGGCTTCGAGCGAGCGGAACTCGGCGCCCTGCTGCACGTAGGGTCCGAAGCGGCCGCGGTTGGCGAGAATAGTCTCGCCGCCGTCGCTCACACCCAGTTCGCGCGGCAGCGACAGCAGCCGCAGCGCCTCGTCCAGGCTCACCCCGTCCTCGGACATGCCGCGCTCGAGCGAGGCGCGCTTGGGTTTGTCCTTGCTGCCCTTCTCGGGGTTCTCGCCGAGCTGCACGTAGGGACCGAAGCGGCCGTGCATCACGTAGACCGGCAGGCCGGTCTTCGGGTCGGGGCCGAGTGACTTCGGGCCCTCGGCCTTGGCGCGCAGCAGCTTGAGCGCCTCGTCGAGCGTGAGGTCGGCGGGGCCGATCTCCTCGGGGATCGATGCCCGCGGCGCGTCGTCGCCCGACTCCCCCAGCTGCAGGAACGGGCCGTAGCGGCCGATGCGCACGCGGACGTGCTTGCCGCTCTCCGGATCGGCGCCGAGGTCGATCATCGGGTAGTCGATCGCCTGCTCCTTGCGCTCGACGATCGTCTCGAGGCCCGTGTGCTTGCCATCGCCGCGGTAGAACGACTTGATGAAGTCGAGCCAGTCCTTCTGGCCGTTGGAGATCTCGTCGAGGATCTCCTCCATCTCGGCGGTGAAGCCGATGTCGACGTAGTCGGCGAAGTGCTCGCGCAGCAGCCGCGTCACCGCGAACGCGGTGAAGCTCGGCACCAGCGCCTTGCCCTGGCGGGTGACGTAGCCGCGCCGCTGGATGGTGGCGACGGTCGGCGCATAGGTGGACGGCCGGCCGATGCCTTCCTCTTCGAGACGCTTCACGAGCGACGCTTCGGTGAAGCGCGCCGGCGGCGAGGTGTCGTGGCCCTTGGCGGCCAAGGCCGCCAGGTAGAGCCGCTGGTCGAGCCGATCGGGCGCGTGCACCTGGTCGCCGACCGTCAGCTTGGGCAGCAGCGTTTCCTGCTCGCCCAGTTCCGCCGACGGGTCGTCGCTGCCCTCGACGTAGGCGCGCAGGTAGCCGGCGAACTCGATCGCCTTGCCGCTGGCTGCGAACACGGCGCGGCGGCCGTCGGGGGTGACGCCTTCGATCTCGACCGACGTGCGCAGCAGCTGCGCATCGGCCATCTGCGAGGCGACGGCGCGCTTCCAGATCAGCTCGTAGAGACGCAGCTCGTCGTTCTCCAGCACCCGCTCGAGCGACTGCGGCGTGCGGCGGAAGTCGGTGGGCCGAATCGCCTCGTGCGCTTCCTGGGCGTTGCGCACCTTGGTCTGGTACTGGCGCGGGCCCTTGTAGTAGTCGGCGCCGTACATCTCGCGCACCGCCTGCCCGGCCTCGCCGAGCGCCTTCTCGCTGAGCGTGGTCGAGTCGGTGCGGTGATACGAGATCAGGCCTTCGAGGTCGCCGCCGCCGATGTCGATGCCCTGGAACAGCCGCTGGGCGACGTTCATCGTGCGGTCGGACGAGAAGCCGAGCTTGCGGTTGGCTTCCTGCTGCAGCGTCGAGGTGGTGAACGGCGCCGCCGGGCGCTGCGTGGCCGGCTTCTCGTCCACCGCCGCCACGCGCCACGGCATGCCGCGCTTCAGTCCGTCGACCAGCGCCGTCGCGCCGGCCTCGTCGAGCCGCGTGACCGTCGCGGAGGTGAGCTGGCCGCGGGCGTCGAAGTCCTTGCCGGTGGCGACGCGGCGATCGTCGATCCGGACCAGCGTGGCGCCGAACTCGCGGCCCTCGCCGGTCTTGAGCGTCGCTTCGAGATCCCAGAAGTTGGCGCTGCGGAACGCCAGCCGCTCTTCCTCGCGCTCGACGATGAGCCGCACCGCCACGCTCTGCACGCGGCCGGCGCTGAGCCCGGTCTGCACCTTCTTCCACAGCACCGGCGACAGGGTGTAGCCGTAGAGCCGGTCGAGGATGCGGCGGCTCTCCTGGGCGCGGACCAGGTTCTCGTCCACGTCCTCGTGCGCGTCCTGCAGGGCGCCGCGAATCGCCTCTTCGGTGATCTCGTGGAAGACGATGCGGCGCACCGGCACTTTGGGCTTGAGCAGCTGCTTCAGGTGCCAGCTGATCGACTCCCCTTCACGATCCGGGTCGGTGGCGAGGATCACCTCCGAGGCGTCCTTCACCGCGTCCTTCAGGCCCTGGACGTGCTTCTTCTTGTCGGCCGGCACCACGTAGTGCGGCGTGAAGTCGCCCTCGGTGTCCACGCCCAGGCGGCCCCACGGCTTGGCCTTGATCGCCGCCGGCACCTCGCTGGCCGATTCCGGCAGGTCGCGGATGTGCCCGTAGCTCGCTTCCACGCGGTAGTCGCTGCCCAGGAACCGCGACAGGGTGCGGGCCTTGGCGGGCGACTCGACGATGACCAGCGGCTTCGGCATGTTTTCCTGGCGACTCCAGAATCGCCTACGTTAGCACGCGGGTCCGCAATCCCACGAAACGGCCGCCGCCAATCCGCTGAATCCGGCCGGAAATCTCCAGCGCGCCCAGTTTCGCGGCCACGACGGCCAGTGGCCAGTGGGTGGCGCGGGCGACGTCGTCGGGCCCGAAGTCGTCGGTGGCCGGATCGAGGCCGAGGTCGGCGGCCAGCGCCGGGTCGAGCCCGGAGGCCGGAGCGACGCCACCTGACGCGTTGGGTTCGGCCCAGCCGAGGGCGATCAGAACGTCCGCGGCGCACTCCACCAGCGTGGCGCCGTCGCGCAGCAGCGCGTGCGCGCCGCGATGCCGGCCGGCCGGCACCGGTCCGGGCACCGCCATCACCTCGCGGCCCTGATCGAGGGCGGCGCCGGCGGTGATGAGCGAGCCGCTCTTCTCGGAGGCTTCGACCACCACGGTGGCCGCTGCCAGGCCGCTGATGATGCGGTTGCGCAGCGGGAAGTGAAATGCCATGGGCGGTGTGCCGGGCAGGCACTCGCCCACCAGCGCGCCGCGTTCGACGATGGCTTCGGCCAGCACCGCGTGCTCGGGTGGATACAGCCGGTCGAGGCCCGAGCCGAGCACGGCGATCGTCACGCCGCCGGCGGCGACTGCGGCGCGGTGCGCGGCGGTGTCAACGCCGCGGGCCAATCCGCTCACCACCGTGACACCGGCCCGGGCCAGCCCGTCGCCCAGAGCCGCGGCCACCTCCAGTCCCCAGCGCGACCCGGCGCCGGCGCCGACGACGGCGACGAGGCGCGGCACCTGCCACGCGGCGGCGCGGCCGCGCAGCCACAGCACGGGCGGCGGATCGGGAATCGTCCGCAGCGCGGCGGGATACGCCGGCGAGGCGATCGACACCGCGGTCTGTCCGGCGGCTGCGGCGGCGGCCAGGGCCCGCGCGGCGCGACGACGGGCCTCCTGCAGTTCGAGTGCGGCATCGCCTGCAGGTCCGCTCACGCAGCGGGCGGCCCACTGCACGAAGGACTCGCCGTCGTGGGGCGGCGGCAGGTCGTCCACCTCGGGCGTGGGGCGCGCCAGCCAATGCCGCGTGAGGGCGCCGAGCAGGCGGCGGTGAGGGTGGCCGAGAACGGCCAGGGTGACGGCGTCGAGGTCGGTCATCGTCCGCTCCGGCGGGCGCCGGCACGCAGCCGGCAGCGCCCGCGCTGGGGCGGGAGCCGTGACCTCGGCGTCACGATTATATCGGGCAAATCACCGGGCGAGATGCATCGCACCGCGGCGGAAGCGCGGCTTGCCCGGGGCAGACGGGGGGGCTATAGTGGCCTTACGGCCCGCCCATGACACAGCGTCTGGTCGTCATCACCCTGCTCTCGGCGCTTTCAGCAGCGCCCGCCTACGCCGACGCGCGGGGGGATGCCCGTAAACAGGTGGAGTTCGGCATCGCCGTGGCCCAACGGGGGCTGTGGCGCGAGGCGATCTTCCGGTGGCAGCGGGCCACCGAGATCGACCCCACCTACGCCCAGGCCTTCAACAACCTCGCCATCGCCCACGAACAGCAGGGCGATCTCGTCAAGGCGCGCGAGGCGTACGAGAAGGCACTGCGGCTGGAGCCGAACAACGCCCTCATCAAACAGAACTTCGAGTTGTTCAAGGAAATCAATGACCGGACGGGGCGCACAGACGGTCGTTAGCCTGGCTTTCACGGCACTGTTGGCCGGCTGCAGCACGACCTACCACGAAGTGCCGATCGAGACGCCGATCCAGCCCAAGCTGGACGTGCGGCCATTCTCGCGCGTGTTCGTCGCCGGCTTCCTCACCGCCGGCAGCGACGACGTGGACGGCAATTTGGAGACGGTGCGGCTGCTGCGCAGCCAGCTGCGCAACAAGGGCCAGCTGCGGGTGATCGACGCCGACGCGCTCAACCTCGCCGACGCCAGCGGCGCGCCCGCCGCGCCGGCCGCCAACGGCGCGGCGCAGCCAGCCACCGACGCCGCCCTCACCGACGACACCCAGTTCGTCGCCGCCGACAAGGTGTTCAGCGACAAGGAATACTGGAAGAAGATCGGCGAGGAGTTCCAGCAGCCGCTGATCGTCACCGGCACGGTGCTCTTCCGCCCGCAGACCCGCAGCGGCTTCGTGCAGCGCGAGCGCGAGACCTTCGACTCGCTGGGCCGCCGCCGCGTCGAACCCGAGCGCACCTATATGGAACGCAAGGGGTTCATCCTGCGGCCCAACTTCGTCTTCATCGACGGCCGCACCGGCGAGACCCTGCACTCGGAGTCGTTCCGGGAAGAGGTGCTCTACAACGCCAACCAGAGCACCCCGGCCCTGTCGTCGTTCTTCGAGCTCATGGACCGCCTGCTGCCGAGCTTCCTGAACACCCTCAGCGCCCAGAAGGTGCGGGGGAGCCGGACGCTGCTTCAGTAGCGGCGAGACCGCAGGCTGCCACGGCGCGACGCTGTCCCAGCCCCTAGCCGCTAGCCCCTAGCCGCCAGCCGCTGGCGGGGCAGATCGACGGTCTGGCGAAGCCGGCCGTCGATCTGCTAGTCTTGATGGTTCTGGCCGGGCTTCGAGGCCGCCCGTAGGGGCGGGGTCCGATTGACGGGCGAGGCGCCGGCCGCCCACGGAGAGTTCCCGTGTTTGCAGTGATTCAGGCCCAGGGCCATCAGTATCGCGTCGAGCCGGGTTCGGTCATCGAGCTCGACGGCACCGGCGAGGCCGGGCAGGCGGTGACCATCGAGCAGGTGCTGGTCGTCGGCAAGGACGGCGGCGACGTGCTCACCGGCGCGCCCACCGTGGCCGGCGCCAAGGTGGTCGGCGTGGTCGTCGAGGCGCACCGCGGCGCCAAGGTGCGGATCTTCAAGAAGAAGCGCCGCAAGCAGTACCGCCGCACCGCCGGTCACCGCAGCGCGCTCACCCGCGTGCGCATCACCGAAATCGTCGCGTAAACGCGACCGCAGGGCCGCGCCGCGGCCGGGGTCAGACGATGGCAACGAAAAAAGGTCAAGGCAGTTCCCGCAACGGACGCGACAGCCAGTCGCAGCGGCTGGGCGTGAAGCGGTTCGACGGCAACGTCGTCACCGGCGGGTCGATCCTGGTGCGGCAGCGCGGGCGCAAGTTCCGGCCCGGGCTCAACGTCGGCATCGGCAAGGACGACACGCTGTTCGCGAAGATCCCGGGCACCGTGAAGTTCGAAGACCACGGCTCGCGCGGGCGCTTCATCAGCATCCTGCCGCTGGAAGGCTGACGCACGTCGTGACTCGCCTAGCCGCTAGCCGCTAGCCGCTAGCCGCGATGTTTGTTGACGATGTAGAGATCGTCGTCGAGTCGGGGCACGGCGGCGCCGGCTGCCTCAGCTTCCGGCGCGAGAAGTTCGTGCCGCGCGGCGGCCCCGACGGCGGCGACGGCGGGGCCGGCGGCTCGGTGTACCTGGTCGCCGATCCGCACCGCAACACCCTCCTCCACTTCCGCTACAACCCGGAGCACCGCGCCGAGCGCGGCAAGGGCGGCCAGGGCGCCCTCAAGACCGGCGCGGCCGGGCGCAGCCTCGAGGTGCCGGTGCCGCCTGGCACCACCGTGCTCGTCGCCGATCCTGAGGTCGAGGGCGGCTGGGCGCCGCTGGCCGACCTCACGATCCCCGGTCAGAAGGTGCTGGTCGCCAAGGGGGGCCGGGGCGGGCTCGGCAACGCGCGCTTCGTCAGCGCCACCAACCGCGCGCCGCGCAAGGTGCAGCCGGGCGAGCCGGGCGAAGAGAAGCGCCTCAAGCTGCAGCTCAAGCTGCTCGCCGACGTCGGCCTGGTGGGCTTCCCCAACGCGGGCAAGTCGACGCTGATCTCGCGGGCCAGCGCCGCCCGGCCGAAGATCGCCGACTACCCCTTCACCACGCTGACGCCCAATCTCGGCGTCGTGCAGTTGAGCGGCGACCGCACGTTCGTCGTCGCCGACGTGCCCGGGCTCATCGAGGGCGCGCACGAGGGCCACGGCCTGGGCCACCAGTTCCTGCGCCACGTCGAACGTACCGCGGTGCTCGTCCATGTCGTCGACGTGTCGGGGGCGTCGGGGCGCGACCCGGTCGAGGACCTCGACACCGTGCGGCGCGAACTGGGGCTCTTCCATCCCGCCCTGCTCGACAAGCCGCAGCTGGTGGCGGCCAACAAGATCGACGCGCTGGACGACCCGGCGCGCCTGGAGGCGCTGCGCGCCCGGGCGGCGGCGCTCGGCCTGCCCTGCCTGGCCATCTCGGCGGCCGCCGGCACCGGCGTGCCGGCGCTGCTCGAAGCGGCGTGGCCGCACGTCGCGACGGCGCGCACCGCGGCCATCGAACTGGCGGCCGCGGACGACGACGGGCCGGCCGTGGATCGCCCACGCTGATGGCCCGGCGCCTCGGCGTGCTCGGCGGCACCTTCGATCCGATCCACGACGGCCACCTGGCGGCGGGGCGTGCCGCCCGCAGCGCCCTCGCCCTCGACGAAGTGCGCCTGGTACCGGCGCACGTGCCGCCGCACCGCGACGTCGGCCCACGGGCCTCGGCGGCGCATCGCTTCGCGATGGCGGCGCTGGTCGCGCTGGACGAACCGGGCTGGACGGTGTCGGACGTCGAGATCGCCCGCAGCGGACCGTCGTTCACCTACGACACGCTGCTGGCGGCCCAGGCCGACGGCCTGGCCGCGTCGCAGATCTTCTTCATCACCGGCGCCGACGCCTTCGCGGAAATCGCCACCTGGTCGCGCTATCCGGCGGTGCTCGACCTCGCCCATTTCGTGGTCGTCACCCGGCCCGGCACGCCGCTCGAGACGTTGCAGGGCCGGCTGCCCGATCTGGCCGGACGGCTGCGCAGCCCGGCGACCATCGACGCGGCAACGGGCACCGGCGTCGTCCTACTGGAGGCGGCGACCCCGGACGTGTCGTCCACGGCCATCCGCGGCCGCGCCGCCCACGGGTTCTCGCTGGCCGGCTTGGTGCCGCCGCGGGTGGAGCAGTACATTCGACGGCAGGGGCTCTACGCCGCCGGGCCTTCGGCGGGCGTGCGTCAGCGGTAGGTAGCTTGCATGGCGAAGACGAGCAGTGGAAAGAGCACGAAGCGGTCGCGGGTGCCGGCGGCGATCCTCGCCGCGGTCGCGGCAGTGCGCGACAAGAAGGCGGAGGACGTGCTGGCCCTCGACCTGCGCGAGGCCGATGCCTTCACCGACTACTTCGTGGTGTGCACCGGGCAGAACCGGCGGCAGGTGCAGGCCATCGCCGACGCGGTGGAGGCGAGCCTCAAGGCGAAGAAGCTGCGGCCCAGCCACGTCGAGGGCTACGAGCGCGGCGAATGGGTGCTGCTCGACTACTTCGACTTCGTCGTCCACGTGTTCGCACCCAACGCGCGGATGTTCTATGGCCTCGAACGGCTGTGGGGCAACGCCCGCGCGGTGGCCCTGCCCGACCCCACCCCCGCCGCCGCCGTTTGACCGGCGCCATGTAGGGCAGAGCTTCAGCTCTGCCGAGGGCCGTGGCCCTGCCGGAGCGGCGCCCCCGCCATGTTGAGGGCGCTGGCCGACGCCGCGCTGTCGGTGCTGCTGGCGCCGCTGTGCGCGGTCTGCGGCGAGGTGCTGCCCCGGCCGCTCGACGGCGCGATCTGCGCCGCGTGCTGGGGACGGGTGGCCCGCTTCAGCCCGCCGTGGTGCGCCGCCTGCGGTGAACCGCTGCCGATCCCGCGGGCCGTGCCCGACGGCCGCTGCCGGCGCTGCTCGGTGATCCTCGGCGCGGCCGGCCACGCCCGCGCCGTCGGCCCCTTCGACGGCGTGCTCGCCGACGCGATCCACGCCCTCAAGTACGGCCGCCGCCCGTCGGTGGCGGCGCCGCTGGCACACCTGATGCGGCGCGCCGCGGCCGACCTGCCCGACGCCATCGAGCTGGCCGTGCCGGTGCCGCTGCATCCGCGTCGTGAACGCGACCGCGGCTTCAACCAGGCGCTGCTGCTCGCCCACGACCTGGGACCGCCGGTGTGCCGGGCGATCTCTCGCGTGCGCCACACCGCCCCGCAAGTGGGGCTCTCGGGTGCCGCGCGCCGCGACAACCTGCGCGACGCGTTCGCGCCGACGCGGCACGTGCGGCAAGTGCGCGGTCGGGTCGTGGCGGTGGTCGACGACGTCCTCACCACCGGCGCCACCGCCGCGGCGTGCGCCGACGTGCTGGCGGCGGCCGGAGCGACGCGGATCGTGGTGGTTACGGCAGCCCGAGCCGTGACCGCAGCGCCGCCATGACGGCGTCGCGCACCGCCTCCGGCGGCTGCGTCCCGTCCACCAGCTGCCAGCCGGGCGCGGCGGCCTGGCGGCGATAGCTGTCGCGGACGCGGGCCAGCAGCGGCAGGTCGCGTTCGAACTTGTCGCGGTCAGCGCGCTTGCGGCCGAGCGAGGTCTCGGGGGCGATGTCGAGCATCAGCGTGAGATCGGCCGGCGGCAGCAGGCGCTGCGTCTGGGCCAGCCAGCTCACATCGAGGCCTTGCGCTTCGCCGTAGGCCAGGCTCGACGCGGCATAGCGGTCGGCCACCACCATCTGCCCCGCCGCCAGCCAGTCGCGCACCTGCGGCGCGTGCTCGTAGCGGTTGGCGATGTAGAGCAGCTGGAGCACGTCGGGCCCGTACGGCCGCTCGCCGCGCAGCGCGGCGCCGATCTCGGCGCCGATGGTGGTGTGGTAGTCGGGGAACGACAGCGTCTGGACGCCGTGGCCGGCGGCGCGCAGAGCCTCGGCCAGCCACTCCGCCTGGGTCTGCTTGCCGCTCTGGTCGAGCCCTTCGAAGGCGATGAGACGACCGGGCGCCATCACGCTTCCAGCTGCAGCAGTTCGTCGAGCGTCTGGCGGCGCCGAATCGTCGTCCAGCGATCGCCGTCCACCAGGGCCTCTGGGGGCAGCGGCCGGCGCAGGTAGGTGGAGCCGAGCACCGCGCCGTAGGCGCCGACGTCGCGGATGACCACGAGATCCCCGACCTCCACCGGCGCCAGCGCGAGATCGCGCGCGAAGCGGTCGGTGCTCTCGCAGATCGGCCCGACGACGTCGCTGGGCAGGGCCTCGCCCGGCCGCGGACTGGCCGGCTCGATGCGATGGAACGCGCCGTAGAGGGCCGGCCGCATCAGCTCGGTCATGCCGGCGTCGAGCACCACGAAGCGGCGGCCGCCGGGCACGTGTTTCACGTCGACCACCGTGCTCAGCAGCACGCCGGCAGGGCCGACGATCGAGCGGCCCGGCTCGATGGCCAGCGCCAGCGGCGTGTCGCCGGCGGCGCCGACGAGGGCCCGGACGTAGTCGCCGGCGTCGGGCACCGGCCCGCCGTCGTACGAGATGCCGAGGCCGCCGCCGAAATCGAGCTGTTCGAGCGGCACGCCATCGGCGAGCAGCGCCCGGCCGAGCGCGCTCACCGCCTCGGCGGCGCGGGTCAGCGGATCGAGCGTCGTGATCTGCGAGCCGATGTGCACGTGCAGGCCGACCGGCACCAGGCCGCGGCGCCGCGCCATGTCGGCAACCAGCGATCCGGCCAGGGCGATCGGCACGCCGAACTTGTTGTCGCGCAGGCCGGTCGAGATGTGCGGATGGCTCTGGGCGTCGATGTCCGGATTGACGCGCAGCGCGACGCGCACGCGGGTGCCGTGAGCGACGGCGATCTCGTCGAGGCGGTCGAGTTCGCCCGGCGACTCGACGTTGATGGCGTGCGGGTCGAGCGCGACGGCGCGGGTCAGCTCGGCGCGCGACTTGCCGACGCCGGTGAAGACGACGTCGCGCGGCGCGAAGCCGCAGCGCAGCGCCACCTCGACCTCGCCCATCGAGTTGGCGTCCACCCGGCTGCCCAGGCCGCGCAGCAGCCGCACCAGCGCCAGGGTCGAATTGGCCTTGAGCGCGTAGTGGATGGCGTGCGGACGGCCGGCGAAGGCGTCGTCGAGGCGGCGGTAGGCGGCGCGGATCGCGCCGGCGCTGTAGACGTAGCACGGCGTGCCGAGCACCGCCGCGACGTCCGCGGCGGTCACCGACTCGAGCCGAAAGCCACCGGGAGCATGCTGCAGGAAGGCCTGATTCACGGCGGGGACCCGCGATGATACCATCACCTTTTCCATGTCCCTCGACGCCTCGTCGGCCCAGCCCGACGCCATCGATACGCTGATCCAGCGCTGTCTGGCCGGCGACCAGGCGGCCTGGGAGACGATCGTCCGGCAGCACTGGCGCAAGGTCTTCAACATCGCCTACAAGTTCACCGGCCGCCACGACCTGGCCGAAGACCTGACCCAGGACGTCTTCGTCAAGATCTTCAAGAGCCTCGACACCTTCGACCGCCGCGCCAACTTCCAGACCTGGCTGGTCAGCGTCAGCCGCAACCTGTGCATCGATCACTACCGCAGCGTGCGCAAGGAACGGGAGACGATCGACCGCGACGTCGATCCGGGCGACCTGGCGCCGGCCTCGAACACGGTGAGCCCGCTGGCCGCGCTCGAACACCTCGACCGCCGGCAGCTGCTGCAGCGCGCGTTACGCGAGCTGGCGCCGACGCTGCGCGAGGCGGTGATGATGCGCGATCTCCAGGAGATGACCTACCAGGAGATCGCCGACAAGCTCGAACTGCCCGAAGGCACGGTGAAATCGCGGATCAACCGCGGCCGGACGGAGCTGGCGCGGCAGATCAGCCGCATTCGTGAGGACGACGACCGTGCCGTGGCGGCGCGGACGGCAGGCGGCGGGTCGGATCCCCGTCGGAGCGGAGTGGCAGGATGAACTTCACCATCGACCGGAGCCAGGACGTCGCCATCGTGCGGCTCGACGAGGCGCGCCTCATGTACCCCCTGCTGGCCGATTTCGCCGGCGCCGTCACCGGACTGCTCGACGGCGGCGACCGCAAGGTGCTGCTCGACTTCACGAAGGTCACCTACGTGGACAGCGCGACCATCGGCTGCCTGATGGATCTCTACCGCCAGGCCACCGGCAAGGGCGGCGCGCTGAAGCTCTCCGGGGTCCAGAAACGCGTCGAGACGATGCTGACCATGACCGGCGCCCACAACTTCCTGGCGCTCCACGCCGACGAGGCGGCGGCGCTGGCCAGCTTCGGGGCCTGACGGCGATGCGGACGATCACCACCTCCAAGGGCGTGGCGATCGAGCTGGACGGCGACATCCAGCTCGTGCTCGAAGCGCTGTTCAAGACCTTCTGGGACCAGCCCGAGGACTACTCCTACGAGCACACCGTCCGGGAACTGCAGCACGTGCTCGGGCAGTTGTCCGACGCCGAGTCGCGGCAGTACCTGAGCGAGGCGCTGGCGCTGTGCTACACCACCTACGAGAACGGCCGCCTCGACCGCGTGATGAAGAAGCTCGGCAGCCCGGAGCGCTGAGCCGCCGCCCGCGATGTCGCTGAACTTTCAGGCCGAACGGTTCACCTGCTCCTGGCCGTGGTCCACGGCCATCCTGCTCTGCGACGGCCGCATCTCCTGCGGCTGCTCCGACCCCTACGCCAAACGGGTGATGGGCGACGTGCGGCAGCAGACGCTGACCCAGGTGTGGCGGGGTTCGATCGCCTCCGAACTCAGAGCCGACATCAACGCCGGCGGCTCGTGGTTCTGCGGCGACTGCCCCCTCAAGGAGCCGCTCGCCGCCGATGCGCCCCTCCCGCAGCGCGACCTGAATGTCGGGCCGCTGCCCAGCCGTCTCTACGTCGAGTGCACGGCGGCCTGCAACATCTCGTGCTTCCAGGCCTGCTGCGCCCCCGAGACCGGCATCACCCGCACCCGCCAGGCCGGCATGCTGGACTTCGACCTGTTCACGCGGGTGATCGACGAGGCCGGGCCGACGCTGGTGCGCGTCGACTTCTTCAACTACGGCGAGGCGTTCCTGCACAAGCGCGCCGTCGAGATGTGCGAGTACATCAAGACGAAGTTCCCGCACATCTACCTCTACACGAGCACCAACGGCGGCGCCCTCACCGAAGAGAAGGCGCGCCGGCTGGTGCACTCGGGCATCGACGAGGTCACCTTCTCGATCGACGGCGCCTCGCAGGCGGTCTACGAGAAGTACCGGCAGCGCGGCAAGTTCGACGTCGCCACCGCCAACCTGCGGGCGATGGCCGACGAGAAGGCGAAGCACGGCCGCGACGTGCCGCAGCTCAATTGGCGCTACATCCTGTTCAAGTGGAACGACTCCGACGAGGAGATGGAGCAGGCGCGACGGCTGGCCGTGGAGTTCGGCGTCGATCGGCTGTCGTGGGAGATCACCGATCACCCCGAGGACTCGTTCTCGCGCCGTTTCGCCCCGGGCACGCCCGACTTCGACCGCATCAAGTACGAGGTGTGGGACCACTCGGGCCTCGGCAACGCCATTCCCGGCGCCACGCCGCGCGCCGCGATCGACGTCCGCACGCTGTTGCCCGGCGTGCCGCTGATCGGCAAGGCCGGCCAGACGATCGCGGTGAAGACCCGGGTGCGCAACCAGTCGCAGCGGCCGTTCCGCGCCCAGGCCAGCTACGGCCGCCGCCTGGTGCGGCTCGGCGCGCAGCTGGTCGGCCAGGACGGCGCGATGCTGAACCGCGACCACGCCCGCGCCTGGCTGCCCGGCGACATCCCGGCCGGCGGCACCGCCGACGTCGCCATCGACGTGCCCCTGCCCGAGACGCCCGGCCGCTACGCGCTCAAGTTCGACCTGGTGAGCGAAGGCATCGACTGGTTCGAGAAGTGCGGGTCGCCGACGACGACGCGCAGCGTCTGGGTGCGCTGAGCGCCGGCTAGCGCGTCAGCACGCGGCCGGGGTGGGCGCCGGCGGCGGCCGTGCCGGTCCACACCACGGCGCCGTTCACCCACACCCGGCTGATGCCGGTGGCCAGGGCGCGCGGCTGCTCGAAGGTCGAGCGGTCGATGACCGTTTTCGGGTCGAACAGCACCAGGTCGGCCTTCATGCCGGGGGCGATGCGGCCGCGGTCCTTGAGGCCCATCCGGGCCGCCGGCATCGCCGTCATCTTGCGGATCGCCTCGGGCAACGTCATCCAGCCCTGCTCGCGGACATAGCGGCCGAGCACGCGCGGGAACGTGCCGGCGCCGCGCGGGTGGTTGTTGGCGATACCGCCGTCGCTGGCCACCATCACCCACGGCTGCTGGTAGAACACCTTCAGGTCGTCCTCGATCATCGCGTGGCCGATCATGCCGGCGTCGTCGTCCCTGGCGAAGCGGACGTAGGCCTCGATGTCGCTGATCCCCTCGGCGCGGGCCATCTCGTCGAGCCGTTTGCCGATGTACTGCGGATAGGCGCCCCAGCGGGTGATCTGCACGTTCTTCGCGCCGCCGATGTCGTCGAGACCGCGCTTCACGCTGGCCGGGTCGTCGTACCGCTTGTTCGGCACCAGCACCCGCGGCGTGCTCTGCCACGCCAGGTAGGGGTAGGCGTCGGCGGTCACGTCCACGCCGCGCTTCTGCGCCGCTTCCACCAGAGCGACCACCTCGCGGGCCTTGCCCCACACCCCGACCGTGCCCAGCTTGATGTGGGTGATCTGCACCGGCAGCTTGCCGCGCTCGCCGATCGCGATGGCCTCGCGGATCGCGTCCATCGACAGGTCGGCTTCGTCGCGGATGTGCGAGATGTAGTAGCCGCCGCGGGCGCCGGCGGCGCGAGCCATCTCGACCACCTCTTCGATGTCCGAGTACGAGCCAACCTCGTACTCCAGCCCCGACGACAGCCCGAACGCGCCCTCGCCCATCGCCTGCTCGACCAGCGTGCGCATGCGCGCCACTTCGGCCGGCCGGGCGCGGCGCTTGTAGTCCTGGCCGAGCACCTGGGCGCGGATCGTGGCGTGGCCGGCCAGCAGCACCACGTTGACGGCGGGCGGCCGCGCCCGCAGCCGGTCGAGGTAGCCGGCGATGGGCCACGGCGAGCTGCCGTCCTGGCCGACCGCCAGCGTCGTGATGCCCTGCGACACCTGGGTCACGGCCTCGCGCTCGCGCTCCAGTCCGTCGGTGGAGTGGTTGTGGGCGTCGATGAAGCCGGGGGCCAGCACCAGACCGGCGCCGTCCACCACGAGCTCGCCGGGTCGCGGGGTCACCTGGCCCACCGCGGCAATCGCGTCGCCCTCGACGCGCACGTCGGCGCGGCGCAGCGGCGCCCCGGTGCCATCGGCCAGCTCGGCGCCGGCGATTACGAATGCCGTCGTCTGTGATGAAGGATGGACCACGGCGGCGCTGATCAGGGCCAGCGCCGCCACGAACACGCGGCGGCCGTACGACATGCGCCGCCAGTATACGGGGGAGCCGAGGCGCATCACTGCACGGGGCTGCACGGCGGCGGCGCCGATCGCACGGCTGGCCTGCGCCGCCGCCGCCGCTGGCCGATTATTCGCAAGGACTGCGCACGCCCCGATGCACGACCTTCGCGTCCCGACGATCAGCCTGCCCGTGGAGATCCGCTGTACCGACGGCCAGTCGGTGCTCGGCGAGATCTTCCTGCCGTCGCAGTCGTCGCGCCAGCCCGGGCCGATGCGCCCCGAGGAGTGGATCGAGGGCGCGCACGCCTTCTTCCCGTTCCGATCGCAGGAGGCCGGGGCGCTGACCATCGTCAACCGCGACAACGTGGTGGCGGTGACGGTGCCGGCCGACGCCAACCTCGACCCCGCCGACGAGCTGCCGGGGACGCCGGTGTCGCGCGTCGCGGTCAACGCCGCCGGCGCCACCTTCGCGGGCGACATCGTCATCGACATGCCGCCCGGCCATCAGCGGGTCGCCGACTGGCTGAACGCCCCCGAGGCGTTCATCACCGTGCGATCCGGCTCCGTGCACCACCTCATCCAGAAGCGCCACGTCACGCGCGTGGTCGAGCTAGTCGGGACGCCGGTATGACGTCGCAGGCACCGCCAGTCGCCACTCCCGCTCCATCTCCAGCCGCCGCGCCGGCCAGCACCGCGCCGATGGACGCGCTGCTGCGCGCCATGGTGGAGATGAGAGCGTCGGATCTACACCTGTCGGCGGGCAACACGCCAACCGTGCGCCACGACGGCGAGATGAAGGCGCTGCCGGGCGTGCCCGCGCTCTCCGCGCGCGACACCGAGCGGCTGCTGCTGTCGGTGGCCACGCCGCGCGCCCGCGAAGAGTTCGAGCGCCGCCGCGACGCCGACTTCGCCTACGAGATCGCCGGCGTCGGCCGCTTCCGCGGCAACCTGTTCATGGACCGCAAGGGTCCGGGCGGGGTCTTCCGCATCATCCCGAGCAAGATCATCACCGCCGAGGAGATGGGGCTCTCGCAAGAGATCCTCGACCTCTGCAAGCTGCCCAAGGGGCTGGTGCTGGTCACCGGCCCGACCGGCTCGGGCAAGTCGACGACGCTGTGCGCGCTCATCGACTACATCAACCGCACCCGCGCCGACCACATCATCACCATCGAAGACCCGCTGGAGTTCGTCCACGAGAACAAGAAGTGTCTGGTCAACCAGCGCCAGGTCGGCGATCACACGCAGTCGTTCAAG
The DNA here is from genome assembly GCA_964442845.1 of uncultured Bifidobacteriaceae bacterium. Lineage (GTDB taxonomy): Bacteria > Acidobacteriota > Vicinamibacteria > Vicinamibacterales > UBA2999 > CAWAYR01. Next base: position 4,645 of record CAYUAX010000076.1, on the reverse strand, counting down.
GATGCGCTGCGCGCGGCGCTGCGCGAGGACCCCGACATCGTGCTGGTCGGCGAGCTGCGCGACCTGGAGACGATGGCCATCGCCATCGAGACGGCGGAAACCGGCCACCTGGTGTTCGGCACCCTGCACACCTCGTCGGCGCACGGCACCATCGACCGCATCATCAACCAGTTCGCCACCGAGCGGCAGCAGCAGATCCGCATGATGCTGGCCGACAGCCTGAAGGGCGTGATCAGCCAGATGCTGTGCAAGAAGATCGGCGGCGGCCGTGTTCCGGCGCTGGAGGTGATGATCGCCTCGATGTCGATCTCGAACCTGATCCGCGAGGGCAAGACCTTCCAGATCCCGTCGATCATGCAGTCGGGCAAGAAGCTGGGCATGTGCCTGATGAACGACAGCTTCCTGGATCTGGTGAAGAAGCAGCTGGTCAAGCCCGAGGACGCCTACGCCAAGGCCCTCGACAAGTCGGGCCTGATCGGACTCTTCAAGCGCAACGGCGTCGACGTCTCGTGGGCGCCGAAGGACGCGCTGGCCGCGGGACCGGGCCAACCGGCGTAGGCCCGGCGCCGCGCCGTCAGCGTGGACGAGGCGACGACTGGCGAGCGTCGCGGACGACCACGGCCTTCCCTACCCAGGCGTCGGGATCGATCCCGCGCTGCCACGTGACCTCGCGGCGGCCACCGCGCGGGACGGTGAGCTGCACGTCCACCCGCGTCGTGCCAGATGGCAGACCGATGTGCACGGGCATCTCGCTCTGGGCGTCGTAGCCCGAGCCGGCATCGACCAGCCGCAGGCCGAGCAGGCGCGACGTGCCGGCCGCGAACACCCGCACCTCGGCGCCGGGCAGCGTGGCCCGGCCCCGGGCGTCGAGCGCGCGCACCTGCAGCGCCCGCTTCGCGTCGGCTGACGGCAGCAGGTTGCGCAGCACGAAGTGCATGCCGTCGGGCCGGCCGCCGGTCAGGGCCAGATCGAGATCGCCGTCGCCATCGACGTCGGCCCACTGCACGCCGTGGTCGGCCTCGAGCGCCTTGACGTTGGCCGGCGTCGCCTCGACGAACGTCGCGCCGGTGTTGCGGAACAGCGTGTCCTTGTACGACACGCCGCCGGTGACCGTGCCATTGACGTAGAGGTCCTGCCGCCCGTCGTGGTCGATGTCGGCCGGGGCGCAGGCGTCGTAGCGGCTGTCGACGGCCAGGCCGGCGGCCGTCGCGCGGTCCTCGAACCGCCCCTGGCCGCGGTTGACGAAGTAGCCGAGCGGCCCGTAGTTGGCGGCCAGCAGGTCGAGGCGGCCGTCGTTGTCCATGTCGGCGGCGCACACCCGCACGGTGCCGTTGGCAGGCTCGCGCGGCGCCCGGCCGCCCCAGGCCACGCCAGCGGCCTCGGCCACGTCCGTGAAGCGGCCGCCGTCGTTACGGAACAGGCCGTTGGCGTCGCCGTCCATGTTGGCCACGGCGACGTCCAGATCGCCGTCGTCGTCCATGTCGAACCACACGGCGCCGACGGTCTTGCGCGGATCGGCGAGGCCCACCGCCGCGGCCACGTCGGTGAAGCGGCCGCCGTCGTTGCGGTAGAACGCATTGGGCCGATCGCGGAAGCCGATGAACAGGTCCAGGTCGCCGTCGCCGTCGCCGTCCACCCACACCGGCTGGCGCACCGCCCCGGTGGCCACGGCCAGGCCCAGCGCCGCCGTCTGGTCGGCAAAGCGCCCGCCGTCGTTGCGGTAGTAGCGCAGCACCGGCCCGGCCGGGCCCGGCGCGAAGCCGAGCAGCAGGTCGGCGTCGCCGTCGGCGTCGGCGTCTCCGAAGGCGGCGGCGCGCGTGGGCCGTGCGTCGGCCACGCCGGCGGCCGCCGCCACGTCGGTGAACGTGCCGGCGTCGTTGCGATACAGGCGGTTCGGCGCGCCGTCGAAGCCGACGAACAGGTCGAGATCGCCGTCGCCGTCGATGTCGGCGAAGGCGTTGACCAGGGTCGCGCCGGCCTTGAAGAGCTCGGGCTGGATCGGCGTGAAGGCGACCCACGGGTCGTCGGCCGCCCGCGGCGACGCGCCGAGCGCCGCCGCCATCGCCGCCAGGGCCAGCCACGCCATCTGTCGATGCATGGCCGGCATGGTAGCGCAAGCCCGTGGTGTCGTCGGGGCGCGGCGACGCTCCCGTAGAATGGCGGCATGCCGCCCGCCCTCCTCGGTCTCCATCACGTCACCGCCACCGTGGACGGCGCGCAGGCCGACCTCGACTTCTGCCTGGACGGTCTTGGCCTGCGGCTGGTCAAGAAGACGGTCAATTTCGACAACCACCACGTCTACCACTTCTACTACGGCGACGAACGCGGCACGCCGGGCACGATCTGGACCACGTTTCCCTACCGCGGCCACGGCGTCCCGCCGGGCACCGAAGGCACCGGCCAGATCACCACGACGTCGTTCTCGGTGCCGCGCGGGTCGCTGGGCGCGTGGCGCGAGCGGCTCACCGCCCGCGGCGTCGCGGTGACGAGCGTCGAGCCGCGGTTCGGGGAGGAGTCGCTGGTCGTCCTCGATCCGTCCGGCCTCACCTTCGAGCTGGTCGCCAGCCCCGAGGATTCGCGGACGCCGTGGCTCGGCGGCGAGGTGCCGGCCAGCGCGGCGATCCGCGGACTGCACAGCGTCACGATGACCATCGCGTCGCCGGGACCGAGCATCGCCTTCCTGGAGCAGCACCTCGGCTTCACGGTCGTCGGCCAGGAGGGCCCACGCACGCGGCTGGCGGTCAACGGCGACGCCCCTGGCCATCGCCTCGAGATCCACCATCAGCCCGACGGCCCGCGCGGCCGCAACGGCTTGGGGACGGTCCACCACGTCGCGATGGCGATCGCGACCGCGGAGGAACAGCTCGCGCTGCGCGAGGCCCTGCTCGGCGCCGGCGTCGGCGTGACCGAGGTGCGCGACCGCCAGTACTTCCAGTCGATCTACTTCCGCGAGCCGGGCGGCGTGCTCTACGAGGTGGCGACGATGCAGCCCGGCTTCGCGGTGGACGAGCCGCTCGCCTCGCTCGGCCGCGACCTGAAGCTGCCGCCCTGGGAAGAGCCGCATCGCCGATCGATCGAGGCCGGGTTGGCCCAGGTCACGTATCGCGCATGACACCGCTGGATGATCCGCACGCCGGCCAGGACGTGGTCGCCGCTGGCCCGCCGCTCGGCCAGGGCCGCGCCGCCGTGGTGATGGTGCACGGCCGCAACGCCTCGCCGCGCAACATCCTCGACCTGGCGCGGCAGCTGGCGATCGCCGAGGTCTCCTGGCTGGCGCCGGCCGCCGCGGGCAACACCTGGTATCCGCTGTCGTTCCTGGCACCACGGCCGCAGAACGAGCCGTTTCTCTCGTCGGCGCTGCGACAGCTCGACGCCGTGGTCGCCGCCGCGGTCACCGCCGGCGTGCCGCGCGAGCGCGTCGTGGTGCTCGGCTTCTCCCAGGGCGCGTGTCTGGCCACCGAGTTCGTCGCCACCCGCCCCGGGCGCTGGGGCGGCCTGGTGGCGTTCAGCGGCGGGCTCATCGGCCCGCCCGGCACCACGTGGGACATATCGGCGTCGCTGGCCGGCACGCCGGCCTTCCTGGGCTGCAGCGACATCGACGCCCACGTGCCGAAGGTGCGGGTCGAAGAGAGCGCGCGCGTGCTCGAGGCGATGGGCGCCGCGGTGACGCTGCGCATCTATCCGGGCATGGGCCATCTGGTCAACGACGACGAACTCGCCCACGCCCGGGCCGTGATCGCCGCAGCGGCGGCACCGGCACCGGACTGATCGCGGCATGGCCACGGCCCATCCGCTCGACCTCGCCGTCGTCATCGTCTACGCCCTGGCGATGCTGGCGTTCGGGCTGTACTTCTACTTCAAGGTCGAGCGCTATTCCGACTACTACGACGGCGGCCGCACCTGGGGCGTGTGGATCGTCGGCTGCGCGGTGGCCGCGACCAACATCGGCGCCGGCAACTCGATGGGCTCGGTGGCGATGGCCTACCGCGACGGTTACTCGGCGATGTGGTACGTCACGCTGCAGGCGCTGGCGTTCATCCCGTTCGCCTACGTCGCCGTCCACAAGATCCATCCGCTGAAGGAGACGACGCTCGCCGAGTACCTGGAGTCACGCTACCAGCCGTGGCTCCGGCCGATCTCGGCGGTGGCCCTGGCCCTGGCCACGTTCGCCATCCTGCCGGCGCAGATCGTCGGCGGCGCCACGGTGCTCACCGCGCTCATCGGCCTCGACTACACCACGGCGTTCCTCGTCGTGGGCATCACGCTGATCCTCTACTCGGCGCTCGGCGGCATGCCGTCGGTGACCTACGGCGACGTCTACCAGTGGGGGCTGATGCTCGGCGGCTTCCTGATCGGCGTGCCGATCTTCATCGGCGCCGCCGGCGGACTCACCGCGGTGCTGGACGGCGTGCCGGCCACGCACACCTCGTGGACCAGCGGCGCCACCGGCACGTGGAATCCGCCGACCATCGCCGCCTGGCTCATCACCGTGGTGATGGCCCGGTTCGGCAGCCAGGAGTGGTATCAGCGGATCCGGGCCTCGAAGTCGCCCGAGGCGTCGCGGCGGGGCTTCATCCTGGGCGGCGTCATGGCGGCGCCGTTCGGCTTCCTGACGATGCTCGTCGGCATCGCCGCGCTGCAGCAG
>CAYUAX010000075.1:0-20789 GCA_964442845.1 uncultured Bifidobacteriaceae bacterium | reverse complement strand
TCATGAACACTGAGGCGGGAGGACTCTGCCCAGTTGACAGAAGACAGCCATATCAGCGATAGATTCTGATGCGGTGTGGGACTGGCGCCGGTCTGTGCGCCGGTAGCAGGCAAGCCAATGCGATCTTCAGTGCTGTCACAGATGCTCCGGCGCTGCCGGGGGGTGCGGTCGACTGTCTTGGTTAGCGGGGTTTCGATTTCGTGCGACGGAGCAAAGAACTCGCCGAGCCGCAGTATGCGAAGAAGGCAAATGCGAACCACGCGTGCCCTCTTGGCCGTAGTTTGTGCCGCGTGTGCGTGCTTTGCCGTGTCGTGCGGCGGGGAGGCTACGGGCCGAAACGACGTCACGCCGACGTCACCTTCCGGTAATACGACGGAATTGGTTTTCGCCCTCACAGGCAACGCCGCCGTACCGAGGCTAGCAATGCATCGAGACGGCGCGCTGCTGGCTGCTTTGGCGCCTAGCCAGATTGGGCCTAGCGGCGGAGCCGCGTTCGTCCAGCGAGAGAATCGAATCTTTGCCCTGAGCCGCCCTGACGGATTACCAGACAAAGTCATCATCGATGACGTCGTGTTCGTGTTTGGAAACTACACGGACACTGGTGTCGACATTGCTGCTATCGCGCCAAACGGCGAGCGGCAGACCGTCACAGGTGTGCAGCTCAGCCTCGCGGGGGCAAGGCCGACGAGTGTGGCGATGTCTGGCAGCGCCAATCGAGGAATGGATGTCCCTGCCCAGACAGAGCTCCGGAGTCTTGCTACGCTTATCAACTTCTCGGTCTGCGCGATTCAGGCGGGCGGCGCGTTTGCCGTCGGAGGCGTAGCGGGGGTCGCGCTTGTCTGGCCGACCGTGCTCCGCGCATGCGGTTCGTCTGTCCTACTCGCGTTTCAGGCGGCCGTAGGCCTCAGCCCAGGGCTAGCTGACGCGTTCGACAGAGCTGAAACCTCGGCAGAGTTCCTGGAATACCTCGTGTGCACACCAGTGGGTCTAGAGAGCTGCATTGTGGAGGTGATTCTCCGCGGAGTCAGCATTCTTGAAGTGCTGACCCAGCGGCCAATCATCTACGACACGATCGAGGCGTTTCTGAGGGAAAACGTGATAGCAGGTCAAGTGACCAACGATCAGACGTTTGTGCCGTTAGCCGGAGCCAGGGTTGAGATACTCGAGCCGAATCGGGTGTCGGTCTTGACAGACAATCAGGGACAGTATGCGATTATGCCGTTCCCTTCCCTGCCAGGTAACTACACCTTGCGAGCAAGTAAGGAGGGCTTTGCCACTGCTCAGGTGTCCGTGAGGATGAACGGCCGGACCAGTAGAGACGTTGCGCTGGCCCAGGCTCCTACGTGCCGGTTCACGGGTAGCGCCACGATAACTGACACAACCGTATACCCAGGTGGGGAGGCGCCAAACGTCAGTTGCGTGTATGGGGCCGCGATGAGTATCCGCGGCTTCGAGATCGTCGAGACCGATGCGAACGTCAGAGTGTCGCCGGCCGACCGAGACCTTGTGGGTGCATTCTCACTTCAGACAGGTCCTCCTGACAGATGCAGAGGTTCGTTCGGCCTCTACATGGACACGGCCATGCCTGGAATGACTCTCGTTCGCAGGGGGGACAACTATTCTGGAACCACTGTGATGCCATTTCCAGCAACCGGAGCGACAGTGACCGAGAACCAGATTCAGCTCCGGTTTACGCGGCGGCCAGAGAACCTGCCTGGTGACTACAGCTTGCGGCTGTCCACCGTTCAGCGATTTGACGGCCCTGGTATCGTTCCATACCGCGTCGAGAGACAGTGGCGAGCGGAAGCCTCATTTAGCCTTCCCAGCTCATGTCTGAGAGCTCAGACGGATAGGTAGTACTCTGACCGGTTTGACCGGTTAGATGTCCATACCTTTCTCAGGCCCACGACGGGCCAACGGTTGACGGATATGAACACTGCGCCCGTGGGAGCCTCAGCAACGAACATACCAAGCAGCCACCGAGGCGCCGCGCCTGGCGACGAATCGGCCATCCGCGAGCGGGTCCGCCGTCGGTTACACGCCCCGCTGGCGTCGGCCATCGTTTTGCTTGTGCTGGCCGAGGCCGCACCTGCACAGACGCCGACGCCGACGGTGTTCGGCGGTGAAGTCAACGGCTTCACGCTGGCCGACGGCAAGGTATTCGTGGGCGGCTCCTTTCTCGGCGTCAGTAACCCAGGTGACGTGACGGGCGACATCGCGATCGTCGATGCCGTAACGGGAGAACGGGCCGGCTCGGTAACAAACAAAGTGCACTTTGACAAAAAGCTTCAGAGTGATGGTGCAGGGGGGATCTACCTCTACGACTCGTTTACCGGCCATCAGGTGACGCGCATCCGAGCAGACGGCACAGTAGCATTGTCGTCGCCGGGAAACGGGGGCCTGCTCGGTGTGACAATGGTGCGCGACGGGAACACGCTGTACATCGGGGGAGGCTGGAACAACCTCTCCGTCGGGTCCCTTGGCCTTTTCGATCAGCCGTTCATCGCCGCCCTCGATGCGAACACCCTTCAGCCCATCAGGTCCTGGCAACCCAGAGTGAACGGCGTTGTCCGTGCCCTGCATGTAGCCAATGGGGTGCTGTACATCGGCGGGGCATTTACCAGCGTGGCAAACGGTCCTGGCCAGCCCATGGTGAGTCGGGGCGGTCTGGCGGCGTTTGACTTGGCCACTGGAGCGTTCACGCCGTGGAATCCGTCGCCCAACCAGCGCGTGAATCAGATCCAGGTGGTGGGCAGCACTGCGTACATTCTGGGAGCCTTTACGCAGGTCGCCGGGCAAGCGCGCCGCTACCTTGCGGCGCTCGATGTCGGAACGGGTGCCGTGCTGCCCTGGAATCCGTCGCCAGACAGCTTCGTCAGCGAAATGCGGATCGTTGGCAACACCGTCGTGCTGGGCGGACAGTTCTTCAGGTCCGTCGGCGGCGCCGTCCGCGTCGGATTGGCGGCTGTCGACGCGGTGACAGGTGTCCCTCTTCCATGGGCGCCTCGCCCGAACGACTCAGTGTACTCACTTGTCGTGCGCGACTACACCGTCTACGCGTGCGGGAGCTTCTCTCACATCGACACCCAGCAGCGAGCCGGGTGTGCGGCGTTCGACTTCTCGGCCGGCGGCGCCCTTCTCCCATGGAACCCATCGATGAACGGTCCAGTGACGAGCGTCGATGTAGACGCCGGCCGGGTCCTGATGACCGGGAGCTTCACTGGCATGCGTGCGACAGTGCGGAAAGGCCTGGCGGCCTTGGACCCCGTCACCGGTCGCTTGCTCGATTGGCAAGCGACACAGGACATCGACGGGGTGGTCGGCATCACCTCGAACGGCACGACGCGGCTGTTTCTGGCCACGCTCGGCATCAACTCGTCGCGGGTCGACGCGATCGACGTCGCCACAGGAACGCGACCTTCGACGTTTCAGCCTCGCTTTGGCGGTTGTCTCTCACCAGCGTTTGCGAATAACCGGCTTGTCTGCTCCACGGACGGGCAGCTCAATGTCCACGATCCCGAAAGCGGCGCGGTGACCTCGATGTTAACGACGGTCGGCGGTCTGGCCTACAGCGTCCTGATTTCGGGGGACGTTGTGTACCTTGGTGGGAGCTTCGACTCCGTGGGGGGCGCGCCGAGACGCAATTTGGCCGCTGTCAGCCTGTCGACAGGTGTGCTGCTGCCACTGAATCTGCCTGTGGAAGGTGGTTACCCACGCTCGTTCGTGATGAACGGCGCGACCCTCTTCGTTGGTGGTGACTTCAGCCAGGTTGGCGGCCAGCGGCGTGTCGGAATCGCGCCTATCGACACCACGACCGGAACCGTCGGCCCGTGGCCTACTGAAGGATTCGGTGAAAGCGTTCCCGCGGCAGCGGCACTCGCCATCCGCGGCAATCGTCTCTACGCGGCGATCCCGGTAGATACTTCTGTCATTCGCGGCGTAGCCACATTCGATCTCGCAGGCCGTCGGCTTCCCGTGGCTGCCGGTCTTGACCGCCCCTTCGGCCTGTCGGTGACGTCGCTGCTCTCGACCGGAGGAACGGTGTTCATGGGCGGGCGGTTCTACGGAAGTGAGGGGGAAATTGCCGCGAACGTCGCCGTCCTGAGTGATCCCCCCGCCGACGGCGCACCTCGCAACATGGCGGCGTCGGTGTCTGGAAACCGTGTGGAGTTCACGTGGGACGCACCTATCGGAGACGGCGCGGCACTCTATTACTTCGAGGCAGGGGTCAGCCCAGGGAACACGATCTTTACCGCACGATTGGGGCCTGGTTTCGCAACCGGAATCGTGCCGCCGCCGCGAACGTTCACCGTCGATGCGCCCAACGGGACGTTCTATGCCCGCGTCCGAGCTAGCGTACTCGGTGTCGTTGGCGCCCCCTCAAACGAGGTGGCCTTCAGGACCCCTGGCTGTGGCACGCTGTCTGCGCCAACCGGCCTCGTCAGCAGCGTGACGGCGGGCATCGTCACCCTGCAGTGGCAGGCCACGGCCGGCGCGTCCGGTTACGTCCTGGAAGCTGGAACGTCGCCCGGTGCGAGCAACATCGGCTCCATCCCCACGGCAGGGGCCAGTTTTCAGTCTGCGGCGCCGCCAGGCATGTACTACGTGAGGGTGCGCGCCACCAACGCCTGCGGTGCGTCGCCGCCTTCGGGCGAAGCGGTGGTCGTAGTCAGCGCTCCCACCGCCCCTGGCGCGCCTACGAATCTTCAGGCCACGGTGAACGGGCAGGCCGTGCGATTGACGTGGTCGGCTCCGCCGGGCGCTACACCTTCGACGACGTATGTGTTGGAGGTTGGTTCAGCACCGGCGCGTTCTGACATCCTCACCGTGCCACTCGGCTCGGCGAGCGTGCTTGACGCCGCGGGCGTACCGCCGGCTGTCTACCACGTGCGAGTGCGAGCGAGGAACGCGGTTGGGGACGGGCCACCTTCAAACGAAGTGGTGCTCACGGTGCGGCCGTGATCTCTGACGCGCTCTACTGGCGTGGGCCTACTCGGACAGCGTCTGGGGCACAGTCGGCGCGATCCGCGCCGACGGCAGACCTCGAAGTCGTGGTGCGGTGAACGGTCGGTGGGCGCGGGCAACGCTCGCGACCGGCTACAGTGGGCGGGCGCCGTCGGTTGGAGCGTTGACCGGCCCCGAAAACGGGGATTCGCGAGCGGCGATGCCAACGCCTGACACCCCCCCGCGCGGCGCGGACGGCGGCGAGAGCAGAGCCAGCCTTCCTTTTCGCTACGGCGCCGACGGTGGCCGGTGTTCCAGCATCAGGCCGACGGCGGTGCCTCGTTTGAAGCCCTTCCAGTAGGTGTGCTCGGCTTTGGGTGCTCCGTCGGCGTCGAGCGCGAACACGCCGTCCTTGCCGCGCGGCACGACGTCCAGGTAGGCGCGGCGGTCGCTGAGGCCCTTGAGGTGCAGATCGACGAACGCCGTCACCATGTGTTGCAGCACGTTGTTCATCCGGACGTTGTCCCACACGGGATCGGCGTAATGCAGGAACGGCGGCGCGCGAGTGCCGTCGGCCGCGCCGGCGTAGACCTCGTGGGGGGCCTGGATGGGCGCACCGGCGTTGTGGCCGGCGTTCAGGAACGTGAGCAGGTACCGATCGGCGTTGACGGCGCCCTCGTAGATCGCGCGCGTGCCGGTTTCATAGCCCGACACCTCGTCCACGCTGCCGGCCACCAGCAGCATCGGTGTACGGATGCCGGCCAGACCGGCGGCATCCCAGTAGCCGACGTGCATGCCCCACGGGCCGATGGCCACGGCTGCCTTCACGCGCGGATCGATCGAGGCGCGGTACGCCGGATCGGCCGCCGTGCGTTCGCGCAGCAGGCCGTTCGGGGGAGCGCCGTTGGCCGCCGCGGCGGCCTCGCGATAGGCGCCGCCAACGAGATTGACCACGCCGTAGCCGCCCATCGAGTAGCCGATGACCGCCGTCCGTGCGGCGTCGATCAGCCCGGCGAGCGGACCGCCCGAGCCGGACGCACCGAGCCTGGCCATCTCGTTCAGCACGAAGCGCTGGTCGTAGGCGCGGTTGTAGAGCGTGCTGGCGAAGGCCTTGAGGTCGTCGTACGTGCTCTCGGGATGGTCGATCGACGCCACCACGTAGCCCTTGCTGGCCAGGTTCTCGCCGAGGTGGCTCATCAGGAACCGGTTGCCGGGGTAGCCGTGCGAGACGATGACCAGCGGCCACGGGCCACCGGTGGTCGTCGGCGCGGCATCGCGCACGGCGCGGCCGGTGAGCGTGACGGCAATCCCCGGATCGCGGCCGATTGTCCGATACGTGCCCTCGGCGCGCTGACCAGGCGCGAGCGTGGCGGGGTACCAGACTTCGAGGGTGAAGCTGCGGTCGTAGCGGGCGGTCGCGCTGCCTGGCGTGGTACGCAGGACGTCGGGCCGGTGGCGATCGACCGCGGTGAGCGTGCGGACGCCCACCGCGTGCGCCGCGAACGCCGCCAGTTCAGGGGCCGACGGGGTGATGACGTCAATCCTGTTGGTCTGCGCGGCGAGAGAAGCGCTGGCCAGCGTCGCGGCCAGGAGCACACATCGGCCGTACGAGCGAACGCCGCCGAGCGCAAAGCGCATGGCGGCGTATTCTGTCGCAGTCGTGCCGGCGGGGTCTAGCCGCTAGCCGCCAGCCCCTAGCCGCTAGTCGAGCATCAGTGGTGCTCGTCCACCGCCGTCGCCGAGGCGAGGTAGATCGCCGTCAGCGTCATGAAGATGAACGCCTGCAGCGGCCCGACGATGAGGCCCAGCGCCTGGATCGGCAGCGGCGCGATGAACGGCACGATGCTGCCGATGATCAGCACCACCAGGTGCTCGCCGAAGATGTTGCCGAACAGACGCAGCGTGAGCGACATCACGCGCGAGGCGTGGCTGATGAGCTCGATCGGCAGCATCAGCGGCGCCATGGCCTTGGGCACGCCCGGCGGGAAGGCGAAGTGCAGCAGGTAGCTCACCAGACCCTGCGCGCGGATGCCTTCGAGGTGGTAGTAGAGCCACACCGTGATGGCCAGCGCGAACGGCACGTTCACGTTGCTGGTGGGCGAGCCGAGGCCGGGAATCTGGCCCATCAGGTTGCCGAGCAGGATGAACACGAACACCGTGCCGACCAGCGGCAGGTACTTCTTGCCCTTGTGGGGCATCATGTTCTCGAGCTGCTCGACGATGAACGTGACGATGTCCTCGAGCACGATCTGCAGCTTGCCGGGGTTGTCCACGCTCAGCCGCGAGCGGATGAACAGGCCCAGCGCCGTCAGGAACAGCACGATCAGCGCGCAGAAGACCAGGTAGTTGGGGACGTGGATCCCCAGCGGCCCCAGCAGGGCGTTCACCAGGTCCACGATCGGCGAGGCGTGTTCGAGCTGCTCCACGAGCCCTACATTGTACTTGAATTCACAAGCCCTCGGCGGGGCTCGGAACTCGGGGCTCGGGGTTCGGGCGGCGTGGCGGGATTCGGGAGGGCGGGGTACACGAAAACGGGCCGGGCGGCGTGGGATGGACGCCGGCCCGGCCCTGCGGCAACTGATTGTCGTGGCGGGGGTTAGCGGTATCTGACGCGCTGCTCGCGGAGGTGCAGTCCAAGCGGGCGGCCGCCGAGCACGGCGATGTCCTCCACCTTGCCCCGCACTTCCACCCGGGCGCCCTTGTTGGGCACGCGCCGGTCCGTGGACACCACGGTGATCTCGCCGGTGCCGTCGTTCACCTGGTAGACGTTGAAGCCGACCAGCGGCACGCCCCAGGAGCTGGTGACCTCGCCGGTGATCGTCACGGAGTGATCGACGAACCGGCCGGACTGCTGCCGCACCTGCTGCACCGAGGGGCGGCCGGGCACCGACGCGCAGGCCACCGTGATCGCGGCCACGACCGCCAGCGCCGCCACCTTGCCCCAGCGGATGTCGGGATTGAGATGCATCGACTTGCCCTCCCTCTCGACGGATGTCGTCGCCCGCGCCTATCGCGGAAAGCAGTGAACGCGACGGATCGTGAAACCACGGCCGGGATGCGGCGATGCCAGCGCCTGCCTGATTGAACGCACCCCGGTGATCCGCCGCGTTCGCGAGCCTGAATATCAAGAGGCGTGCCGACCGCGCCCGCCGTGTCGCGTCCGCGATTTCACGCCTGAATTTCGCGATCTCTCAGGGCGCCGCCACCGTGGCCTCGGCGCCGTCGTCCTTGCCGACGGACGCCGCCTGACCTCCCGCGGTTACTGTCCTCGCAGCGTCACCGCCGGGTCGACGCGCACGGCTCGCCACGCCGGGCCGGCCACCGCCAGCGCCGCTGTCGCCAGCAGTACCACCGCGACCACCACGAACGTGATCGGATCGAACGGCTCGACGCCGAACAGCACCGCGGTCAGCAGGCGCGTCCCCGCCGCGGCCACGACGAGGCCAATCGCCGCGCCGGCACCGACCACGCGGACCGCGCTGCCCGCCACCAGGCGCAGCACGTCGTCGGTGCTCGCGCCCATGGCCCGGCGGACCGCAAAGTCGGCCGTTCGCTGCTGCACTGAATACGCCAGGATGCCGAACACGCCGACCATCGCCAGCAGCAGCGCGAGCGCGGCGAACGCCATGACGAGCACGGCCCGAAAGCGATGCGATGCGGTGGCGGTGCGGGCGATGTCGTCGAGCGTCCGCGCCTGCCCGACGCTGACCAGCTGCGCGGTGTCGATGCGGCCGATCGCGGCGCGCACCGCCGAGGCGAGTGACGCGGCGTCGCTCGTCGACGGCCGCACCAGCAGGAACGTGTCGTCCAGACCGGCCTGGGTCATCGGCACGTAGACCTGCATCAGCTCCTCGGCTTCGTCGGGCCGGCCCTTCACTTGCCTCGCCACGCCGACGACCTCGCGGATGACCGGCGAGCGGGTCGCGCCGCTGGCCGGCGACAGCGCCAGACGGCGGCCGACCGGGTCGCGACCGGCGAAGTGCCGGCGCACGAAGGCCTCGTTGACGACGCAGACGAGCGGGCTCTCGCGGACGTCGGTCGGCGCGAAGCCGCGGCCGGCGATCACCGGCAGGTCGAGCGTGGCGAAGTACGAATGGCTGACGACCTGGTAATCGGCGATCGGCCGCTGGCTGTCCTCGGTCGGCGGGTCGCCGACGATCGCGACCGCCTGCTGGCCGGCGAACGATGGCCCGAGCGGCGGTGTGCTGGCCCAGGCGGTCGCCGCCACGCCCGGCACGGCCGCGACCTCGCGGGCGACCTCGTCGTAGAACTGCTGCAGCGACTCGTTGGTGGGATACCGCGACGCCAGGGGGTCGACCACCATCGTCAGGATCGTGTCGGCGCGGTAGCCGCGATCGACGTTCTGGACGGCGAGAAGCGTGCGCAGCAGCAGGCCGGCACCGACCAGCAGCAGCACCGCGATGGCGACCTCGGCCACGACGAGGACGTTGCGCATCCGGCCGCCGACGCCGGTCGAGGTCCGCGAATCCGTGGCGATGGCCCGCGCCGACGTCAGATCCCCGACCTGCCAGGCCGGGGCGATGCCGAACAGCGCGCCGACCAGCAGCGCCGCCGCGGCGCAGAACAACGCGACGCGACCGTCGAACGCGATCGCCACGTGCGCCGGCAGCAGGTCGGCCGGGATCACGGCCGGCGCCGCCGCCAGGATGGCCGCGGTGACGGACGCGCCGAGCGCGCCGCCGACCGCGGCCAGAACCAGGCTCTCGGTCAGCAGCTGCCGCGCGACACGGCCACGGCCCGCGCCGAGCGCCGATCGAATGGCCAGTTCGCGTCCGCGTGCCGTGGCTCTGGCGAGCAGCAGGTTGGCGACATTGGCGCAGCAGATGAGCAGCACGAAGCCGACGACGCCGAGGAAGAGCATCGAGGTCGTGCGCAGGTCGGTGCCGACGAGGGCCTCGCGGACCGGCATCACCTCGGCGCCGCGGCCGCGGTTCTCCGGGATGGTGCGGGCCAGTTCCGCCGCCACCGCTGTCACCTCGGCGCGCGCGCCGGCCACGGTCGCCCCGGCCGCCAGACGGCCGATGCCGTGCATGAAATAGAGCGTGCGGAGACGCGGATCGGGGCGCATGCGGATCAGGCCCCAGATGCTGTTGTTCGCCGTCCACTTGAAGCGCTCCGGCACCACGCCCAGCACGCGGTACGGCTCGCCGTCGAGCACGAGGTCGCGGCCGACGATCGACGGATCGCCATTGAATCGCGCGCGCCAGTACGCTTCGGTGAGGACCACCGCTTCGTTTTCGGCCCAGTCGTCGGCCGGCTGGAACAGCCGTCCGACCACCGACGGCACGCCGAGCACTTCGAAGAAACCCGACGACACCCACTGCCGAGACACCGTTTCGGCCGAGCCGTCCACGCCGCGCATCACCATGCCGCCGACGCCGTTGCCGAATCCAGCGGTTGCAGTCAACGAGGGGCTGCCGGCCTGCCAATCGGCCAGATTGAGCGGCGAGACCCCGGTGCGCGCGCCGCTCGGCGTGCGCTCCCTCAGCACCACCACCTGGTCGGGATCGCGAAAGGGCAGCGGCCGCAGCAGCGCCGCGTCGGCCAGCGCGAAGATGGCGCTGTTGGCGCCGATGCCGAGGGCCAGCGTGAGCACGGCCACGGCCGTGAACGTCGGCGCGGCGCGCATCTGGCGCAGCGCGAAGCGGATGTCGTGGCGGAACTCGTCGAGCCATTCCATGAGGCGCATCTCCCGATCTCGTCGTTCGCCCAGGTCCACGCAGGTGCGGCGCAGCGCCGCGATGTCGCCGAGACGGGCCAGGGCCTGGCGGCGCGCGTCGTCGGGCGCGACCCCGGCGTCGATCAACTCGCGGGTGCGCATCTCGACGTGGAACGCCAGCTCGTCATCCACTTCCTGCTGGACCGGCACCCGCCACAGCCACGAGCGCAGCGACCGTCTCATGACGCGAACAGCACTTTCGACACCCCGGTCGCGAAGCGCTGCCAGGTGTCGAGCTCGGCGGCCAGCTGGGCGCGGCCCGCCGGGGTGAGGCGATACAGCTTGGCGCGCCGTCCCAGCTCCGAGGTGCCCCATTCGGCCTCCACCCAGCCGCGGCGCTCGAGGCGATAGAGCGCCGGGTAGAGCGAGCCCTCCTCGACCTGGAGCGCGTCGCCCGTGGCCTCCTCGATGGAGCGCGCGACGGCGTAGCCATGGCTCGGTCCGCGGGTGAGCGTCTTCAGGATCAGCGCGTCGAGCGCCCCGTGCAGCAGGGCGTTCGGGGTCTTCGCGGGCCCCGCCATGCCTCGTCCTCCGTTGCCTTGACTATCTAGGCAATGGCTTGGACGAGGCTCGGGCCTCGGAGGTTTGCAGGGGCCGAGCGCTAGCGGCTAGCGGCTGGCGGCTAGCGGCTAGGGGCTAGCGGCTAGCGGCTAGCGGCTGGCGGCTAGCGAATCACGCTGCAATTGCCCGGTGTCTCTGGGCGCGTCTTCACGCGGTGTGACGCCGTGGCTTTCTAGCCGCTAGCCGCTAGCCCCTAGCCGCTACTCGTTAGTACACCGAGAGATACCGTTCCAGCTCCCACGGCGAGACCTGCCGCAGGTAGTCGTCCCACTCGCCGCGCTTGGCGGCCAGGAAGTGCTGGACGATGTGCTCGCCGAGGGCGTCGCGCACCAAGTCGCTCTTCTCGAGTTCGTCGAGGGCCTCGCTCAGAGTGACCGGCAAGTCGTCGATGCGCAGGTGGCGGCGCTCGCGGTGGCTCATCTTGTAGATGTTCTTGTTCACCGGCGGGCCGGGGTCGAGTTCGTGGACCACGCCGTCGAGGCCGGCGCGCAGCATCACCGCCAGCGCCAGGTACGGGTTGCACGACGGGTCGGGCAGGCGCAGCTCGACGCGCGTGGCCTCACCGCGCGCCGCCGGCACGCGCACCAGCGGGCTGCGGTTCTTCTCCGACCAGGCGATCGCCGTCGGCGCCTCGTGGCCGGGCACCAGCCGTTTGTACGAATTCACGAGCGGGTTGGTGATCGCGCAGTAGCCGCGGGCGTGCTTGAGCAGGCCGCCGACGTAGTGCAGGCAGGTCTGGCTCAACTGCCATTCACGATCGGCGTCGTAGAAGGCGTTGGCGCCGTTCTTCAGCAGCGTCTGGTGCGTGTGCATGCCCGACCCGTTCACGCCGACGATCGGCTTGGGCATGAAGGTGGCGTGCAGGCCGTTGCGCCAGGCGACGTTCTTCACCACGAAACGAAAGGTGGCGACGTTGTCGGCGGTGCGCAGCACGTCGTCGTAGCGGAAATCCACTTCGTGCTGTCCCGGCGCCACCTCGTGGTGCGCGGCTTCGACCAGGAACCCCATCTGTTCGAGTGCCAGCACGATCTCGCGGCGCACGTCCTCGCCCTGGTCGACCGGGGCCAGGTCGAAGTAGCCGGCGGTGTCGTGGGTGGCGGTCGAGGGCGCGCCGTCCTTGCGCTGGAAGAGGAAGAACTCGGCCTCGGGCCCGGCCACCATGTGGAAGTCCATGGCCTTGGCCCGGGCGATCGCCCGCTTCAGCACGGTGCGCGGGCAGCCCTCGAACGGCGTCCCGTCAGGGTTGGCGATGTCGCAGGTGATGCCGGCCACGCGCGCGCCGCTCTGGTCGCGCCACGGCAGCACCTGGAACGTGTCGAGGTCGGGCTTGAGGTACATGTCCGACTCTTCGATGCGGACGAAGCCCTCGATCGACGAGCCGTCGAAGAGCACGGCGCCGGCCAGGGCCTCGGCGAACTGGCGGTCGGGGACCTCCACGTTCTTGGTCACGCCGAGGATGTCGGTGAACTGCAGGCGGAGGAACTTCACGCCGTCGCGCTCGGCGCGTTCGATGAGGGCTCGTGGGTCCATGTCGAGTAGCAGCCCGGGCTGCTAGCCCCCAAGTATAGGGGCGCGGGGTCGACCCGTCCGGCGCCGACGGCCAAGCGCCGGGCGGTGTCGTCTGACCTCAGCGGAGGGCGGGTGTGGAGCCCGATAGGGAGCCCTGACAGGCTCCAGGAGACAGTGCGATGAGAGTCCAGCGAACGATCGTCCTCGGCGCAGTGCTGGCGGCCCTGGTCGGCGCCGCCGTCGTCGGCGTCGGCGCCCAGCGCGCCGACCGTGACCAGGAGCGGCGCACCGAACGCGGCCGCGTGTTCGTCGGCCCCGACGGCGCCGGCCGTGCCATCCGCCTCGACGGCCGAGGCAGCCAGATCGGCGTCGTGGTGAGCGACACCCAGGGCAGCGCCGCAGGCGTGCGCATCGACGGCGTGGACGACGACAGCCCGGCGGCCAAGGCCGGCGTGAAGGAAGGCGACGTCGTCGTCGAGTTCGACGGCGAGCGCGTCCGCAGCGCCCGCCAGCTCACGCGCCTGGTGCAGGAGACGCCCGACGGCCGCACCGTGAAGATGACGGTGACGCGCGGCGGCGGCCGCCAGACGCTCGACATCACGCCCGCGGCGTCGGCCACGGTCGGGGCCTGGAGCTTCGGCGTCGGTCCCGAGTTCCGCCAGGAGCTCGAACGCGGCCTGCGCGGGTTGCGCGAGCTGCCCGAGCGCGACGGCCCGATGTTCGACTTCCGCTTCGACGGCCGGCCCGGCATGAGCGCCCCGCGCGGCCGGCTCGGCGTGCAGGTCGAGACGCTGACCGACCAGCTCGCCGACTACTTCGGCGTGAAGGGCGGCGGCGTGCTGGTGTCGAGCGTCACCGCCGACTCGCCGGCGGCCAAGGCCGGCCTCAAGGCGGGCGACGTGATCACGGCGGTGAACGGCACCGCGATCCGTGACGCCGGTGAGTTGATCGAGGAGATCGCCGAGGTCGGCGCCAGCGGCGACGCGCGGCTCGAGATCGTGCGCGACCGTCAGGCCAACACCGTCACGGCGACGATCGAACAGCCGCGCCGTTCGCGCCAACCGCGTCAGCCGGTCTGATCGCGGGCGTCGTCAGGCGCGGTAGGTCGCGACGACGTCGACGCTGCCGGGCCGCAGGGTGCAGCGCGCCCACGAGCGCCCGCCGCGGTTCACGGTGCCGAGGGTCGCGGCGGCGCCGTCCACGGTCACCGCCGACAACGGTCGGCCCTCGACCTCGGCTGGCAGCAGCAGCGACACGCCTGGGTCGGCCGCCGTCGTCACGCCGAGCGCGACGCGGAGCCGGCCCTCCTCCCGCGACCACGTGCGCGCCGCCTGGCGGGTGGCGCGGCGGCCATCGAGGAACGCGGTCCAGCGCGCCGCCGTCCACACCGGCACGCCGGCGTCGCGGCACGCCGCGAGGGTGCCGTCGAGCAGCTCTTCGGCGGCGCGGATGCGCGCCGGGTCGCCGACGAAGCCGTCGGCGTGGAACTGGCCGCACAACGCCGCCGGGCTGGTTCGCGTGGCGTCGGCGATCAGGCCGGCCACGACGTCCACGGCCTGCGCGGCGGTCAGGTCTTCGGGGCCGCCGAACTCGCGCACCAGCGCCTCGTCCACGATCTGCGTCGGCTGCTGGTAGCAGTCCACCAGCGTGCCGTCCTCGTTGGCGAAGCGCAGCGCCAGACCGCTGCCGATCAGGTGCCCGTGCGCCCAGCCGCCGTCGGCGCGCTTCAGGTCGGGGCCGTAGTTGTAGGCGTCGAGGTTCATGCGCACGCCGAGCCGGCGCTGCGCGTGCGCGGTGCGGGCCCAGCCGCTCCACAGGATGCGATGCGTGCGCGTCGAGACGTGCGCGGTGCCGTAGCCCTCGTCGGCGAACACCCGCCACGCCCGCTCGAAGCGCGCGTCGAGCGGCACGCTCTCGTCGTCGATGTCGGGATGCGGCGCGAACTCGTGGCCGCGCGCCCGCCACGCCGCCACCTGCTCGGCGGTCGGCGGCGGCTCGGCGCTGCCAGCCAGCCGGCCGACGACCGGCCAGCCCGCCAGGACGCGGCGGGCCCGCCGCGCCGATCGACGCCAGCCGACCCCGGGGTTCGGCGTGTAGTACACCGACAGTCAGCCGCCGCCGCCCTCGACGCGGGTGAGCAGCCGGTCGATCACGGCGCCGCCGATGGCGTGCGCGTCGCCGGTCGCGACCAGCACGGCGCGGGCGTCGCCGGGGAAGTAGTCGATGAGCGGGTGCGGCCCGCTGCCCCAGGTCCCGCCGCCCACCGCGGCCGACAGCGCCTGCTGATACAGGTCGGCGTCGGGCCGGGCCAGCGTCTCCGGCCGCACCCAGCCGACCATGCTGTCGATGAGCTGCTGCGGCGGGAACGCATCGCGATTGCCGCCGGTCCACTCCGGGTTGCCCTGGCGGATGCAGGCGACGTTCCTGGCGACGTCGAACGCCCAGGCGGTCACCTGGCCGTCGCCGTGCCGTCGCCGGATTGCCGCCGGACCGGCCGGCGCGCCGGCGCCGTCGGCGAACGCCGCCAGCGTCTCGAGACCTGCCGCCGCGGTCCATCGCCGCGCCGCCACGTGCAGACGCAGCGGCGTCGCGTCGTCCCGTCCGGTGAGCGTCACGCCAGCGGCCTCGAACGCGCCGCCGTCACCGACGCCGAAGCGCGCCAGCAGATCGGCGCCGGGGCTCACGGTGATCAGCGCCGCGCCGCGGCGTACGGCCTGGTCGAGCGCGTCGATCCACGCCGGCGTCAACGTGGCGCCGCCGTAGACGACGAGCGCCGGCGCCATCGGCAGCGCCTGCGGCGTCGTGGACCGCGCGTCGATCGTGGCCAGCGCGACCAATCCCTCGGCGGCCAGCATCTCGCCGAGATACGCCGCGAAGCCGCCGGGCCCCCCGGCGTCGATCAACACGATCGACGGGGAGCCCGCCTCCACCGCGGGCCGCACCACGCCAGTGGCGTCGTCGATCGTCAGCCGTTCGGCCGGCCGCCCGCACGCGGCGGCGAGTCCGGCCGTGGCGACGAGGAACTCGCGTCGGCGCATCGGCGGACTACGTCGTGGGAACCGCCGGCGTGCCTTCGGGCGTGCCGCCGACCAGGCGGCGCCGCAGCACCAGGCCCTGGAAGCGCAGATGCGCGCGCACCGTCCGGGCGATCTTGGCCTTCGAGACGCCGTGCACGCGCGAATGCAGCACGGTCGGGAACTCGGCGGCGCGGTACCCGGCGCCGATCGCGTTGACCAGGATCTCGGTGCCGGCGAGGAACCCGGTGGAGGCGAACGGCACCGTGCGCACGACCTCCTTGCGGTAGGCGCGGAACAGCGCCGTCCACGTGTAGAGGTTCCACTGCACCAACAGCCGGTAGAGGAACGACGCACCGCGGCTGAAGAACAGCCGGTAGGCCGGCACGTTGTCCACCGCGCCCTGCGGGTGGTACGGCGACGCGGTGACGAGGTCGACATCGTCGGTCAGCACGTCGAGCAGCGCCGGGATCTCCTCGAAGCGATAGGTGGCGTCCGAGTCGGTGGTGACGATGACGTCGCCGGTCGCGGCGGTGAGGCCGGTGCGCATGGCGGCGCCGAGGCCGAGGTTGGTCGGGTGCTTCTCGCCGCGGAAGGTGATGACGCCGCGGCTCGTCGCGGCCAGCGCCTGGATGGCCGCCCAGGTGCCGTCGCGGCTGCCGTCGTCGACCAGCACCACCTCGATGTCGTCGAAGCGGCGAGTCAGCCCTTCGAGCACCGGGCGCAGGCGGGCGTCGAGCGCCTTGATGTTCGGCTCTTCGTTGTAGCCCGGAATGACGAGGGACAGGCGCGGCATCAGACCAGCTCGATCATCGCATCGACGGCGGCGGCGCTGGCACCAGGAGTGATCGGCACCGGCGTGGCGCGAATCTCGGCCAGCCCGCTGTCACTCAGCCAGCGGGCGGCGCCGTCGCGGATCGACGCCGGGGTGTTGCCGATCAGCTTGTGGGCGCCGGCGGTGACCAGGTACTGCCACTCGGTTTCGAAGCGCAGGATCAACGTCGGCGTGCCCAGCACCGCCGACTCTTCCTGCAGGCCGCCCGAATCGGTGAGCAGCGCCGCGGCGTCGCGAACCAGCCGCAGCGTGTCGAGGTAGCCGAGCGGTTCGGTGACCAGGATGCCCGCCGGCATGGCGAGCCCCTGCTCGGCCATGGCCCCGCGCGTGCGCGGGTGGAGCGGGAAGACCACCGGACGCTCGGCGGCGATGGCGCCGAGCGCCGTCAGCAGGCCGGGCAGCACGTCGGGCGTCGTGTTCTTCGCCCGGTGCGCCGTCACCGCCACGTAGCCGCCGGGGCGCAGCTG
This sequence comes from uncultured Bifidobacteriaceae bacterium, assembly GCA_964442845.1. GTDB lineage: Bacteria > Acidobacteriota > Vicinamibacteria > Vicinamibacterales > UBA2999 > CAWAYR01. The sequence continues at coordinate 3,719 of CAYUAX010000075.1, read as the reverse complement.
GAGCCGGTCGAGCACCGTGGCGCCGTCGAGGCGGTCGCGCACCTGACGCACGGCGTCGATGGCCGTCGAGCCGATGATGCGGATCCGCGCCGCCTCGAGCCCTTCGGCGCGCAGGTTGGCGGCGGCGACGTCGTCGGCGGCCAGCAGCAGCGCCGACACGTGATCGACGACGATGCGGTTCAGCTCCTCGGGCATGTAGCGGTCGAACGACCGCGCCCCCGACTCGAGGTGCACCACCGGGATGCCGAGCTTGGCGGCGCACAACGCGCCGGCCAACGTGGTGTTGGTGTCGCCCTGCACCAGCACGGCGTCCGGGCGCACCTCCTGGATCACCGGCTCGAGCCGGGCCAGCATGCGCGCGGTCTGCTCGCCGTGCGACGCCGAGCCGACCGCCAGCGTGCGATCGGGACGGCGCAGGCCCAGTTCATCGAAGAACTGGGCGTCCATCTCGTAGGAGTAGTGCTGGCCCGAATGGACGATGGTGTGCGCGACGCGGGCGTCGAGCAGCGGCAGCACCGGCGAGAGCTTGACGATCTCGGGGCGGGTGCCGAGGAACGTGATCAGACGACGCACGACGGTCAGGCCCGCGTCCGGGCCGCGCTCACTCGCGGTCCTCGCGCCGGCGGCGCGGCCGGCTCGACGCCGGTGGGTTGTCGACCACCTCGAAGGACACGCGCAGCTCCTCGTCGCACTTGTCGCAGCGGTACGAGCCCAGGTAGTCGAGCGCGGCCAGCGGCCGCATGCGGTGGCCCTGGCGGCAGATGTAGGCGACGACGCGGGCCGGGCTGCCGATCACCAGCGAGTGCGGCGGCACGTCGTTGGTCACGGTGGAGCCGGCCGCCACCATCGAGTACGGCCCGATGGTGACGCCGCACACGATGGTCGCGTTGGCGCCGATCGACGCGCCGCGGCGGACCAGCGTCGGCACCACCTTCCAGTCGGTGCTGAAGGCGCGCGGCGTCTCGTCGTTGGTGAAGGCCATGTGCGGACCGAGGAACACATCGTCCTCGACGGTCACGCCGTGGTACACCGACACGCCGTTCTGGATCTTGACGCGGTCGCCGATCACCACACCGGCGTCGATGTAGCAGTCCTTGGAGACGGTGCAGCCGTCGCCGATGCGCGTCCGCTCGCGGACGTGCACCCGGTGCCAGATGCGCGTGCCGCGGCCGATGAGGGCCGACGGATCGACGTCGGCGGTCTGGTGGATGTAGGGACGCTCGGCGTCCGGCGTACGGGCAGGCTCGGTCATCGCAGTACTCCGCTCATTCCCTAGTGTCGGCTCGAGAGGCCCGTTTCCACACCACGTACGGCCCCTGTTCGTGGGCCCGATCGTAGTCGGCGGCCAGGTCGGCGTCGGCGTAGAGGCCAACCCAGCGGGCGAAGGCCCCCACCACCACGTAGTCGGGGGCGCCGCCGTCGCGGAAGGCGTAGCGCGTCGCCGGCGACGGACCGCCGCGGGCGATATGGGCAACGGCGTGAATCAACAGCGCTGGCGGCGGGTAGTGGTACCGGTGATCCGTGAAGACAGCCAGTTCCGGCTCCCAGGTCTCCACCACCGTCGCTTCGGGCACGTTGGCGCGCAGCCAGTCGGCCACCAGGGGCGCGTCGGCGGGCGGCACACGGACGAGCTTGGCCGTGGTGCTGGCCAGCGGCAACGCGACCACGACGGCCAGCCAGAGCCCGAGCACGACGCTCAGGCTGGCGGCCCGCGGCCACCCCTCGGCGTGCGCCTGGCGCACCGCCCGCAGCAGGTCGCGCCACAGCCGCGCCACCAGCAGGGCGCCCAGAATCAGACCGACGAAGGCGTAGCGCATCCAGCCGAGGGAGGCGAGGACGTACCAGCCCAGGTTGGCCATGGCGATCAGCGCCACGGTGCCCCACATCTGGTCGTGCAGCGTCTTGCGGCGCGCCCGCCACGCCGAGTAGGCGACGGCCGGGGCCAACAGGCCGAAGTAGCCGTTCACGCCCATCAGCTCGAGCAGCGACTGGCGCGACGTGGCCGGGCTGAAGACGAACGCGGCGCCGTCCGAGGTCTGGCGCAGCAGCGCCCAGTTCTCGGCCAGGCTGCCCGGGCTCAGCCAGGCCAGCACGGCGAACTGCCACAGCCCGAAGATCGCCGCGCAGATCGCCCCGGGGACCAGGAACACCTGCTGCGGCAGGGTGCGGTAGTAGAGGAGGTTGAGCCCGAAGGCGGCGAGCAGCGCCGGGGCGAGCGCCAAGAGGTAGACGTGTTTGGTCGCGGTGGCCAGCCCCAGCAGCACGCCGGCGGCCGTCAGCCGCGCCAGCGACGGCCGCGCCGACCAGGCGCCGAACCAGGTCAGCAGCCCGACGGCCAGGAACAGCCCGCCGGGGACTTCGCCCAGCACCTGGCGGCCGTACTCGATGATCGAGGGTCCGGGCGAGGACAAGAGCAGCGCCGCGGTGACCAGTCCGGTGACGCGTCCGCCGAGCCGGCGGCCCAGGAGGTAGAACGCGGCGATGAAGGCGACGAAGTACGCCGCCATCACCAGGCGGCCCTGCAGCAGGCCGACGCCGAACAGCTCGAACGCGCCGGCGATCGGCAGCATCACCGTCGGCCCGACCGCCAGCGTGGGCCCGAAGTGGCGCAGCCCTTCGCTGCTGAAGTCGGCGTAGGCGCCGAAGCGGACCAGGGCCTCCGGCACGTGCAGATGGATGCCCTCGTCGAACCACGGCACCGGCCAGCGGGTGAGGTTGACGGTGGCGCAGGCGACCACCACCGCCAGGCCGGCCCACGTCAGCGCCCGCAGCCGGCGCGCGCTCATCGCCGGCTCGCGGCGAGCCGGGCCGCGGCGTCGCGGGCGTGGCGCGTCACCGACTCGCCGTTGGTGAGCGCCGGGTAGATCTGCGACGTCGTCACCAGGTGGAGGCCGGTGACCGGCGCGTCGACCGGCAGCGTGCGTTCGCCGGCCCCGGCGCCGTGCAGCGGCTCGACGAAGCGCTCGCGGTGCACCAGGCAGTAGCGCACGCTGGACTCGTCGAAGGTGGGCACGATGCGCTTCAACGCCGCCGTCCACGCCGCGCGGATCTCGTCGTCGCTGGCCTGCAGCCAGCGGCTGCCCGGGGCGACGTACTTGGGCACGTAGACCAGGTGATGGCCGCCGACGAACGAGGGATCGATGTAGCTGGTCGTCTCGATCACGCCGGTGACCAGCGCTTCGCCGTCGGCGATGTTCAGGGTCCACACGTTGGTCAGCGGCCGGTCGAGCACGAAGAGCGGACAGACGATGCCCAGATAGCGCTGCCCGGTGAGCCGCTCGCGGTACTCGGCCGGCGCGTCGGGCACCAGGCGCGCCGCCACCGGCGCCTGCATGGTGACGACGGCGGTGTCGTGGGGGTGGACCGCGCCGTTGACCTCGATGCCCTGGACGAGGCCGCCGTCGATGACGACGCGCGACACCGGCGTGCCGAGGTGGATGGCGCCGCCCTGGGCGCGGATGCGCGCCGCCATCGCTTCGAGCAGCGTGCGGTACCCGCCGATGAGATGGCCGCTCTCTTCCTTGGCGTTGACGCCCTTGCGGGTCTTGCGCGTGCGCACCAGCCGCGACCACATCCACGTCGCCGGCGTGTCGCCGACGGCGCCGTCGAACTTGGCCTGCAGCATCGGGCCCCAGAAGCGGCGGAAGCCTTCCTCGCCGCCGTACTTCACCAGCCAGTCGCGCATCGGCACGTGCTCGAGCTGGCGCCAGTCCTTGACG
>CAYUAX010000074.1:11031-21146 GCA_964442845.1 uncultured Bifidobacteriaceae bacterium | reverse complement strand
CGACATCCTCGCCGGCCGCATGACCCTCGGCGACTTCGTGATGTACATCTTCTTCATTGGCCTGGTCGCCGCGCCGCTGGTGTCGATCGCCTCGATCGGCACGCAGATCACCGAGGCGTTCGCCGGCCTCGATCGGATCCGCGAGATCCTCGACATGCACACCGAGGACGACCTCGACGCCGACCACGCCGAGATGCCGCCGATCCGCGGCGACGTCGCCTTCGACGACGTGTCGTTCGAGTATCACCCCGGCCAGCCGGTGTTGAACCACGTCACCTTCACCGCGCCGGCCGGGTCGACGACCGCGCTGGTCGGCTCGAGCGGCTCGGGCAAGAGCACGCTCATCAGCTTGGTGATGGCCTTCAACCGCCCGCTTACGGGCCGCATCCTCGTCGACGGCCACGACCTGACGACGGTGAAGCTGCGTCAGTACCGCCAGCAGGTCGCTTCGGTGCTGCAGGAGAATTTCCTGTTCGACGGCACCATCGCCGACAACATCGCCTACGCCAACCCGCAGGCGACCCGCGCCGACGTCGAGGCGGCGTGCCGCCTGGCCCACTGCGAGGAGTTCATCCTGCGTTTCCCGCAGGGCTACGACACGGTGGTCGGCGAGCGCGGCATCAAGCTGTCGGGCGGGCAGCGGCAGCGCGTGTCGATCGCCCGGGCGCTGCTCGCCGAGCCGCGCATCCTGATCCTCGACGAGGCGACCTCGTCGCTCGACAGCGAGAGCGAGGAGATGATTCAGGATGCGCTGCGCCGGCTGCGCCAGGGCCGCACCACGTTCGTGATCGCGCACCGCCTCTCGACCATCCGCAGCGCCGACCAGATCCTCGTGCTCGAGGCCGGCGAGATCGTCGAGCGCGGCACCCACGACGAGCTGCTGGCGGCCAACGGCCGCTACCGCTACCTGTACGACAAGCAGTACAAGATCGAGACCAACCGCTTCATCAACCCGGGCGAGGACTGGACGCCCGAGGTGCCGCGCCCGGTGGCGGTGAAGCCGGCCTCGACGGCCATCTGACCGGGCCCGACCTACCGAGGCGCCAGCGGCGCCATCACCGCGGTGCGGCGGATCTGCCGCAGCTCCTCGAAGCACCGTAGGAAGGCGTCGACGACGTCGGGGTCGAAGTGTGTGCCGCGTCCCGCCATGATGATCTCGCGGGCGCGGTCGGGCGGCAGCGCCGCCTTGTAGGCCCGTGCCTCGACCAGCGCGTCGTAGGTGTCGACGACGGCGACCAGGCGGCCGGCCAGCGGAATGGCCGTGCCGCGCAGCCCGCGCGGGTAGCCCGAGCCGTCCCAGCGCTCGTGGTGGGTGTAGACGATCTCCTTGGCCAGGGCCAGCACCTCGTTGTCGTGCACGCCGGCGAGGTGCTCGGCCTTGAGCAGGCTGTCGTGGCCGAGTGTCGCATGCCGCTTCATCTCGGTGTACTCGGCCTCGGTCAGGTGGCCCGGCTTGTTCAGCACCGCGTCGGAGATGCCCACCTTGCCGATGTCGTGCAGGGGCGCGAGTGTCGCGATGAGCTCGATGCGTTCGGGCGGCAGGGCGCGCCGGTAGGCCGGATGCGTCGCCAGGCTGCGGGCGAGCAGGCGCACGTACTCCTGCGTGCGACGGGCGTGCCGCCCGGTGTCGACGTCGCGGGTTTCGGTCAGCGTCGTCAGCGTCTGGACGATGAGCTTCTGTGCCTGGTCGCGACGCGTCGATTCGGCGTCGGCACGGCGGCGTTCGGCGGCTACCTGTGCGGCGACGGTAACCACAGCGCCGCCGGCCACGGCGGCGAGGCCGCCGATCGGCGATACCACGATGCCGGTGGCGGCAAAGATCGCCCTTGCGGCGAACCACAGCGCGGCGCCGGCGAGGGCGGCGGCGGCGCCGCCGCCGGCGGTGCCGAGCGCCCACACGAGCACCACCCCGACGACCGTCCAGAGATACGCGATCGCGAGATCGACCGCGCCGGCGATCGGCGGCGCGGTGCTGGCCGGGCCGCCGAGCAGCATGTCGGCCAGCGTGGCATGCAGTTCGACGCCGGGGAAGCGCGGATCGAGGGCGGTGGCGGCGACGTCGCGCACGCCGAGAGCCGTGGCCCCGACGAAGATGACCTTGCCGCGCACCGCGTCCGCGGGTAGCCGCCCGGCCAGCACGTCGGCGGCCGAGACATGGGGATAGGTGCGGCCGGGACCGCGGAAGCGCAGCATGGTCTGGCCCGCGGCATCCAGCGTGATCGCCCGTTCGCCGCGGCGGAGGCGGAAGCTGCCGTCGGCGGCCTGGTCGACCAGCACCGGCTGATCCGGCGCCGTGAGGTGCACCGCGGCGAGGGCCAAGGCGGGGTAGGTGCGGCCGTCGAGCGCGACGAACACGGGCAGGCGGCGCAGCACCCCATCGGCGTCAGGGGAGGCGTTGATGGCGCCGGAGGCCGAGGCCGCGCGCACCAGCGTCTCGACGCTGCACACCGCCCCGGTGCCGGCGAACGGCTGCCAGGACGAGCCGGCGCGCTCGCGAATGACCGGCTCCAGCGGATGCAGCGCGCACGCCGTGGGCGTGGCGCCCGGCAGGCGGCGGTCGAAGGTGAGCGCGAAGCCGGCGACGACCGGGGCCTTGGCGAACGACGCGGCGAAGAGGGCGTCGGTCGTCGCGCCGGTGTCGCCGCCGGCCGCCGGCTGACCACGGCGGTCGGGCTCCGAGAACAGGATGTCGAAGGCGATCGCCGCGGCGCCGCCCTCGGCGAGGCGTGAGACCAGTCGGGCCAGCAGGTCGCGCGGCCACGGCCACTGGCCGTGCGCGGCGAGTGCGGCTTCGTCCATGACGACGATGGCGACGCGCGGGTCGGCCGGCGGCGGCGCGGTCTGGCGCACGAAGGTGTCGTGGGCGCGCAGGTCGAGATCGGCGAGCAGGCCGGGTCGGGCGCCGACCAGGACGCCGGTGACGAACAGCGCGAGGCCCAGCGGCAGCAGCAGGCGCGGAACGGGGATCGACACGGACCCGGCTATCGGACGGTGACTTCGACGCGGCGGTTGCGCGCTTCGGCGGTGTTGTCGGGCGTCGGCACGACCGGGTTGGCCTCCCCATGGGACGCGACGTCGATCAGCCGGTTGTCGAGGCCGGCGCCGACCAGCAGGTCGCGGATCAGTGCCGCGCGGCGCAGCCCGAGGTCGACGTTGGCGGCGGGCGTCCCGGTGGTGTCGGTGTGGCCGACGATGCTGACCTCCGGCGCCGGGCGGCCGCCGACGGTGGCGAGGATCTCGGGCACCAGCGCCCGTGATGCGTCGGTCAACGTGTCGTCGCCGGTGTCGAAGTAGAGCAGGAAGCGGCGCGCCGGTGGCGGCAGGGCGCGCAGCGCGTCGCCGAACAGGCGCTGCACCTCGGCGTCGTCGAGCACGACCGGCGTCGTCGGCGCCTGGCCCGCCCGCAGCGTCGTCGCCTCGTGGGGCGCGTCGAGTACCACCTCGCCGGCCGGCGTCCGCACCGTGACGACACCGACGTCGCCGGATTCGGGATCGGGGGCGACGGCGACCACGTCTCCCGGTGCCGGGACGGCTGGGCGCGGCCGCGCGCAGCCCGCGGCGAGGAGGGCCGCCACGACGAGCAGCGCCGTCGTCTCGCGGCGCGAGGTCATCGGGGTCCCACCCGCACGAGGGCGTGGGTGCCGCGGACGCCGATGACCGACGTCGGCGTCTGGATCGACACCGAGCTCGGGGCCAGCCTGGCCACCAGGCCGGACACATAGGACAGGACCCCCCTGGCGACGCGGAGCGTGAGGCCGAGCCGCGACTCGGCCGGCGTGAACGCGAACGCGGCGACGGCGACCTCACTGCCAGGGCCCAGGGCCAGCCGGGTCTCGTCGCGCAGCATGACGGCCAGCCGCCCGTCGGCGCCGGTGCGGAGCGTGTCGGCCTCGAACACCTCGGTGCCGACCGCGGCAGCGATGACCTGGCCGGCGCGGATGATCGTCGCCGTGCCCGTGGCGACCTTGACGCGGCCGATCGCTCCGCTCTGCGCGGCGACGATGCCGGGCGTCAGCAGCGCGACGGCGAGTGCCACGGCGACGGACCCTCGGTGACGGGACGACACGGTCCGTCGCGACTACCGCCCGCCTCCACGGCGGCACAACGTGCGGCGGCGGGAACCTTTCACGTCGGCGCACAGTATTCTGTAGGCGGAGGAACGGCCCTGGACGGCGACCAGCTTCTCGAGCTCTTCGTGCGCGGCGCGCTCGGCCGCTCGGGACGCAAGCGGATGCGTCGCGCCAACGCCTTCCTCGGCGGCCGCGGCGGCGGGTTTCTCACCGCCAGTTCGTTGATGGCGGCGGTCGGCGTGGCCTGGGGGCTCTACGACAGCCTGAAGACGACGACTTCGGCCGCGCCGGCCGGAGGGTCTGCGCCCGGCGGCCCGGCGGGCGGCGTGACGCCGGTGGCCCCGGTGCTGCCGCCAGAAGTCGCGCGCGTGGTCCGACTCGCGGTCTCGGCGGCGCGCGCCGATGGCGCGCTCGCCGACGCCGAACGCGAGGCCATTCGCCGCCACGCCGCGCAGGCGGGCATCGCCGCCGATATCGACGCCGAACTGGCGTGGCCGCGGCCGCTGTCGGAGATCGTCGCCGGCGTGACCGACGCCGCCGCCCGCCGCGATCTCTATGTGCTGGCGTTCACGATCGTGCGGGCCGACGAGACGGTGTCCGGCGCGGAACGCGTCTATCTGGCGCAGCTGGCCCACGCGCTGGGCCTCGACGCCGCCACGACGGCGGCGCTGGAGGCGCAGACGGCGGCGGCGATCGACGGCGCCGATCCGGCGCCTGTCACCCCGTAGTTCCACCCGGCGGGTCCGGCGCGGGCGACGGGTCCGGCGCGCGGCGATTCGCCGCCACCCCAACGAAAGGACGAGGCAGAGCGATGCAGGGTGCACAGCAGTGGTACATGGCGATTGGCGGCCACCAGGTCGGGCCGGTGAGCCAGGAAGAGATCCTCGCCAACCTTCGCAATGGCAGCATCGACACCGGCACGCTGGTGTTCACGTCGGGCATGGCCAACTGGCAGCCGCTCAAGGACGTGCCGGTGTTCGCCGCGTTCGTCACCGCCCCGGCCGCGGCCGGCGCCGTGCCGCCGCCGCCGTCGGCTCCGGGGCGCCGCGCCCACGACATCGACTTCACCATCCACGGCACCGAGATGCAGTTCGTCGAAGTCGAGCTCGACCCGGGCGAGGCCGCGGTCGCCGAGGCCGGCTCGATGATGTACATGACGGACGGCGTCCAGCTCGAGACCATCTTCGGCGATGGCAGCCGGTCGCAGCCGGCCGGCGTGCTCGACGCGCTGCTCGGCGCCGGCAAACGCATTCTCACCGGTGAGAGCCTGTTCATGACGGTGTTCACGAACCAGGCCGCCGGCAAGGAGCGCGTCGCGTTCGCCGCGCCCTACGCCGGCAAGATCATCCCGATGGATCTGCGGGCGATCGGCGGCCAGTTGATCTGCCAGAAGGACTCGTTCCTGTGCGCGGCGCGCGGGGTGTCCGTGGGCATCGCCTTCCAGCGCAAGATCGGCGTCGGCATCTTCGGCGGTGAAGGCTTCATCATGCAGAAGCTCGAGGGCGACGGCCTGTGCTTCGTCCATGCCGGCGGGTCGATCCACTCGCTGGAGCTGGGACCCAGCCAGACGCTGCGCGTCGACACCGGCTGCCTGGTGGCGCTGCAGCCGAGCGTGGCCTACGACATCCAGCTGGTGCGCAACGTCAAGACGGCGCTGTTCGGCGGCGAGGGCCTGTTCTTCGCGACGCTGCGCGGGCCCGGCAAGGTGTGGCTGCAGTCGCTGCCGCTCAGCCGTCTGGCCGACCGCATCTACAAGGCAGCGCCGCAGACCGGGCGGCGCAGCGAGGAAGGCTCGATCCTCGGCGGGCTCGGCGACTTGATTGACGGACGCTGAACTCGCGGCTCGGGGCTAGCGGCTAGCGGCTAGTGGGATAATCCCGTCGGCCGCGGGCGTTCCGGCGCGGCCGGGAGGATGACATGAGGACACTCTCGGTCGGCGCGCTGGTCGCCCTGCTGACGGCGACGCTGGCGGCGCAGCCGCCGCGGACGGCGTTTCCCGAGCAGCGGGGGTTCAAGCTCACCGACTTCCCGCGGACGGTCAAGCTGGCCGAGAACGTCTACGGCTACGAGGAGATCCGCCAGCCGGGGTTCACGACGGTCAGCCTGATCGTCGTCGGCCGCGACGGCGTGCTGCTCGCCGACGGGCAGGGGAGTCCGGCGGCGACGCAGACGCTGCTCGACCACATCGCCAGGCTGACGCCGAAGCCCGTGAAGTGGTACGTGGTCGGATCCGACCACGGCGACCACACCGCCGGCAACTCGGTGCTGCCGAGGGACCTGACCTATGTCGTCCATCCGACGTCGCGAGCGCAGATGGAGCGCGACGCCGCGACGGCGATGGGCGCCAACCTGAAGGCTGCCGCCGAGGCGATCAGCGCCGGGAAGCCGGCGCCGCCGCCGCGGCCGCCGGTCATCGTGCCGCCCGTCGCGATGAGCGGCGATCGCCAGGTCATCGACCTCGGCGGTCTCGAGGTGCAGGTGCTGTTCCTCGGCCGCGCCCATACCGGCGGCGACCTGCACGTCTTCCTGCCGGCGCAGCGCCTGCTCTTCATGAGCGAGGCCTACTTGAATCGGGTGTTCCCGGCGATGCGCTCGGCCTACCCGACCGAGTGGGTCGCCACCATCGACAAGGCGCTGGCGCTGCCCGTGGATCGCTTCGTGCCCGGCCACGGCTTCATCGAGGAGGCGGCGGCGTCGCGCGAGGAGCTGGTCACGTTCCAACGCGCCCTGCGCGCGGTGATCGCCGAGACGCGGCGGCTCTACGATCTCGGTCTGCGCCCCGACGCCGCCGTGAAGCAGGCGCGCTGGGGCGAGTACGGCCAGTGGTTCCTCGCCGACCAGCAGGCGCCGATCGCCGTCGCCAAAGTCTACGAAGAAATCGAAGGGAAGCTGAAGTGACCAGCCAGTCGTACGCCCATCACGCGCACCACCCGGTACCCACGTACGTCGCCACGGTGCTGACCCTGGCCGCGCTCGTCTGCGTCGCCGGGGCCTGGTGGTTCGGGTGGAACACCCACGACCTCGGCGTCCTGCTGATTGCGCTGACGCTGCTGCCGCTGACGGCGATCAGCCGGTGGTACATCGTGGCGCTGCAGGACCGCATCATCCAGCTTGAGATGCAGGTGCGCGCCGCCCGCGTCCTGCCGCCGGGCCAGGACGAGCTGTTGCTCCAGCTCTCGCCCAAGCAGGTCGTCGCCCTGCGCTTCGCCGGTGACGACGAACTTGGCGACCTGCTGGCGCGGGCGGTACGCGAGCAGCTGACCCCAGACGCCATCAAGCAGGCGGTCAGGCACTGGCGACCCGACTTCCTGCGCACCTGACGAGAGGCGCGTCGTGACCGCCCGCTTCACGCCGCCCGTCGCCGACACGCTCACCGCCGCGCAGCGTCGGGTCTACGACGCCACGCGGGCGGGCAAGCGCGGCGCCGTCCCCGCCAACGTGCAGGCGTGGCTGCCGAGCCCCGAACTGGCCGACCGGGCCCAGCATCTCGGCGCGTTCCTGCGCTACGACACCTCGCTGCCGCCGCGGCTGAGCGAGTTGGCCATTCTGGTCGTGGCGCGCCGCTGGACGTGTGCCTACGAGTGGGCCACGCACGCCGGCGAGGCGGCCCGTGCCGGCATCGCCGCTGAGGTCATCGCCGCCATCGGCCGCGGCCAGACACCAGAGGTGGGGGACGGCGACGCCCGGATGGTCGTCGCCGTAGCCGCCGAATTGGCCCACGACGGCCGCCTGACCGACGCGACGTTCGCCGCCGCCGACGCGGCGCTCGGTCGCGTGGCGCTGGTGGAGCTGATTGGGCTGATCGGCTACTACACGATGGTGGCGTTCACACTGAATGCGTTCGACGTGCCGGTGCCCGACGGCGCGCCGCGGCTGCCCTGACGGCGCCGGCCTACCAGAGCGACGCTTTCATCCGCGCGATCGCGACTTCGACCTGGCCGAGGTCGCCGAGGACCCGTTCCGCCTCGGCGATGGTCTGCGCCAGGGCGTCGCGGGGCGGCACCGCGCCGCGGGTCACTTCCCAGGCCAGATCGCGCGTCGTCTCGGCGCAGGCGCGGCAGATCGCCAGCGTGTGTTCGTGCGCCTCGATGATGCGCTGCACTTCCTGCCGCTCGTCGTCGGTCATCGGACGATTCTAGCGGCTAGCGGCTAGCGGCTGGCGGCTCGCGGCAAGGGCACCTGGCCGCGGCCGTCGTTGACAAACGGCGGCGGCATTCTCCATGCTCGGCGTCGGCTTCGGCGGCCGTCGCTCACCGCCGACGAGGAGGTCCGCATGACTCGACGGCTCTTCCTGGCGCTCGCCCTCGCGGCGCTGGTCGTCCACGCGCCCGACGCGCAGACGAGCTGGCGGCCCACGGTGATGGGCACCCAGGGCATGGTGGCGGCGGGGCACCCGCTGGCCGCCGAGGTCGGCATGCGTGTCCTGAAGGCGGGCGGCAACGCGGTGGATGCTGCGGTGGCGGCCTGGGCGATCCAGGGGCAGGTGGAACCGGGGATGACCGGCCTGGGTTCCGACATGTTCGCGCTGATCTACCTCGCGAAGACGAAAGAGGTGAAGTTCGTCAACGGCACCGGCTATGCGCCGAAGGCCGCCACCATCGACTACTACCACGCCCACGGCGGGATGCCGGACGACGGCGGGCTGTCGATCACGGTGCCCGGCGCGGTCGGCGGGGCCGCCCTGGCGCTCGAGAAGTACGGCACGAAGCCGTTGGCCGAGGTGCTGGCGCCGGCGATCGAGGTGGCGGAGCAGGGCTATCCGATCACCGAGAACCTGGCGCGCCAGCTCGAGGGCGGCAAGGGCAAGCTCGGCAAGTTCCCGTCGACGACCAAGATCTGGTTCCGCGACGGCGCGCCGCTCGGCATGGGCGACGTCGTGAAGAACCCCGACTTGGCGAAGACCCTGCGAGCGATTGCGGCCCAGGGGCCGGCCGGCTTCTACACCGGCCCGGTGGCGCGGGCGCTGGTCGCCGGCATGCGCGCACACGGCGGCATCATCAGCGAGGAGGACCTGGCCACATACCGGGCGTTCGAGGCCGAGCCGATCCACGTCAACTACCGCGGCTACGAGGTCTACGAGTGCCCGCCAAACTCACAGGGCCACACCATGCTGCAGGCCCTCAACATCCTGGAGGGCTTCAAGCTGCGCTACATGGGCCACAACAGCGCCGCCTACCTGCACGTCGTCACCGAGGCGATCAAGCTGGCCTTCGCCGACCGGAATCAGTACGTCGCCGACCCGGCGTTCACCCCGAACATCCCGATGCGCGAGCTGCTGTCGAAGGACTACGCGGCGAAACGGCGGGCGCTCATCGATCCCACCCGCGCCATCGCCGGCGAAGCGCCCTACGGCGACCCGCGCGGCACCACGACGATCACCGCCGGGCGTCAGGCCGCGTATGCCGGCCCGCAGTCGGTCCCCGGCACCGTCAACCCCTACGATCCGGACCAGGTGCTCAACCTGACCACCTACCTGACGGTCGTGGACAAGGACCGCAACATGGTCTCGCTGACCTCGAGCCTGCTCAGCGGCTTCGGCAGCGGTCTGGTCCCCGAGGGCACCGGCGTGATGATGAACGACCGGATGAAGTACTTCTATCTCGACGCCAAGGACGTGAACTCGCTGCAGCCGCTCAAGCGCGTCCGCCAGACCATCAACCCGGCGTTGGCGCTGAAGGACGGGATGCCAGTGGTGGCGTTCGGCACGCCCGGGGCCGACACGCAGCCACAGACTCAGCTGCAGTTCTTCCTCAACTTCGTCGAGTTCGGCATGCCGGTGCAGCAGGCGCTGGAACAGCCGACGGTGATCAGCAACAGCTTCCGTAACTCCTATCATCCGCACGCCGTGGAAGGGATGCTGCTGACGCCCACGCGGCTGCCCGCCCACGTCAAGGAAGGACTCGCCGCGCTCGGCCACAAGCTCGACCTCCGCGACGTGCGCGGCGTCGGCTCGGTGAAGGCCATCGCCGTGCATCCGAGGACCGGGGTGCTGATGGGCGGGGTGAGTCCGACGGGGGACAGTTACGTGATGGGGTGGTGACGGGA
>CAYUAX010000074.1:0-10931 GCA_964442845.1 uncultured Bifidobacteriaceae bacterium | reverse complement strand
CTGGGGACTGGGGACTGGGGACTGGGGACTGGGGACTGGGGACTGGGGACTGGGGACTGGGGGCTGGGGCGCGCGAACGTCACGGATGCGACGGTGCCTCTCTAAGGGTCATGGCTGCTGGAAGGTCGATTGCGGCGTTCCGAATGCGCCACATCGGCACGCCCTAGTCCCCAGCCTCTAGCCCCCAGCCCCGCGCGAGCCGTACGCGCAACGGGCCAGGCATCTGCCCGGCCCGTCGCGCATCAGAGGCTCGCGCCCGCTACCAGTCGAACTTCATTCCGAATCGCGCGATCGTCGGCCCGACGATCGTCACCGGGAGCCGGTAGGTCGTGCCAGCTCCCCAGTTGATGTTCTGGGCCGCGTCGGAGTTCGTAAGGTTGTAGACGTCGAAGAACGCGCCAATCCGACGGCCGTTCCCCAGGTTGAAGAACTTCTCCGTGCGGACGTCCAGGATGACGATGTCGTCCTGGCGCTGCGAGTCGATCGGCTCTGCGAGGATGCGTTGCGAGTAGTTGACGCCGTGGGCCGCGCCGGCCAGGTAGGTGCGTCCGAACGGCTGACCCTGCTGCACGCGTAACGCCGGGGTGATACGGATGCCCCAGCCCGGGTCGTAGCTGCCGTTGATCTTGGCGGTCCACACCGAGAAGACGTAGCGACCGTTGTCGGTGTTGATGAGATCGTTCGGCGTCGAGGGCGTCACGACCGCGCGCAGGTTGTTGCCGAAGTAGGCCGTGTCCTGATCTTGGTTCCAGCGAATGGCGAACGACCCTTGCAGCGACCAGCGACCGGACTGGCGCTTGTTCGCCGCGAACTCCAGAGTGTGGAACTCGGCGCTGCCAGGCAGGTTGGTCGTGATGTTCGTGGCCGGCGCCGCCAGCGCGGCGGCGCTGAGGTTGAAGCCCGGAAAGCCGGGCCCGTCGTCGCCATTCCCGAGGACGCCGTCTGGACCAGGGTCGCGGATGGTTATCGGGACGTTGTAGGCTTCCATCGGCCGGTTCTGGTTCACCAGCACGCGGAAGTTGTCGATCGACCGGTAGACGTAGCCCCCGGCAAGCGCCAGCCCCGGGAAGAGCTCGTGCTCAACCCAGGCCGAGACCTCATCGGTCTGCGTGGACTTCAGGTTGGGATCCAGGACGGCACTGGCCGCGCCGCCGCGCTGCTGGATGAGGTTGCCCTCTTCGCCGGCGTCATAGAGGAGGTTGCCGTTCCTGTCGTTCCACTGGTAGCGCCTGTACCAGTCCTGGTTGTTGGGATTCACGTCGACGCCGACGCCCGAGGCCCCGGGATTCCAGACGTACTGGGCGTAGTTGGCTTTCAAGACAGTGCGGCCCTGGCCGGTCAGATCGAACACCAGGCCCAGACGCGGCACTGGTTCGTTGAAGGTCACGAGGTTGCTGACCTCCGGGAACGAAATCTGCGTGGCGTTGAACCGGCCGGCGGGCGGCCCTATCTGTTCGGGCAGAAAGACGCGGTAGCGATCGAAGCGAAGCCCGAGATTGAACGTCAACCGCGAGTTCAGTCGCCAGCTGTCCTGAATGTACAACCCGAGCGTCAGCAGTCCCTGCTCGGACGTCGAGGGCGTGGCGAACAGATCCACCTCGGTCGGCGTGCCGTTGTTGAGGTAATGGATCACGTCACCCGGCACCACGCCGTTCACGCCGACGCCACGCTCGTCGGTGAAGGTCTCGCGGAACCACTCGCCGCCGACCTTGAAGTTGTGGTCGCCGAGCCAGCCGCCCTTGAAATACGTGATCGAGGCGGCCACCTGATTGCGCGAGGGCGTGCGGAACCAGCCGTCACGATTGCCGCCGCTCACGACATTGCTGCCGATGTCCTGATACGCCGGGTCCTCGCTGTACCGGTAGTTCGGCCAGACGTACTTGAACTGGCCGCCACGGACCTCCAGGAACGAACTGTCACTCAGGACCGATTCGTATCCGCCCTTGTAGGTGTGGCCCCAATAGAGCTGCTGCCAGGTTGACGACTCCGAGGTGTGCCGGGCGGCGGTCGCGCCAATACGGAACGTGTCGAGCCGGTTGGGCTGCGACTTTCGGCCCCAGCCGGCGTAGCCGCTCAGCTTGTTGTTCGTCGACAGCGCGTAAGTGACCTTGCCCGAGATATTGCGGAGACCCGTTTCGAACGCCTTGACCGGGAAGTTCGGCAGCGCCACCTGGATGTTCTGGTCGCGGAGCGACCCGTACCACCACAGTCTGTCCCTCAGGCCCGGGACGAAGCCGCCGACGTCGCCGTTGACGTCGTAGTAGCGCTCCATCCGGTTCAGGTCGGAGGGAGTCAAATTCCCGCAGTTGCTACGGGGGCACAGGAATGTCGCCGAGTTGTCGATGTTCTCGGCCTGGATGGCCTTGTTCTGGTAGTCGCCGTAGAACTTGCCGTGGAACTGGTTGCCGCCGGACTTGGCGATGAAATTCGACCATACACCCGGCCACGGCATCTCTGCCGTGTGGCCCTTGGTTGTCACCGCCACTTCGTCGATCGAGCCGTAGTCGTAATACCAGCCGGCGGCGCCGGTGCCCTCGGTGTTGACGATGCCTTCGACCATCGGCCGGTGCTGGTCGGTCTTGGTGTCGTAGGCGGAGTAGCCGGTCTGCGTGCCGGCGGCGTTGCCGCCGACGTCGATGCGGTTGACGATCATGGCCGGGGCCGCCGCCAGCACCGTCCAGAAGTCGCGGGCGTTGGGCAGCGATGCCAGGCGCTCCTGCCCGAAGTTGGTGGAGGTGGTTGTCGCCGTCACGTCCACGACCGGTGATTCGCCGCTCACGGTCACGGTTTCCTGCAGGCTGGCGACCGCCAGCTCGATGTTCACCGTGGCGGTGAAGCCGAGGCCGACGTTGACGCCCTCGCGGTTCACCGTGCCGAAGCCGACCAGTTCGTAGACCAGCTTGTAGGTTCCTGGGGGGACTGCGGGGAAGCGATACTCGCCAGCCTCGTTCGTCACGTCGGTGCGGGTGCCCTGCATGCTGGGGCTCGACGCGGTGATGGTGACCCCGGGCAGCGTGCCGCCCGACGTGTCCGTCACCTTGCCGTTGATCGACCCAGTCGTTGCCGAGACCTGCGCAAACGCGGTAGACGAGGCCAGGAGCAAGCTCAGGCCAAGTGCGCAAACGCGAACCATGCCGTACTCCTCCTTCTGACTTGCAAGAACGACGTAATCCCGGGTGGTACCCGACCGGCGCGCGCCGCGCCGTCCCGCGGACGCCTCGCGGGAGTGGGTCTCGCGACGGGACGGCATACCCGGCCGGCCTCGAGGTGGGCCAATGCTACGCATGTCACAAGTCGTACACAAGCGCATTTCTCGCGCCTCATCCATGCGAACGCGCCATGCAGCCGTACCGGCGGTTGGAACGAGGGGACGGACGTCGCCGGCATCCTGGTTCACATTTTTGGATCGCCCCGCCTCTCCGACCCGCCGGGTGTCGAACGGTCCGGCCTGCCCTCATAGAATGAGGACGCATGCGCAAGCCCGTCGTGCTCATCACCGGCGCCGGCGGCGAGATCGGCCACGGCCTGATCGCCCGGCTGACCGAGGCCGGCCGCACGTCGGTCATCACCCTCGACGTCAATCCGCTCGACACGGCCCTGGCGCCGCTCGTCACGCGCGAGTTCGTCGGCTCCATCCTCGACACCGCGCTGCTCGAGCGCATCCTGTCGCAGTACGAAGTCGACACCGTGTTCCACCTCGCGGCTCTGCTGTCGACGCGCTCCGAATTCACGCCGATCACCGCCCACCAGGTGAACGTCGAGGGCACGCTGCACCTGCTGGAGTTCTCGCAGCACGAAGCCGAATCCCACGGCCGCCCGGTGGTGTTCGTCTACCCGTCGTCCATCGCGGCCTACGGCCTGCCCGACCTGGCCACCAAGGCGGCCGCCGGCCGCGTCCGCGAGGACGACTACAACACGCCGTCGACGATGTATGGCTGCAACAAGCTCTACTGTGAGCAACTGGGCCGCTACTACGCCCGTTTCTACAAGCAGTTGTCAGCGGAGCCGCAGGCCGGCCGCGTCGATTTCCGCTGCGTGCGGTTCCCGGGCCTGATCTCGGCGATGACCGTGCCGTCGGGAGGCACGTCCGACTACGCGCCCGAGATGATCCACGCCGCCGCCAAGGGCGAACCGTACGACTGCTTCGTGCGGCCCGACACCCAGATCCCGTTCATGGCCATGCCCGATGGCGTGGCCGCCCTGCTCAGGCTGGCCGCCGCGCCGCGCCAGCGGCTGAGCCGGACCGCCTACAACCTGGGCGGGTTCAACCCAACCGCGCAGCAGATTCACGACCGGGTGCGCCAGGCGTTCCCCGACGCGAGGCTCGGCTGGACCACCGACGTGAAGCGGCAGGGCATCGTCGACTCGTGGCCGGCCGAGGTCGACGACTCGGCGGCCCGGCGCGACTGGGGCTTCGCGCCGGCCTACGACTTCGAGCGCGCCTTCGCCGAGTACCTGATCCCGACCATCAGGGCGCGCTACGCCAAGGCGGCGCCCTGATGGCGCGGCTCGGGGCTCGAGGCTCGACGCTCGCGGGGGACTCGGGCTGGCGGGCGGGGCGGGCTCTGACGCTGCCAGCGAGCGGCGCCGTCCTACTGCTCATGCTGGGAGGCTGCTTGCGCGCACCGATAACGACCGCCGGCAGCGAGGACGCCGCCGCCGAGAGCTACGTGAAGCTGGTGCTGGCCGTGGGCCGGCACGACGACGCGTTCGTGGACGCCTACTACGGCCCCGAGGCGTGGCGCACGGGGGTGGCCGCCGACGCGCTCCCGCTGCCCGAGATCAACAAGCGCGCCGCCGTGCTCGAGGTCGATCTGCGCCGCCTGCCCGCGGTGCCGGACGGCCCCGACGCCGCGCTGCACGGGCTACGGCGGCAGTACTTGGCGCGCCAGCTCAACGCGCTGCGGACGCGGGTGGCCATGCTGCAGGGGCGGAAGTTCCCGTTCGACGAAGAGGCGCGCGAGCTGTACGACGTCGTCGTGCCACGCGAGGACGAGGGGCGGTTCGCCGCGGTGGCCGACGAACTCGGGGCGCGGCTCGGCGGCGCCGGCGACCTGCCAGCGCGCTACGAGGCGTGGCGGCGGGCGTTCGTCGTGCCGCCCGACCGCCTCGACGCCGTGTTCCAGGCGGCGATCGGCGAGTGCCGGCGGCGCACCCTGGCGCAGCTGACCCTGCCGCCGGGAGAGCGGTTCACGGTGGCCTACGTCACCGGCAAGCCGTGGAGCGCCTACAACTGGTACAAGGGCGGCTTCGTCAGCCTGATCGAGGTGAACACCGACTTGCCGGTGTACATCGACCGCGCCATCGACCTCGCCTGCCACGAAGGCTACCCGGGCCATCACGTCTACAACGCGCTGCTCGAGCAGCACCTCGTGAAGGACCGCGGCTGGGTCGAGTTCTCGGTCTACCCGCTGTTCTCGCCGCAGTCGCTGATCGCCGAGGGCACCGCCAACTACGGCATCGAGGTGGCGTTCTCGGCCGCCGAGCGCCGGCGCTTCGAGCGCGAGACGCTGTTCCCGCTGGCCGGCCTCGACCCGGCGCGCGTCGACGAGTACTACGACGTGCTGACCTTGACCCGCCGCCTGAGCTACGCCGGGAACGAGGCGGCGCGTGCCTACCTCGACGGCCGCCGGGACGCGGCGGGCACCGCGGACTGGCTGGTCCGGGTCGCCATGAACACACCCGCCCAGGCCGCCCAGCGCGTGAAGTTCTTCGACGCCTATCGCAGTTACGTCATCAACTACACCCTCGGCGAAGACCTGGTGAAGGCCTACGTCGAACGCCAGGCCGGCGACGACGCGGCGGCGCGGTGGCGAGTGTTCGGCGCGCTGCTCGCCTCGCCCCGCCTGCCCTCGGGCCTGCGCGACTAGGGGAGGGCATCGCATGCGCGCGGTCGAGATCTCCGTCCCCGGGCCGCCCGACGTCCTTCGCCTGGTCGAACGCGACCAGCCCGTGCCGGGGCCGGGCGAGGTGCTGGTGCGGGTCGCCGCCGCCGGCGTCAACCGGCCCGACGTGCTGCAGCGTCGGGGCGGCTATCCGCCGCCGCCGGGCGCCTCGGACCTGCCCGGGCTCGAGGTTGCCGGGCACGTCGCCGCGGTCGGCCCGTCGCTCGACGGGATGCCGGTGCGCTGGCGCGAGGGCGACGCGGTGTGCGCGCTGGTGGCCGGTGGGGGCTACGCCGAGTACTGCGTGGCGCCGGCCGTGCAGTGCCTGCCCGTGCCGGAGGGGCTGACGCTGCTCGAAGCGGCGGCGGTGCCCGAGACGTTCTTCACCGTGTGGACCAACGTCTTCGAGCGCGGCCGCCTCCAGGCCGGCGAGACCCTGCTCGTGCACGGCGGATCGAGCGGCATCGGCACGACCGCCATTCAACTGGGCGCCGCATTCGGAGCCCGCGTGTTCGCCACGGCGGGCTCGGCGGCCAAATGCCAGGCCTGCCGCGACCTCGGCGCCGCGATCGCCGTCGACTACCGCACCGACGACTTCGTGGCGGTGCTGCGCGAGGCCACCGTCGGCCGCGGCGTAAACGTGATTCTCGACATGGTCGGCGGCGACTACGTGGCCCGCAATCTGGCGCTGCTCGCGGTCGAGGGCCGGCTGGTGCAGATCGCGTTCCTCAAGGCGTCGGTCGCCGAGATCGACCTGATGCCGCTGATGCGCCGGCGGCTGACCATCACCGGGTCGACGCTGCGGCCGCGGACGCCGGCGGAGAAAGGGGCCATCGCCGCGGCGCTCGAGGCGCGGGTCTGGCCGCTGCTGGCCGCCCGCACGGTGCGGCCGGTGATCCACGCCACCTTCCCCTTGCCCCGTGCCGCCGATGCGCACCGTCTGATGGAGTCGAGCGCGCACGTCGGCAAGATCGTGCTCGAGATGACCTGACCCGCGCCGAGTGCTCCGCGGGGCGCCACGTATACTGATCGCTTCCCGATGCCCCCCGCCGACCGGCTGTTCACCCCGCGCTTCGTCGTGATGTGCGGGTTCAACTTCGTCGTCTTCCTCTCCGCCTTCCAGCTGCTGCCGACCGCGCCGTTCCAGATCCGCGCCCTCGGCGGCAGTGCCGCCGCCGCCGGCCTGTTCCTGGGCTTCCTCACCTACGCGTCGGCGATGAGCGGGCCGATCACCGGCGGCATCGTCGACCGGGTGGGCAAGCGGCGCGTGCTGATGACGTCGAGCCTGGCGATTGCGGTCTTCTCCTCCCTCTACGCGGTGCTGCCGGCCTACCAGCCGATGCTGGCGTTGGTCGTCGTGCACGGCGTGTTCTGGTCGGGCCTGCTCGTCGCCGCCAGCTCCTACGTCACCGACCTCGTGCCGCCGCTGCGCCGGGCGGAGGGCATGAGCTACTGGGGCATGTCGACGATCTTCGCCATTGCGATGGCGCCGACGATCGGGCTGTGGGTGTTCGAGCACGGCGGCTGGACGCTGTTGTGCGGCGAGGCCGCCGGCCTCAACCTGCTGATGTTCGTCATCGCCTGGCTGCTGCTGCCGCCCGACCCGCCGGCGCCCGCTCACGCCGCGCGCGCCTGGTCGTGGCGCGGCCTGGTCGAGTGGAAGGTGCTGGCGCTGGCCTTCACGCTGTTCCTCTACGCCTTCGGCTACGGCGGCATCACCAGCTTCGTCGCGATGTACAGCGACGCGTCGGGGGTGGCGCCGCGGGCGCTGTACTTCACCGTGTTCTCGATCGCCATCCTGGTCACCCGGCCCTACGTGGCCAGGCTCGGCGACCGGGTCGGCCACCGGCGGGTGCTGGTGCCCTGCCTGCTGCTGGTGACGGTCGGGTTCGTCCTGCTCGCGATCGGCGGCAGCCGGCCGGTGTTCGTCGTCTCGGCGCTGGTGTTCGGCACCGGCTTCGGGTCGGCCTATCCGCTCTTCCTCGGCCACATCATGCGTCACGTCGATCCGGCGCGCCGTGGCGCCGCGTTCGGCAGCATCCTGGCGGCGTTCGACACCGGCATCGGCAGCGGCTCGGTGGTGATCGGCTGGATCGTGCAGCACTACGGCTATCAGGCCGCCTACGGCGCGGCGGCGGCGCTGGCCGCCTGCGCGGTGCCGTACTTCCTCAGCGTCGAACCGCGGGTGCTGACGGCCGACACTCCGGTGCACGCCTGACGGTCACTGCTCGGTGACGCGGGCGGTACGGCGCAGGCCGCGCAGTTCGGCCAGTACCTCGGCGCCGACGTGCTGGGCGTCGTCGGTCTCCCAGGCGTCGCGCGACCCCGGCACCTCGCTGCCGATGCGCTGATACAGGCGGCGCACCGCGTCGTGGGTGGTGGCGGCCGATCGCGCCACCTCGCAGGCGTGCTGCAGTTCGTGCGCGAGCGTCGCCACGCGGAGGGCCGGCGGCGAGGTCGCGGCGATGGTGATCCGGACGTAGCGGGTGTCGCCGAGCGCGGCGACGAAGCGCATGGTGCCGATGACGCCGAGCGTCAGCGTCGGGGCGGCGACGACGTGCACGATCACGTTCGAGGCGTCGAGCTCGTCGAGCAGCGCGCGGAACCGCGCCGAGTCCTCCACGCCGCGTTCGAGCGCCAGCCTCGACACCAGGTCGAGCGGCCGGACGTGCGGCAGCGGCTGCGCCACGGCCGACGACACGCACACGAGCAGCGACACGACGCACACACACGACACCTTCATGACACACCTCCGGCAGGCGGACCGACGCGATCGGGACTGGAGCGGGGCAGCCGCGGTCAGCGGCCGCGGATCACTGCAGCGGCTGTCGGGACGAGCGCTGCTGTCGGAAGCGGACGGCCTGGGTGGGGCGGGGCGAACGGCGGCGGGCGAGCGGGGCTGCGATCACGGCGTCCGGGTGGGGACGCCGGCGTGGGTGGAGCGCAGGCGGGTGGAACGGGGCGGGCATCGACTGGACCTCGTCCCGAGGGGACGGACTCGGGATGGCCATGATCCTACGATCTGGAATGGGTAGGATTCAACGCATGCGATCACCGCATCAAGCGCCGACCGGCGTCGGATCGTAGGCGAGCACCGGCCGCAGCCACGCTTCGGCCGCGGCCACGGGGATGCCCTTGCGCCGCGCGTAGTCGGCGACCTGGTCGGCGCCGACCCGCTGGATGGCGAAGTACTTCGCCTGCGGGTGCGAGAAGTAGAGCCCGCTGACGCTGGCCGCCGGCGTCATCGCGAACGACTCGGTGAGGCCCATGCCGATGGCCTCGGCGTCGAGCAGGTCGAACAGCCGCCGCTTCTCACTGTGGTCGGGGCAGGCCGGGTAGCCGAACGCCGGGCGGATGCCCTGGAATGCCTCGCGGCGCAAGTCGTCCTGCGACAGCGCCTCCCGCGCGCCGTAGCCCCAGTCGCGGCGGGCCTGGGCGTGCAGGTATTCGGCGAACGCCTCGGCGAGGCGGTCGGCGAGCGCCTTGGCCATGATGGCGTGGTAGTCGTCGTGCTGAGCCTCGAAGCCGCGGGCCAGCGCATCGGCGCCGATGCCCGCCGTGACCGCGAACGCGCCGACGTAGTCGGCGACGCCGCTGTCGAGCGGCGCGACGAAGTCGGCCAGCGAGCGGTTCGGCTTGTCGTCGGCGATGACCTCCTGCTGCCGCAGCATCGGAAAGCGTGTGAGCTCCTCCCTGGTCCCCTGTCCCTGGTCCCTGGTCCCTTCGCGATACACCACGAGATCGTCGCCGTCGGCTGCTGCCGGCCAGAAGCCGTAGACGCCGCGCGCCGTCAACTGGCCGCGGGCCACGATCTGCCCGAGCAGCGTCTGCGCATGGTCGAACAGCTCGCGCGCCGCGGCGCCCTGTTCCGGATGGTCGAGGATGGCGGGGAAGCGGCCCTTCAGCTCCCAGGCGGAGAAGAAGAACGTCCAGTCGATGTACGGCACCAGTTCGGCGAGCGGCACCTCGACGCGCCGGGCGCCGAGGAAGGCCGGCGTCGGCGGCGGCGGCGACAGATCGAGGCGCAGGCGATTGGCGCGCGCCTGGCCGATCGACAACGTCGGGCGATCCTGGCGCGCCGCGTACTTCTCGCGCAGCTCGGCCTGCTCGCGCCGGGTGGCGGCGGCGAAGCCCTCGCGCTGCGTCGCGCTGAGCAGGCTGGCCATGACATCGACCACCCGCGAGGCGTCGGCGACGTGGACCACCGGGCCGTCGTAGGCCGGCGCCACCTTCACCGCGGTGTGCTGGCGGCTGGTCGTGGCGCCGCCGATGAGCAGCGGGACCTTCGGCCCATGGGCCTGCATCTGTCCGGCGACGAAGACCATCTCGTCGAGCGACGGCGTGATCAGGCCGGACAGGCCGACGACGTCGACGCGGCGATCGACCGCCGTCTTCAGGATGGTCGCGCACGGCACCATCACGCCGAGATCGATCACCTCGTAGCCGTTGCAGCCGAGGACGACGCCGACGATGTTCTTGCCGATGTCGTGGACGTCGCCCTTGACCGTCGCGAGCAGCACCGTGCCGGCCGACTGGCGGCCGCCGCCAGCGCCCTTCTCGGCCTCCATGAACGGCTCGAGGTAGGCGACCGCGCGTTTCATCGCCCGCGCGCTCTTGACCACCTGGGGCAGGAACATCTGGCCGGCGCCGAAACGTTCGCCGACGATCTTCATGCCGTCCATGAGCGGCCCTTCGATCACCGACAGGGGGCGGCCGAGGTGCTGGCGCGCCTCCTCGGTGTCCTGTTCGATGAAGTCGACGACGCCGTGGACCAGCGCGTAGGCCAGGCGCTCGCCGACCGTGCCCTGCCGCCACGCCACGTCGGCCTCGCGCTTCGCACCGGTGCCCTTCACCGACTCGGCGAAGGCGACCATGCGCTCGGTGGCGTCGGGGCGGCGGTTGAAGATGATGTCCTCGACGTGCGTGAGCAGCTCGGGCGGGATGTCCTGGTAGACGACGAGCTGGCCGGCGTTGACGATGCCCATGTCGAGGCCGGCCTTGATGGCGTGGAACAGGAACGCCGAGTGGATGGCCTCGCGCACCACG
>CAYUAX010000073.1:19359-21266 GCA_964442845.1 uncultured Bifidobacteriaceae bacterium | reverse complement strand
CATCCAGCCCTGAGGATATCCCATCGACCCCCGGTGCTATACTTCGGGGTTGTGAAGGGCGCCGTCGCGAACGGTGATCGGCAGGCAGTCCAGGCCTCGCAGCCCGCGTTCGACGGTCTCTCCCGCGACGCGATCCTCGACGCCTATCGCTGCATCGTCCGGTCGAGAAAAATCGACGACAAGGAAATCCAGCTCAAGAACCAGAGCCAGGCGTTCTTCCAGATCAGCGGTGCCGGGCACGAGGCGATTCTCGTGGCCGCGGGCATGACGCTGCGTCCCGGCTACGACTGGTTCCATGCCTACTACCGCGACCGGGCGCTCTGCCTGCAACTGGGGGTCACGGCACTGGACATGCTCCTGGCCTCGGTCGGCGCGGAGACGGACCCGAGCAACGCCGGGCGCCAGATGCCCTCGCACTGGGGCAACAAGTCACTGAACATCGTCGCCGGCTCGAGCGCGACGGCCACACAGGTGCTGCACGCGGTCGGCATGGCCGAGGCGGGCCTGCTGTACAGCCGGATCGACGCCATCCCCGGCCGCACATCGCTCTTCCACGCGGACGAGATCGTCTACACCTCGCTCGGTGAGGGCTCCACGAGCGAAGGCGAGTTCTGGGAGGCGGTCAGCGCGTCGTGCACCCGCCACCTGCCCGTGCTGTTCCTCGTCGAGGACAACGGCTACGCCATCTCCACGCCGGTGGAGGTCGAAACGCCGGGCGGCGACATCTCCAAGGTCCTGCGGGGGTTCCCGGGCCTGCACATCGAAACGGCCGACGGCACCGATCTCTTCGACAGCCTCCGTGCCATGCGGGCCGCGGCCGCGTACGTGCGTGCCCGCAAGGGCCCGGCGCTGGTGCACGCCCACGTCATCCGGCCCTACTCCCACTCCCTGTCCGACGACGAGAAGTTGTACAAGACGGCGGCGGAGCGGGAAGCGGAGGCGCGGCGGGATCCCATCGTGAAGCTCTCGTCGTTCATCACGACGAACGGGCTCGCCACGGCCGCCGAACTCGCGGCGATGGACGCGGAGATCGAGCGTGAGGTCGCGCTTGCGGCCGAGCAGGCGATCGTCGCGCCGAAGCCCGACAAGCGCACCGCGGGGCGGTTCGTGTACTCGCCCGACGTCGATCCGACGTCGGCCGCCTTCGACACGCCGGCTCGCCCCGAGGGCAAGCCGGAGACGATGGTCGATGCGATCAACCGCACGTTGAAGGACGAGATGGCGCACGACGCGCGCATCGTCGTCTTCGGCGAGGACGTCGCCGACGCCAGCCGCAAGGAAGCCCTGAAAGAGGTGAAGGGCAAGGGCGGGGTGTTCAAGGTCACCCACGGCCTGCAGCGCACCTTCGGCGAGGACCGTGTCTTCAACGCGCCCATTGCTGAAGCGAGCATCATCGGTCGTGCCGTGGGCATGGCGATGCGGGGGCTCAAGCCGGTGGTCGAGATCCAGTTCTTCGACTACATCTGGCCGGCGATGATGCAGATCAAGGACGAGATGTCCATGATGCGCTATCGCTCGGGTAACAACACCACCTGCCCGATGGTCATCCGCGTGCCGATCGGCGGTTACCTGCGCGGCGGCGCGCCGTACCACAGCCAGTCCGGCGTGAGCATCTTCGCGCACTGCCCCGGCATCCGCATCGCCTTCCCGTCCAACGCCGCCGACGCCGCCGGGCTGCTGCGCACGTCGATCCGCTGCGACGACCCGGTGATGTTCCTCGAGCACAAGCACCTGTATCGCCAGACCTACAACAAGGGGGCTTACCCCGGCGCCGGCTACATGGTGCCGTTCGGCAAGGGCGCGCTGAAGCGCGACGGCACCGACATCGCCATCGTCACCTGGGGCGCGCTGGTGCAGCGCTCGATCCTCGCCGCGCAGCAGGCCGAGAAGGACGGCGTGAGCGTCGC
>CAYUAX010000073.1:0-19349 GCA_964442845.1 uncultured Bifidobacteriaceae bacterium | reverse complement strand
GCGTCAGATGTGTATAAGAGACAGGCGTGAGCGTCGCCGTGTTCGACCTGCGGACGATCATGCCGTACGACTGGGCCGGCATCGCCGCGCTGGTCAGGAAGACCAACCGCGTGATCGTCGTCCACGAGGACCAGCTCACCTGCGGCTTCGGCGCCGAGATCGCCGCGCGCATCTCCGAGGAGCTGTTCGACGAGCTCGACGCGCCGGTGAAGCGGGTGGCGGCGATGGACTGCCCGGTCGCCTATCACCCCGACCTCGAAGAGCGGATCCTGCCGCAGACCGCCGACGTGCTGGCGGCGATCCGACAGCTCGCGAAGTACTGAGGGCGGGCGGTGGGCTTTCGCGGCGCCGCGGCGGTCGTCGCGTTGCTGGTCGCCGCCGGCGGCGACGGACCGCGCGCGCAGGCGCCGGCCACCGCCGCGCGCCGGCCGGTCGTCGCGGCTCCCGCGGCGTCGCCGGGCCGCATCGACGTCCTGCGCTCGGTGGCGGCGCTGCCCGCCGAGGTCGTCGGTGAGTTTCGCGAGCCGCTCGGCTACCAGCGCCTGCCTTCGGGCCGCCAGTTCGTCTTCGACCGCCGCGGCCACGCCGTCTACGGGCTCGACGCCGACGGCACCGCGGCACGCAAGCTCGTGGCGATTGGCGGCGAAGCCGGCCGGGTCATCGAGCCCACCGCCTTCGACGCCGCCGCCGACGGCACCTTCGTGGTCGCGGATGCCCCCAACGGCCGCGAGCGTCTGCAGTTCTTCGCCGCCGACGGGCAGCGGCTCAGCGGCTTCTTCCTGCCCGGCCGCGCCACCGCCCGCGTCACCCTCGGCAGCCTGTCGCTGAGCGGCATCGGCACGCTGCAGTACACCGGGCGTTCGCTGCTCATCAGCCAGCCCGAGACCGGCGGCCTGTTCACGGAGTACGGCCTCGCCGGAACACCGGTGCGCACCATCGGCCGTCAGCGGCGCACCGGGCACGAAGACGACCGCGAGCTGCACCTGGCGCTCAACGCCGGCATCCCGCTGGCCGACCCGACCGGCGGCTTCTGGTTCGTGTTCATCGCCGGGCCGCCGGCGTTCGCGAAGTTCGACGCCGCCGGCACCCTGCTGTTCCACCGCGTGATGCAGGGCCGCGAGATCGACGCGGTGGTGGCGGCGATCCCCGATGTGTGGCCGCGACGCGCGGTGGACGGCACCGAGATTCCGCTGGTGTCGCCGGCCGTGCGCACCGCGGCGGTCGATGCCGCGGGACGGTTGTGGGTGTCGTTCGTCGTGCCCTACACCTACGTCTTCGACGGGCTCGGCGAGAAGGTGCGCACCGTCCAGTTCCAGGCCGCCGGCGTCGTCGCGCCGGCGAGCCTGCACTTCGCAGGCGGCGGTCGCGTGCTCGTCACCCCCGGCTGCTACGAGTTCGCGGTGCCGTGACGACCATGGCCGCCGGCGTGTCCGTTGCCCTGGCCCCGGCCATCGACCTCCGCGGCGTGTCGAAGCGCTACGGCACGCGGGTCGCCCTCGACGACCTCACCCTGCAGGTCGCCGCCGGCGAGGTCGTGGTGCTGCTCGGACCGAACGGCGCCGGCAAGACCACCACGCTGCGCCTGCTGGCGGGGCTCCTGGCGCCGTCCGCGGGCACCGGCGCGGTGGCCGGCGTGCCGATCGGGGCCGGCGGATCGAGTGACCTGCGGGCGCGCGTCGGCCTGCTCACCGAGACCCCTGGCCTGTGGGACCGGCTCACCGTCACGGCCAACCTGCTCACCTACGCCCGGCTGCACGGCGTCGACGCCCCCGACGCCCGCGTGCGATCGCTGCTCGAACGATTCGACCTGACGTCGCGCGCCGACGACCGGGCCGGCGTGCTGTCGAAGGGGCTCCGCCAGCGGGTGGCACTCGCGCGGGCGCTGCTCCACGCGCCGCGTGTGCTGCTGCTCGACGAGCCGACGTCGGGGCTCGACCCGGCGGCGGCCCGTCTGGTGCGCGACGTGGTCCGCGAGGCACGCGGCGACGGCGCGGCGGTGCTGCTCTCGACCCATCAACTCGACGAAGCCGAGGCGCTCGCCGATCGCGTGGCAGTGCTGCAGCGGACGCTGCGGGCGTTCGACACCCCGCGGGGGCTTCGCGAGCGGTTGGCGACGGCGGCCCCACCGGTCCTCGACATCGAGGTGGACGGCGAGGCGACGCGTTGGAGTGCCGTGCTCGCGCCGTTCGCGACCGCGGTCGAGACCGCCACGACCACGTCGGGCCGCGTGCGCGTGACGCTGGCCGCAACGGCCGACGTCCCGGCCGTGGTCACGGCGCTGGTGACGGCGGGGGCGCGCGTGCGTGGCGTCCGCGAGGATCGCCCGTCGCTGGAGGCGGCGTATCTCGCCCTGGTCGAGCGTCATGACTGACTGGCGACGCATCGGCGCCGTGGCGGCCAAGGACCTGGCCGAGCTGCGCGCCACGCCAGCGGTGCTGGTGGGCCCGCTGGCCATGCTGGCCACGGCCGTGGCCGTGCCGCTCGGCGTGGCGATCGGCGTGCCGGCGTGGACCGGCGAATCGCTGCAGGACGCCGACGACCTGGTGGCCCTGGCCAGAGAGAGCCTGCCCGGGGCGGCGACGCTCGGCCACGAAGCGGCCGCGCAGGCCTGGCTCCTCGCCCAGTTCGTGCCCTTGCTCGTGCTGGTGCCGGTCGTCGGCGCGATGACGCTGGTGACGACCAGCATCGTCGACGAGATGCGCGGCCGCTCGCTCGAGCCGCTGCTGGCGACGCCGATCACGACCGCCGAGCTGCTCGTCGCCAAGGCTGGCGCCGCGTTCGTCGTAGCGCTCGCGCTGCTCGCCGGCGGAGGCGCCGCGTTTCTGCTGGCGGTCGCGGCGCTGGCCGCGTCCGGCGTTGCCTCCGCCCTGGTCACGACCAATGCCGCGGCGCTAGTCGCCGGCCTGGCCCCGGCGGCGGCCGCGGCGGCGCTGATGCTCGGCGTCGTCGTATCGTCGCGGGCTCGCGATGCCCGCGCTGCCCAGCAGTTCTCGGTGCTGATCGTGCTGCCGCTGGTCGCGCTGTTCGTCGGCCGTCTCGGCGACGGAGTGAGCACCGCCACGCTGCTGACCGCGGCGGCCGCCGGCTGGGCCATCGCCGCGGTGCTGGCCTGGGTCGGCGTGCGCGTGTTCGACCGCGAGCGTATCCTCACGAGGTGGACCGAGTGACGACGACCCGACGCGTGGTGGCGATGGCGATGGCCGGCGTGGCGCTGACCGTGGCCGCCGGGAATGGCCGCCAGGGACTGCCGGCGGCGCGGCCCGAGGCGGTGGGCCTCGACGCAACGGCGTTGGCCGACGCCACCGCGCTGCTGCGTCAGGCCGTCGACGACGGCCTCGTCGCCGGCGCCGTCGCGGCGGTGGCCCGCCGCGGCTCGGTCGGTTACCTGGAGGCGGTCGGCGTCCAGGACCTGCGGACGAAGACGCCGATGACGCCGCGGACGATCTTCCGCATCTACTCGATGGCCAAGCCGGTCACCGCCGTGGCGGCGATGATGCTCTGGGAGCAAGGCCGCTTCCAGCTCGACGACCCGGTGGCGAAGTACCTGCCGGAGTTCGCCGGCGTGCGCGTCGTGGACGCCCCGGGCGCGGCGCCGCGGCCGCCGGTGCGGCCGATCACGGTCGAAGACCTGCTGCTGCACACCTCCGGTCTCAGCCATCGCACCTCGGAGCTGTATCGCACGCTCGGCGTGCGCAGCCGCGCCGACACGCTGCCGGTGTTCGTCGGCAAGATCGCCGCCGCGCCGCTCATGGAGGATCCGCACACCCGCTTCCGCTACAGCGAGGCGACGACGGTGGTCGGCCGGCTGGTCGAGGTCTGGTCGGGCCAGCCGTTCGACGAATTCCTGGAGCAGCGCCTGTTCGCGCCGCTGGGCATGACCGACACGCGCTTCTGGGTGGACGCACCACGTCGCGATCGCCTGGCGACGGTCTACGGCCCGGCCGCGGCGGGCGGCCTGGTGCCGGTGGACATCGAAGCGGTGCCGTTCACCGAGCGGCCGGCGCTGCTCGAGGGCGCGGTCGGCCTCGTGTCGACGGTGCCCGACTTCCTGCGCTTCAGCCAGATGCTGCTCGACGGCGGCGCGCTCGGCGGCGTGCGCGTGCTGAAGGCCGAGACGGTCGCCCGCATCACCGCCAACGGCCTGCCGGCAGCCGTGCAGGCGGCCCGCGGCGGCACGATGGGCTGGGGGCTGGCCAACGTCAACGTGCTGCTCGATCCCGGCGCCTCGGGCGCCAGCCGCGGCGAGTACGGCTGGGACGGCACCGCCGGGACGATCTTCTGGGTCGATCCGGTGAAGCAGAGCGTGATCGTGCTGATGACGCAGAGCAGCCCGGCCAACCCCGGCAACCTGCGCCAGCGCTTCAAGGCGATCGTGCAGCGCGCGATCAGTTGAGGCGCGAGCCGCGGCGCGGCGAGACCGCGTCGCGCAGGCCGTCGCCGAGCAGCGAGAAGCTCAGCACGGTGGCCGTGATCGCCACCCCCGGCGCCACCGCGCCGAGCGGCGCGGTGCGCAACAGCTCGCGGCCCCGGCTCAGCATCGCGCCCCACTCGGCGTCGGGCGGTTGGACGCCGAGGCCGAGGAACGACAGCCCCGAGGCCAGCAGGATGGCGCTGCCGAGCATCACCGTGGCGTGCGCGAGCATGGGCGCGGCACAGCCTGGCAGCACGTGCCGCCACAGCACCCGCGCGTCCGAGGCGCCGGCGGCCCGGGCCGCCGTCACGTAGTCGGCGCCGACCAGCGGCTGGGCGGCGGCGCGGACGATCCGCGCGAACGACGGCACGGCGTAGATGGCGACGGCGACGACGGTGGAGGTGGTGCCGCGGCCGAGAATCGTGATCGCCGTGATCGCCAGCAGCAGTTCGGGCAGCGCCAGCAGGATGTCCACCGCCTGCATGAACAGCAGATCGACGACGCCGCGGCGCCAGGCGGCGACCAGCCCCAGTGCGGCGCCGACGAGCAGGCCGGCGCCGGTGGCGGCCAAGGCGATGCCGAGCGACACGCGCGCCCCGGCGAGCAGCCGGCTGAGGGTGTCGCGGCCGAGGTGATCGGTGCCGAGCGGATGCGTCCACGAGCTGGGCTGGTAGTTGGCGGCCAGATCCACGCCGAGCGGGTCGAAGGGCGCCAGCCACGGGCCGGCCAGCGCGGCGATCGCAGCGACAGCCAGCACCACGGCCGCGACGGCGGCCAGCGGATCGCGGCGGAAGAACGCCAGCGACGCGGTCACGTCCGCACCCGCGGATCGAGCCAGCTGGCGGTGAGGTCGGTGACGGCGTTGACCACCACCACCATCGTCGCCACGACCAGCACACCGCCCTGGACCATCGGGAAGTCGCGGGCGACCACCGCGTCCACCATCATCCGGCCGACGCCAGGTACCGCGAACACGCTCTCGACGAGCACGGTGCCGGCCAGCAGCCCGCCGACGCGCAACCCGACCAGGCCGAGCACGGGCAGCAACGCGTTGCGCAGGCCGTGCCTGGCGATGGCGAGACGTTCGGGCACTCCCTTGGCGCGGGCGGCGCGCAGGAAGTCCTGCGCCAGCACCTCGCGGACCGACGCCCGCGTCATCCGCGCCACCGCGCCGGCCGACTGGAGGCCGAGCGCCACGCACGGCAGCACGTAGTGGGCCGGCGTGCCGACGCCGATCGCCGGCAGCCAGCCGAGGCCGACCGAGAACACCAGCATCAGCATCAGCGCCAGCCAGTACGACGGCGTCGAGGCCGACAGCAGGCTGAGGGCGGTCAGCAGCCGATCGGTGACGACCCGCCGCGACAGCGACGCCGCGATGCCGATCGCCAGGCCGAGCCCGACGGCGATGACGACGCCGCCGGCGGCGAGAATGACGGTGTGCGGCAGGCGGTCGAGGATCTCCTGGCCCACCGGCGCGCCGGTGCGGATCGACACGCCGAGATCGCCGGCGAGCGTGCGGCCCACGAAGCTGGCGAACTGGATCGGCAGCGGCTGGTCGAGGCCGAGGTCGCGGCGAATCCGCTCCACCGTGGCCGGTGCGGCCTCGAGGCCGGCGGCGATGACGGCGGGGTCGCCGGGGATGGCGTGGACGATCGAGAAGACCAGGATCGAGATCGCCAGCAGCACGGGCACCAGCCGGGCCAGCGCCCTGCCGACGAGGCGACCGAGCCCGCGCATGGCGACCCTACGAGGCCGCGACCGCGGCCCGCTCGAAGGTGACGACGCCGAGCGGCAGCGGCCGCACGCCGCTGACCGCCTTGCGGGCCGCCACGCTGTAGAGGGTGTCGAACAGCCACACCGCGCCGGGATCCTCGAGGTAGACGATCTCCTGGGCGCGGCGGTACAGGGCCTGGCGCTTCGCGGCGTCGGTCTCGCGCATCGCCGCTTCGATCACCCGGTCGAACTCGGCGTTCGAGTAGTAGCCGTAGTTGTTCTCGTTGGTCGGCGCGCTGCGGAAGATCGGCCGCAGGCCCCAGTCGGCGTCGGCAGTGGAGGCGCCGGCGCCCATGATGAAGATCTCCTGCGGGTTCTTCTCGGGCGGCAGCCCGGCCCAGAACTGCACCATCGTCGCCCAGTCGAACACCTCGATGGCGGCGGTGATGCCGACCTTCTTCAGGTCCGCCGCGACCGCCTCGGCCAGCTCGACGCCCATCGGGTAGCGCGGCGTAGTGGCGATCTTCGTGGCGAAGCCCTTCGGGTAGCCGGCCGCCGCCAGCAACGCGCGCGCCTTGTCGGGGTCGTAGGGAATCTCGCCGAGGTTCACGTAGCCGCGCATGATCGGCGTGAGCGCGCTGGTCGACGGCCGCGCGAAGCTCGACACCAGGCTGCGGACGATGGCCTGGCGGTCGATGGCGTAGGAGATCGCCTGGCGCACCCGCGGGTCGTCGTAGGGCTTGCGGCTGACGTTGAAGCGGAACTGCTGGGCGCCGACGCCGGGCAGCTTGTGGACCGCCACGTCGCTGCGCGTCTCGAGGCGCGGGATGTCGGTGGCCGGGATGCGCGAGATGACGTCGACGTCGCCGCTCTCGAGCGCCAGCACGCGGGCGGCGGCCTCGGGAATCGGCCGGTAGACGATCTCGCGGGTCACGCCCTCGGTCCCCCAGTAGCCGTCGAACCGCGCGAGGACGATCTCCTGATCCTTCTTCCAGCTGGCGACGCGGTAGGGCCCGGTGCCGGACACGGCCGGCGCCGAACTGCCGAAGGCCTTGCCGTGCGCGGCGGCCACCGCCGGGCTGACGATCGCCGACGAGACGTGGGCGATCGTCGGCTCGAACGCGCCGAACGGGTACTTGGTGACGAACCGCACGGTGAGCGGGTCCACCACCTCGACGCGCTCGATCATGCTGAAGAGCGAGAGCCGCTTGTGATTGGCGACCGGGTCGAGCACGCGGGCGAAGTTGAGCCGCACCGCTTCGGCGTCGAACGGCGTGCCGTCGTGGAAGCGGACGCCGCTGCGCAGGTGGAACGTCCAGGTGACGCCGTCCTCGGCGACGCTCCAGCGCTCGGCCAGGCGCGGCCCGATCCGCATCTGATCGTCGAAGGCGATCAGCGGCTCGTACACCATCAT
Organism: uncultured Bifidobacteriaceae bacterium; assembly: GCA_964442845.1. GTDB lineage: Bacteria > Acidobacteriota > Vicinamibacteria > Vicinamibacterales > UBA2999 > CAWAYR01. The sequence continues at coordinate 11,811 of CAYUAX010000073.1, read as the reverse complement.
GATCACCTGGTCGGACTCGGTGTCGGTGGTGTTGTGCGGGTCGAGGGTGGTGGCGTCGGCGGCAGCGGCGAAGATCAGCCGGTCGCGGGTGGCGCCGGGCGCCGCGCCGCCCTCGCCGCGGCAGGAGGCCGTGGCCATCGCCAGAGCGACGAGCAGTGTGAAAGCGCGCCAGTGGGCGGCGGCTGGCGCCGTGACGAACATGGCGCGGATTATAGAACCCCGAAATCGCCGTTGACAGCGTCCGAGACGCCGGCCGAGAATGAATGAACATTCATTCATGGCCCGCACCGCCGCCCTGACTCCCGTCGCCAAACGTGCCGCCGAGCCACGGGTGCCCGTCGCCGACAAGCGCGAGGCGATCCTCAAGGCGGCCACGCAGGTCTTCGCCCAGCGCGGCTTCTTCAACGCCCAGGTCGCCGACGTGGCCAAGGCCGCCGGCGTCGCCGCCGGCACGGTCTACCTGTATTTCCGCAGCAAGGACGACCTGCTGGTGTCGCTGTTCGAGCGGACCATGAAGGATGCCATCGCCGCCGGCCGCGACGCGCTCACCGGGGCATCCGATCCGCGCGACCGCCTCAGCCGTATCGCCCGCCTGCATCTCGAACGGCTCGGCCGCGACCGCGACCTGGCCGTGGTGTTCCAGGTGGAGCTGCGCCAGTCCACCAAGTTCATGGAACGCTTCTCGTCGAGCTACCTCCGCGAGTACCTCGGCATCATCCGCGACGCCGTCGAGGCCGGACAGGCCGCCGGGCTCTTCCGCCGCGACGTCAGCGCCACGACCGCCGCCAAGATCCTGTTCGGCGCCCTCGACGAGATGGCCACGAACTGGATGCTGAGCAAGCGCCGCTACTCGCTCGAGGCCGAGGCCGACGCGGTGATCGACCTGTTCCTCCACGGCGTGCACCAGCGGCCGGTGGCAGGAGGCACGGCATGACCATCCGATCGGTCGGCGTCCTCGGCGCCGGGACGATGGGCGCGCAGATCGCCTTGCACCTGGCCAACGCCGGCGTGCCGTCGGTGCTGCTCGACGTGAGCCGCGACGCCGCCCGCCAGGGCCTCGAGCGGGCCCGCCGCCTCAAGCCCGATCCGCAGTTCACACCCGACGCGTGGACGCTGGTCACGACCGGCGGCTTCGACGAGGATCTGGCCCGCCTCGCCGGCGTGGACTGGGTGGTCGAAGCGGTGGTCGAGCGGCTCGACGTCAAGCGGACGCTGCTCGAGACGGTCGCCGCCGCGTGCCGGCCCGACGCCGTGCTCAGCACCAACACCTCGGGCATCCCGGTCGGCGCCATCGCGGAGGGGTGGCCGGCCGAGCGGCGCGCCCGCTGGCTCGGCACGCACTTCTTCAACCCGCCGCGCTACCTGTCGCTGCTCGAGCTGATCCCGCTGCCCGACACCGCGCCCGCCGTGCTCGGGACCATCGCTGCCTTCGGCGACCGCGTGCTGGGCAAGGGCGTGGTGGTGGCCAGGGACACGCCGAACTTCATCGCCAACCACCTGGCCCTGCACGGCGTGGCCGCCGTCCTGCGCGCCGTCGAAAGCGGGCGGTACACCATCGACGAGGTCGACGCGATCACCGGCAAGGCCATCGGCCGGCCGGCCTCGGCGACGTTCCGCACCATGGACATCGCCGGCCTCGACGTGCTCGGCCACGTCCTGCGCAACCTGGAGGACCGGCTCGACACGGCGGCGGATCGGGCCTGGTTCCGCACCCCGGACCTGCTGGCCGGCCGGCTCGCCGCCGGCGCCCTCGGCGAGAAGACCGGCCGCGGCTTCTACGAACGGCGCAAGGACGCCGCCGGCGCCTCCGCGATCTTCACGTTCGATCCCGCCACCGGCGACTACGTCCCGCAGCGCAAGCCGTCGTTCCCGTCGATCGACGCCGCCCGCCGCATCGACGACGTCGGCGCCCGGGTGCGGACGCTGTTCCTCGGCGACGACCGCGTCGGCGCATTCCTGCGCGAGACGCTGGCGCCCACGCTGGTCTACGCCGCGCGCGTTGCGCCTTGGATCGCGCACTCAATCGACGATGTCGATCGGGCGATGCGCTGGGGCTTCGGGTGGGACCTGGGCCCATTCGAGCTGATGGACGCCATCGGCGTGCGCGAGGTGATGGAGGCGGCGCGCGCGCACGGCGTGGAGGCGGTGCCGGCGGCGATCCAGGCGGTACTCGACGGCGGCCGCACGGCCTTTCGTGACGCGCCCCTGCCGCCGGCCGGGCCGGGTCTGCAGCTGCTGCAGACGGCGCGCCGCGCGCGCGGCGTCGTCGCGTCGAACCCGGGCGCCAGCCTGGTCGATCTCGGCGAGGGCGTGCTGTGCGTCGAGTTCCACTCGAAGATGAACGCGATCGGCGGCGACACGATCGCGATGCTCCACCAGGGCGTGCGCGAAGCGGCCCGCAATCATCGCGCGCTGGTCGTCGGCAGCGAGGCCGCCAACTTCTCGGCCGGCGCCAACCTCGTGCTCGTGCTCCTGGAGGCGCAGGAGGGCAACTGGGACGAGCTGGATCAGATGGTGCGCGCGTTCCAGCAGTGCGCGCTGGCGCTGCGCTACAGCGAGGTGCCGGTCGTCGTCGCCCCCGCCGGCCTGGCGCTCGGCGGCGGCTGCGAGATCGTCCTGCACGCCGATCGCGTCCAGGCGGCCGGCGAGACCTACATGGGCCTGGTCGAGGCCGGCGTCGGGCTGATTCCCGCCGGCGGCGGCACCAAGGAGATGGTGGCGCGAGCGATGGCGCGCGTGCCGGCCGGCGCCGACCCGCTGCCGTTCGTGCAGCCGGTGTTCGAGACCGTGGCGCTGGCCAAAGTGTCGGCGAGCGGCCCCGACGCCGTCCGTCTCGGCTACCTCGCCCCGACCGACGGCGTCACGATGAACCGCGAGCGGCTGATCGCCGACGCCAAGGCCCTGGCCGTGTCGCGAGCCGACGCCGGCTATCGCCCGCCGCCGCGCCGCACCGCCATTCCGGTTGGCGGCGAGTCGCTGGCCGCGGCGCTGCGCCTCGGCGTACACCTGGCGTGGCGGGCCGGCCGCGCCAGCGACCACGACGCGCTGGTCGGCCGCACCCTGGCCACGCTCTTCGCCGGCGGCGACGTGGCGCATCGCACGACCATCGGCGAGCAGCACTTCCTCGATCTCGAGCGTGAGGCGTTCCTGCGCCTGCTCGGCGAACCCAAGACGCTGGCCCGCATCCAGCACACGCTGGCCACCGGCAAGCCGCTCAGGAACTGACGTCATGCCGGGCATCGTCGAACGCGGACAGGGCACGCCGATCGTCGTCGTGCCGGGCATCCAGGGGCGCTGGGAATGGATGGCGCCGACGATGACGGCGCTCGCCGAGCACGGCCGGGCCATCACCTACTCCCTCTGTGACGAGCCGACCAGCGGCTTCGCCTGGGCGCAGGACCGCGGGTTCGAGAACTACGTCGCCCAGCTCGACGACGTGCTGGCGGCGACGAGCGCCGAGCGGCCGGTGCTGGTCGGCGTCTCGTACGGCGGCCTGGTGGCGGCGGAGTTCGCCGCCCGGCATCCCGAGCGCGTGGCCGGCGTCGTGATCGTCTCGGCGCCGCCGCCGACCTGGCGGCCGGATCCCCGCGTGCGCCGGTACCTGGCCGCGCCGCGCCTGCTGGCGCCGGTGTTCTGGCTCGGCGGTCCGATGCGCGCGTATCCCGAGCTGAAGGCGGCGATTCCCGCCCTGGGCGAGCGGCTGCGCTTCGCCGTCACGCAGGGCCTGCGCGTCGTCGCCGCGCCGCCATCGGCGGGACGCATGGCGCGCCGGCTGCACTGGCTGCAGGACGCGCGCTTCGCCATCGATCGGCCGGTGCCGGTGCCGGCGATGGTCGTCACCGGTGAAGCCGCGCTCGAGCGGGTCGTGCCGCCGCGGCTGACCGCCGAGTACCTGGCGTGGCTGCCGCACGCCCGCGCCGTCACCATGCCGCACACCGGCCATGCCGGCACGCTGACCCGCGCCCGCGAGTTCGCGGCGCTGGTCGGGGAGTTCACCGCCGGGATCACGTCGGCCGCCGCCGACGCCAAGAGCGCGTAGTCAGGAGTCGTATCGCCCGTGCCGACCGAGTTCCTTCGTGAGATCACCGGGCCCGCCGGCCCGCTCGAGGCCCGCCTGGATCTGCCCGACGGCGCGCCGCGAGCCGTCGCCGTCTGCGGCCATCCGCATCCGCTCCACGGCGGCACCATGCACACCAAGGCGCTCTACCAGACCGCCAAGGCGCTCACCCGCGTCGGCGTCGCCGCGCTGCGCTTCAACTTCCGCGGCGTCGGCGCCAGCGCCGGCAGTTTCGACGCCGGCCCCGGCGAACAGGACGATTTCCGCGCCGCCCTGACCTTCGCCGAAGGCCGCTTCCCCAGCCTGCCGCTGTGGGCGGCGGGGATGTCGTTCGGGTCGTGGATCGCGCTCAGCGTCGGCGCCGCGGATCCGCGCGTGTCGCTGCTGCTGGCGGTGGCGCCGCCGGTCGATCGCTACGACTTCTCGGCGCTGGCCAGCTCCGCCAAGCCGAAGTTCTTCGTCCACGGCGAACAGGACGAGCTCATCGCCGCCAAGCTGCTGCGCGCGTTCTATGCGCCGCTGCCCGAGCCCAAGGAACTCGTCTTCATCGAGGACGCCAACCACCTCTTCGAGGGCAAGACGTCGCTGGTCGGCGACGCCGTCGAAGACCTGCTCGCCGACTGGACGGCGTGACGCGAGGGAGCCCGCCATGCACGACGCCGTGATCGTCGCCGCGGTCCGCACGCCGGTGGGCAAGGCGCCGCGCGGCGTGTTCCGCCACACCCGACCCGACGAACTGGCCGCCGTGGCGATCGCCGAGGCGATGCGGCGCGTCCCCGGCGTCGCGGCGGACGACATCGACGACGTGATCCTCGGCTGCGCGATGCCCGAGGCCGAGCAGGGCCTGAACGTCGCCCGCATCGCCAGCCTGCGGGCCGGCCTGCCGGTCTCGGCGGCGGCCGTCACCGTGAACCGCTTCTGCTCGTCGGGCCTGCAGGCGATCGCCTACGGCGCCGAACGGATCATGCTCGGCCACGCCGCGGTGGTGGTCGCCGGCGGCACCGAATCGATGAGCCTCATCCCGATGGGCGGCCACACCGTCTCGCCCAACCCCGGCCTGGTCGCCGCATATCCCGACGTCTATCTCAGCACCGGGCTGGTCGCCGAGAACCACGCCCGGCTGTCGGGCATCTCGCGCGAGGCCCAGGATGCCTTCGCGCTGCGGTCCCACGAACGCGCCGTCGCCGCCGGCGACGCCGGCCGATTCGCCGACGAGATCGTCCCGGTGACCACCCGGCTGACCGAGACCGGCGCCGACGGCGTACCGGCGACGCGCGCGGTGGTCGTCGCCGTGGACGAAGGCCCGCGGCGCGAGACGTCGGCGGCGGCGCTGGCCGGGCTGAAGCCGGCATTCCACGTCGCCGGCACCGTCACGGCGGGCAACTCCTCGCAGACGAGCGACGGCGCCGCGGCGCTGGTGCTGGTCTCCGCCGAGTACGCCCGCGCCCACGGCCTCACTCCGCTGGCCCGCTTCGTGGCGTACGCGACGGCCGGCGTGGCGCCAGAGCTCTTCGGCATCGGCCCCGTGCCGGCGGTGAAGAAGGTGCTGAAGCAGGCCGGGCTGGCGCTGGGGGACATCGACCTCGTCGAGCTGAACGAGGCGTTCGCCGCCCAGGTGCTGGCGTGCCTGGCCGAGCTCGACATCGACCCGGCGCGGCTCAACGTCAACGGCGGGGCGATTGCCCTCGGCCATCCGCTCGGCTGCACGGGCGCGCGGATGACGACGTCGATCGTCCACGAGCTGCGGCGACGCCAGGGTCGCTACGGGCTGGTGACGATGTGCGTGGGCGGTGGGATGGGGGCGGCAGGGGTATTCGAGCGCCTCTGATTCTCGAGGCGCTCGCTCGAAGCGGCTAGGGGCTAGCGGCTAGCGGCTAGGAAGTCCAGGGACACGATGACGACGGCGACGCAGACGGCGAAGGGCGGGGAGTGGCTGCTCGGCGAGGGCGAGCCGGCGACGGTGATGACGCGCGAGCGCATCAGCGACGAGCACCGGCTGATCGAACAGACCGCCGCCGAGTTCATGGACCAGGAGGTGCTGCCGGCCGTCGATCGGCTGGAGCAGAAGGACTGGGCGCTGAACCGCGCGCTGGTGCAGAAGTGCGGCGCGCTCGGCCTGCTCGGTACCAATGTGCCCGAAAGCTACGGCGGCGTCGAACTCGACAAGGTGTCGACGATGATCGTCAGCGAGCAGATGGCGCGCAGCGCCTCGTTCGCCGTCACCTTCGGCGCCCAGGCCAACCTCACCGTGCTGCCGATCTACATGTTCGGCACCGAGGCGCAGAAGCAGCGTTACCTGCCCGGGCTGGTCAGCGGCGCGCTGGTCGGCGCCTACTGCCTCAGCGAATCCGGCTCGGGCAGCGATGCCCTCGGCGCCAAGACCAGGGCCACCCGCCAGGCCGACGGCAGCTACCGCCTGTCGGGCGAGAAGATGTGGATCACCAACGGCGGGTTCGCCGACGTGTTCGTCGTCTTCGCCAAGGTGGACGGCGAGCACTTCACGGCGTTCCTGGTCGAGCGGACGTGGCCCGGCGTCAGCTCGGGCAAGGAAGAACACAAGATGGGCCTGCACGGCTCGTCGACCACGCCGGTGATCCTGCAGGACGTCGCGGTGCCGGCCGACGCCGTGCTCGGCGAGGTCGGCAAGGGCCACAAGGTGGCGTTCAACGTCCTCAACTTCGGCCGCTTCAAGCTCGGCGCGATGGTGCTCGGCGGCGCCCGCCAGACCGTCGGCGACGCCGCGAAGTACGCGGCCACGCGGCGCCAGTTCGGCGTGGCGATCGCCGGCTTCGGCGCCATCCGCCACAAGCTCGGCGAGATGACCGCCCGCACCTACGCTCTCGAGAGCCTGATGTACCGCACCGCCGGGCTGATCGATCAGCGCATCGCCGCCACCGGCGCCGGCGCCGCGGCCACGCTCCAGGCCCTCGAGGAGTTCGCGGTCGAGGCGTCGATCGCCAAGGTCTACGGCAGCGAGACCGTGGACTTCGTCATCGACGAGGCGCTGCAGATCTTCGGCGGCAATGGCTTCGTCGCCGACTACCCGATCGAACGGCGCTATCGCGACGCCCGCGTCAACCGCATCTTCGAGGGCACCAACGAGATCAACCGGCTGCTCATCCCCGGCATGCTGATGAAGCGGGCGCTGAAGGGCGAGCTGCCGCTCATCGCCGCCGCCAAGGCCCTGCAGGCCGAGATCCTCGGCCCGCCGGCCATGCACGAGGACGACGGTCCGCTGGCCGCCGAGGGCAGGGCCGCCGCCGCGTTCAAGAAGGTGGTGCTGCTGGTCGCCGGCGTGGCCATGGAGCGCCACGGCGAGCGGCTGCAGGACGAGCAGGAAGTGCTGATGCACCTGGCCGATCTGGTGATCGACGCCTACGTGGCCGACAGCGCGCTGCTGCGCGCCCGCGCCGCCGGGGCCGGCGCGGCGGCCCTGCATGCCGCCACGGCCACCGCCGTCGTCCACGAGGCGGCCGGACGCGTCGAGGTGTCGGCGCGGCAGGCCCTGGCGGCGCTGGCCGAGGGCGACACGCTGCGCGTGCACCTGGCGGCGCTGCGCCGGCTCCTCAAGCTCACGCCAGCCAACCTCGTCGCCGTCCGCCGGCAGATCGCCGACGCGGCGGTCGCCAAAGGCGCCTACCCGTTCGCATGACGCGCGGACGCCTCCACGCGGCGGCCGTCCTGCTCGCGTGCGGGCTGGCGACGTGGCCGGCGGCGCCGGCGGCGCAAGCCGACGACCCGGTGCTGGCGGCGCTGCTGGCCCGCAGCCTGGCCGGGATGCCGGCGACGACCGGCGTCTACGTGAAGCACCTGCCGTCGGGCCGGTCGGCCGGGGTGCGCGCCGAGCAGGCGTTCAGCCCGGCCAGCGTCATCAAGCTGCCCTACATGGTGCGGGCCTATCAGCTGGCCGACGCCGGCACGCTCGACCTCGGCCGGCGGGTGACGCTGACGCGCGCGCACCTTCGCCACGGCACCGGCGTGCTGCAGTACCACGACCTCGGCCTGGCGCCGACGCTGCGCGACCTCGTCACCGAGATGATCGTCACCAGCGACAACACCGCCACCGACCTGGTGCTCGACGCCATCGGCGGCGTCGCGGCGACCAACGCCTGGCTGAAGACGGCCGGCTATCCCGACATCGAGGTGTTCGGCCGGCCCGACGCCTACCGGCGCGCGCTGCTCGCGCTGCTGGATCCGGCGTTCGCGGCGCTCACGCCCGAGGAGACGACCGGACTGCTCTACACGATGGACGGCAACCCGCTGGCCGCGCTCTATGCGCCGCTCTTCACCGGCGCCAAGGCCGGCTGGACGGCGGTGGTGACCGCGCCCGAGGCGCGCCGCCGCTTCGCCGAGGAGCGCGATCGGCGCACCAGCGCCGACCCGGCGTTCTGGCTCGGGCGCGTGACGCCGCAGGCGATCGGCCGGCTGCTCGAGAGCATCGAACGTGGCACGGCGACGTCGGCGGCCGGCGCCGACGCGATGCGCACGACGCTGGCCCGCCAGCAGCTCGGCGTGCGCCGCCTGCCCCACTTCCTCGACGTGCCGGTGGCGCACAAGACCGGCGACGGCGGCCGCATCGCCAACGACGTCGGCATCATCCGCGCGCGATCGGGGCCGATCGTCGTCGCGTTCTTCGCCAACGCCGTCGCCGAGCCGCTCGGCGCGTTCGAGGACCGCATCGGCCGGCTCGCCGGCGACCTGGTGGCCGCGATCGAGCGGTGACCGAACCCTCTGTGGCAGACTGAAGAGGTGCGTCCCCCGTCCCTGCTGCTGCGCGTGGTGCTCGTCGTCGCGGCACTGACCGGCGCCGCCGCGTGCGGCCCGCAGGAGTCGCCCGACGCCGCCTACCTGCGCAAGGTCGCCGAGGAGCGCCAGCGCAAGGACGAGTTCTTCCGCGGCGGCGGCGACTCGCCGGTGAAGCCCGCCGACCAGGCCACCTACCTGCCGTTGTCCTACTTCGACGTCGATCCCGACTACGCGCCGCCGGCGCGGCTGACGCTGCTGCCGGAGCGCACGCGGTTGACCATGCCGACCTCCACCGGCAAGCTGCGCGAGATGGACCGCGTCGGCGTGCTGGAGTTCACGCTCAAGGGCACGCCGCAGAAGCTCACCGCGTTCGCGGATGCCGGCACCGGCGAGGTGTCGCGGCTGTTCGTGCCGTTCAGCGACCTCACCAGCGGCACCGAGACCTACCAGGCCGGCCGGTACATGGACATCGACCCGCAGTCGAGCGGCGTCTACGTCGTCGACTTCAATCTCGCCTACCACCCGTACTGCTACTACAACGCCGAGTACGACTGCCCGTTCCCGCCGGCCGAGAACCGGCTGAAGACGCCGGTCCGCGCCGGGGAGCGCCTGCGCGCCGCCGAGACGCTCGCGCCCGTTCGATGAGCCGGCCCCTGCACGCCGTCATCCTCGACTTCGACGGGGTGATCGCCAACAGCGAGGGCCTGCACATGCGCGCCTTCCAGGAGGTGCTGCCCGGCACCGGCCTGACGCTGTCGGATAGCGACTACTACGCGCACTACCTGGGTTTCGACGACCGCGGGGTGTTCCGCGCCCTGGCCGCCGACGCCGGGCGGGCGCTGACCGACGACGCGGTGGAGACCCTGGTGGCGGCCAAAGGCGTCCGCTACGAAGCGCTGGTCAGCCAGGGCGAGGTGCTCTTCCCGGGCGCCGCCGACTTCATCCGCCAGGCCGCCGCCGCCGTGCCGCTGGCCATCGCGTCGGGCGCGCTCACCCACGAGATCGATCACGTGCTGCACGCCGCCGGGCTGCGCGGCCTGGTGCTGACCGTGGTCGGCGCCGATCAGACGGCGCAGTCGAAGCCGGCGCCGGACCCGTATCTGGAGGCGTTCGCCCGCCTCGGCACGCTGACCGGCCGGACGCTGGATCCACGCCGCACCGTGGCGGTCGAAGACTCGCGCTGGGGCCTCGAGTCGGCCCGCACGGCGGGCTTGCGGACGATCGCGGTCACCACCAGCTATCCGGCCGACGCGCTGCGGCCGCACGCCGAGCTGGTCGTCAGCGGGCTGGCGGCGTTGTCGCTCGACGCCCTCGATCGCCTCTGCGCCGATTGACGGTCGCGATGCTGCCGACGCCCACCGCCCTCGCCACCGCCCTCGACGCGTTCGCCGAGGACGCCGCCGCCGACCTGGCGCCGGGGGCGCTCCTCATCGCCACCATCGAGTACCCCACGCTCGATCGTGATCGCTATCTGGCGCGGCTCGACGAGCTCGGCGCCGAGGCCCTCGAGCGGGTGGCGCGATCGGCCGGCGCCGACGGGCCGGTGCACGCTCGCGTCGAGGCCATCAACGGCCTGCTCTACGGCGAGCGCGGCTTCCGCGGCAACCGCGACCACTACAGCGACGTCCGCAACAGCTGCCTGAACCAGGTGCTCGACCTGCGCACCGGCATTCCGATCACGCTGGCGGTCGTCTACATGGAAGTGGCGCGACGGGCCGGCCTGCGCACCGACGGCATCAACTTCCCCGGCCACTTCCTGGTCCGCGCGTATCAGGACGCCGACGCCGCCGACGGCCTCGTCGTCGACCCGTACCACGACGGGACGATCCTCACCGAGCCCGATTGCCGCGCGCTGCTCGCCCGCCACGGCGACGACCTGGCCTACACGCCCGACCTGCTCGCCGCCGCCACCAAGCGCCAGGTGCTGGTGCGCATGCTGGTCAACCTGAAGCGGCTCTACGTGAAGAACCGCTCGTTCCCGCAGGCCCGGCTGGTCACCGCCACGCTGCTGGCGCTGTCGCCGTCGTCGCTGCAGGAGCTGCGCGACCGCGGCCTGCTCTCCTACCACCTGCACGACTACGCCAGCGCGCTGCGCGACCTCGAGGAGTACCTGCGGCTGGTGACCCTCACCGACCGCAGCGACGACGGCCGCGAAGAGACGACGCAGGTCTGGGACCACGTCAAGTCGCTGCGGCGCCGCGTCGCCTCGTTCAACTGAGCGGCGGCGCCGGCCGCGCCACGGCATGGCGACACGCCGCGGCGAGCGGGCAGACGCCGCAGTGCGGCGCCGTGTCTGCGCAGGCGTGCGCGGCGTGATGGGCGAGCACGACGGTCGCCTGGCGCAGCAGCTCGAGGTCGCCGCCGCATTCCAGGGTCAGCGTCCGCCGCGCCCTCCGGCGCAAGCCGCGCGGCCGCGCATGGGCCAGCCCGTGCAGGCGGGCGACGACGCGCACGATGCCGTCGTCCGCCGGCGCCACCGCCTGCGACCCGGCGAAGAGCAGCGCCCGCACCCGCGCCGGCGGCGTCAGCCCGGGAAGGTCGGCCAGCGCACGCACGGCGCCGCGCAGCGGGCCGGCCACGCGGACCTCGAGGTCGCGGTGCCGGCGCAGGTGGCCGCTGGCGGCGCGCAGGTCGTCGATCCGCTCGTCGCGGCCGGGCAGCATCGCCAGCGCCTGCTGCAGATCGGCCTTGGCGGCGCGGAACACGGCGTCGGGGGTGAGCGCCGGCAGGCGCTTCAACGCCGTCCACGCCAGGTCGCGACGCGCCGGCTGGGTCCGCGCCGACAGGATCTCCCAGGCGACGAAGCCGAAGAGGTCGCGCGGCGGCGGGGCCAGCGGGCCGTAGAACGCGCCGAGCGTCACGACGAGGTCGCGCATTGGTCGCGACCGGCGGCCGGCTACCCGCGCAGGGCGCCGATCTCCTCGTACAACGCCGCCGAGGCGATGACGCCGTTGTGGAAGTTGCCGAGGTCGAGCTTCTCGTCGGGCGCGTGGGCGTTCTCGTCGGGC
>CAYUAX010000072.1:0-21353 GCA_964442845.1 uncultured Bifidobacteriaceae bacterium | reverse complement strand
CTTTCAGGTCGCGATTGGTGCCGATGAGCACGCGCGACTGGCGCGCCGGCGCCTCGGCCGGCCGCCGCGCGAGGAGCAGTCCCGGCTCCGAAAGCCCTGGCCAGCTGCGAAACGGCGCCCGCACCGCCAGGCGCACCTGGTAGCCTTCGGCCGCCGCCGCGCCAGCCACGGCGTCGAGATCCTCGAGCTTCTCGAACGAGAGGAGCCGCCACTCGCCCGCCTGAGCCGACGGCGCGAGGCGTTCGAACACCACCTGATGCCGCGTGCCCACCGTCCGCGCCGAGGCTCGCGGCACGTAGCCCTCAGCGGTCAGCGCGGCGAGCGAGGCGCCCAGGTCCCGCTCGGCGACAACGCGATACGCCGCCGGTGCGCCCGCTGGTTCGGGGGTCTGCATCGCCGCGACCGTGCACGGCAGGCCGTCGCTCACGGCCGCCAGACGCAGGCCGCGCGTCGCCTCGCGGTTGAGGTCGCGCTCGAGACCTGCGTGGCTGGCGTCGAGCCAGACGACGCGGCGGTCCTGGGCCGCACGGCCCGGGACCCAGGCGGCGGCGATCAGCGCCGCGACGACGGTGAGCGGGGCGCGCACGTCGCCAATTGTAATCAGCTCTGAGTCACTGACTCTGAGTCACTGACTCTGGCCTAGCCGAACGGGGGGCGCGGACCCGCGGGCGTGGTTGCTACCGTGACGACATGACCGATGTGCTGACCGCCCTGTCCACCCAACTCGCCGCCGCCGCCGACACCGCCGCCGCGTCGATCGTCCAGATCCAGGCCCATCGACGCCCCGTCGCCGGCGTCGTGTGCGACACCGACCTCGTGCTGTCACCCGGCGTCGCCGTCCACGACGGCGTCGTGTCGGTACGGCGCGGCGACGGCCAGGTGTTCGAAGGCACCGTCGTCGGCCGCAGCGCCGCCACCGGCCTCACCGTCGTGCGCGTGCCCGGGCTCGGGCTCGCCCCGGCGGCGCAGGCCACCGAGCCTCGGCCCGGCCACATCACGCTGGCGGTCGGCCGCACCTGGAGCGGCGGCGTGTTCTCGACGCTCGCCCCAGTCGCCGTCGTCGGCGGGCCGCTGCGCACCGGCCGCGCGTCGGAGATCGCGCGCGTCATCCGCATTGGCCTGCCGCCCCACGGCGCCCTCACCGGCGGGGCGCTGGTGGACGGCGCCGGCGCCGTGGTGGGCGTCATCACCGCCATGGCGATCCGCGGCACCACCGTGGTGGTGCCCGCCGCGCTGGCGTGGGCCGCCGCCCGCGAGGTGCAGGCCCGCGGCGGCGCGCGCCGCGGCTTCCTCGGCGTCAGCTCGCTGCCGGTGACGTTGCCCGAGCGCCAGCGCCACGACGGCCGCGACGCCGGCCTGCTCGTGACGGGCGTGGGCGCCGACACACCGGCGGAGCGCGCGGGGCTGCTCGTCGGCGACCTGATCGTCGCCTTCGACGGCATCGCCGTGCGCGAACCCGACGACCTGATGACGCTGCTGCGCGGCGATCGCGTGGATCGCGCCGTGCCGCTGGCACTCCTGCGCGGCGGCGCGCCGGTCACGGCGTCGATCACGGCGACGGAACGCGCCCGCGGATAAGGGCCCGTCAGGAAATAAGCTCGGATCCGTGGACGCGCCCGTGCGAGTCTTCGTGACGGCCGCCTCGGCCGCCGACCAGCGCCGCCTGCGCGACGAGGCGCGGCGGGCCGGCTGGCGGCTGGTCGATGCGCCCGACGACGCCGACGTGGTGCTCGGCCCGGCGACCGAGTGGCGTGGGCCGGCCGGCGGCGACCGCCGCGACGACGACGGCGAGCCGCTGGTCGAATCGCTGACGCCGCGCGAACGCGAAGTGCTCGGCCTGCTCGCCGACGGCGTCGGCAACCGCGAGATCGCCCACGCGCTCGGCATCAGCGAGCACACGGTGAAGTTTCACCTCGGCGCGATCTTCGGCAAGCTCGGCGCGTCGACGCGCACCGAAGCCGTGCGACGCGGCGTGCGCCTTGGCCTCATCGACCTCTAGAACTGGGGCTCGGGGCTCGGGAGGACAGGATGACCGACGATGTCGAGCTGCTCGATGCCTACTCGCGCGCGGTGATGGACGCGGTGGCGCGCGTCGGCCCCGCCGTGGTGAAGGTGGACGTCGATGCCGGGCCGCCGGCGCCAGGCCGGCGCCGGCGCGGCGGAGGCGGCGGCTCCGGCTCGGGCTTCGTCTTCGCGCCCGATGGCCTGGTGCTCACCAACAGCCACGTCGTCGACGGCGCGCGCGCCGTCCACGTCACGACGCTCGAGGGCGAGCGGCTGACCGCGGATCTCCTGGGCGACGATCCGCACACCGACCTGGCCGTGCTGCGCGTGAGCGCCACGACGCTCACCGCCGCGCCGCTCGGCGACTCGACGCGGCTCTCACCGGGACAGCTCGTCGTCGCCATCGGCAACCCGCTCGGCTTCCAGCACACGTCACGGCCGGGGTCGTCAGCGCGCTGGGCCGGTCGCTGCGCGCGCGCACGGTGCGGCTCATCGACAACCTGATCCAGACCGACGCGGCCCTCAACCCCGGCAACTCCGGCGGCCCGCTCGTGACCAGTCGCGGCGAGGTCGTGGGGGTCAACACGGCCGTGATTCTCGGCGGCCAGGGCATCGCGTTCGCGGTGCCGAGCGCCACGGCGACGCGCGTGATCTCGGCGCTGCTCCGCTTCGGCCGGGTCCGTCGCGGCTGGCTCGGCGTCGCCGGCCAGGACGCCGCCGTGCCGCGCCGCGTCGCCCGGGCGCACCGGCTCGCCGCCGACCGCGGCCTCGGCGTCACCGCGGTGAGCGACGACAGCCCCGCGGCCCGGGCCGGCGTCCGGCCGGGCGACGTGATCGTCGGCTTCGACGACGCTGCGGTGACCGGCGCCGACGACCTGCACCGGCTGCTGACCGAAGACCGCATCGACCGCCAGGTGCCGCTGCGGCTGCTGCGCGGCATCGAGGATCACCGCCTCGACGTCGTCCCCGCGGAATTGGCATAGGGGCCCGGCTGTCTCGTCCCAGCCAGTAGAGGTCAGACCCCAAGACGCTCGGTTACGATTAGGGCGCATGCGAGTGCGCCGGCGGGATCTGCTCGTCGCGGGCGCGGCGCTGGTCGCCGGGACCCGCCCCGCCGCCGGCCAGGGAGGCGGGATGTACGGGCTGATTGGAAAAATGACGGCCGTCGAGGGCAAACGTGACGAGCTCATCGCCATCCTCCTCGACGGCACCGGCGACATGCCCGGGTGCCTCAGCTATATCGTCGCCACCGACCCTGCAGACCCCAACGCCATCTGGATCACCGAAGCCTGGGACAGCGCCGAGAGCCACAAGGCGTCGCTCGGACTGCCGGCGGTGAAGGCGGCGATCGCGAAGGGCCGGCCGCTCATCGCCGGCTTCGCGCCCGGCACGGTGACGGCGCCAGTCGGCGGCCACGGCCTCGTCGCCGGCAAGATCTGACATGACGACATCGATTCGGATCGCGGCGCTCGCTATGGCGGTCGCCGCCGCGGCCTGCACGGGCAACGGCCCATCGGAGGGACTGGTGACCAGCCCGACCCCGCCCCCGGTGCTCGTCACCGGCGCGGTGGCCTACCGCGAGCGGATCGCCCTGCCGGCCGACGCCACCGTGGACCTGTGGATCACCGACATCGGTCCCGGCGTGGTCACGCAGGCGATCCTGGCCGAAGCGACGGTGCAGGCGGCTGGCCGCCAGGTGCCGCTGGCCTTCGAAGTCCGCGTCGATCCCTCCCGCGTGCAGGCCGCGCGCCCCTACGGCCTGCGCGCCGTGATCAAGACCGGCGGGCAGATGCTGTTCGAGACGCGCGATCCGATCCCGGTGCTCACGCAGGGCGCGCCGACGAGCGTCGCCGTGATGCTGACGCGGGTCGGCGGCGATGCCGCCGCGGCGCCCCTGGTCGGCACCCGCTGGCGTCTGGACGACCTCGCCGGCACCGGCGTCGTCGCCGGCGCCGGCGCCGAGGCGACGCTGGAGTTCCCCGAGGAGGGACGCGTCGCCGGCCGCGGCTCCTGCAACCGGTTCTTCGGCCCGGTGACGATCACGGGCTCGGCCATCCAGTTCGGCCTGCTCGGCGCCACCCAGATGGCCTGTCCGGAGCCGATCGGCGCGCAGGAGAGCCGCTACTTCGCCGCACTGCGCGCCGCCGAGCGCTTCACGCTCGACGGCGACTCGCTGCGGCTGTCCGGTGCCGGCATCGCGGCGCCGCTGCGCTTCACACGGCTCTGACGCGGCCGCGCCGTCCACCGGTCCAGTGCCGGGACGCGCCATCCGGCCGAGAACGCCAGCAGCTCCGCCCGCCCGCCGGGTTCCAGGTACGGCCAGACGCGGGGCGGCGCCTGATCGGTTCCAGGGCCGAGGACGATCGCGTCGGCCCGGGCCAGACACGCCGCCGACGAGGGCTTCCAGTCAGTGGTGCCCGCCGAGACCACGAAGAACGTGAGGTCGGGATCCAGCCGCGCGCCCATGCGGTTCGACTCCACTACGACATCGGCCCCGGTGGCGCGCAGGTCGTGAACCAGGGCGCACGCCGCGGCGAGGTGCTCGTCCGGACAGCGACAGAGGAACGCGCGCGATGCCCCGGCGGCCAGACACCGGCCGGTCGAGGTGAACAGCGACGGGGTCGTGTCCTCCTCGACGACGACCGCCGCGCCGTGGCGATGCGCCGAGACCTTCACGGTGGCCACGCGGCGGCCGTGCGACCCGAGCGAACGCACCAGGTCGACGACGAGCGCCGTCTTGCCGACGCCGCGGCTGTGCCCGCCGACGACGAACACCCGGCCGCGCATCACCCCTCGCAGGCGAACTCGCCGCCGTCGTCCTCGGCCGGTGGCTGGATGACCGGCAGCCGCTTGGGCCCCGGCCGCGGCCCGGCCCGCCGCGCCAGCACGCGCGACGCGGTCTGCAGATAGCCGACCGGCGCCTCGGCCAGGATGCCAGCGAGCCGCTCGGCGTAGACCGCCAGGTGATCGGCCCGGAACGCATCGGCGGCGTCGGCCGTGATCGCGACGTGCGCGGCGTCGCCCTCCAGGAGCGCGAACACCTGCTTCACGCGCAGGTAGGCCAGGAACCCGGCCTCGACCGCCACGTGGTCCGGCGGCTCGACGATCGACGGCTGGTAGCCGAACGCGCCGTAGGCGCCGGTGAGCGCCGACATGACCGAGCCGAGCTCCAGCGTGTCGTGGTAGCTGACCTCGCGCGGCGGCGCCGGTCCACCCGGTCCGAACACCGAGTGATACACGCCCTCGCTGGCCTCGTCCGCGGCGCCGGTCGCCGCGGCGGCCAGCTCCGCGTCGGCCACCTCGGCCGCCAGTATGGCGACGTCGTGCCGCCACGACTCGGACGGACACTCGAACAGCCGCCCCAGCAGGCGCCACGCGGCGGCGTCCTGCAGCAGGGCGACGATGGCCGGATCGGGCGCCGGCGCCGCGCCGACCGCGGGCGTCACGACGTCCCCCGCATCGTCAGGCCGACCCAGCCGCTGCGCATCTTGCGCGCTCCGGCTTCCTTCGCCGCCCCTTCCCACACGGCGACGGCCACGCTCGTGCGGCTGGTGGTCGAGAGCCCCTCGGGCAGGGGCCGGACGATCACCACCGCCCAGCCCTGCGGCGTGCGAACGCCCTTGCCGCGCGCGGCGTTCGTACCGGCCGGGGCGATCGACCCCGGCCCTTCGGCGACCAGTTCCTCGACCGCCGACGTGCGCGGGCCGCCACGCCGGTTGCCGGCGGCGTCGGCGGGCGCATAGCGCGAGGCCATCTGCCGCTGTGTGTCAGACCCCGCCGGCAGCGACGGCGCCTCGAAGGGATAGTGATCGACGGTGGCATTTGGGTAGAGGTCCTGAATCGCCGCGCCGCGGCCATCCACAGTGGCCTGCCAGTCGGCGCGCCAGTAGGTGATCTGCACGCCCTTCCCCACCTGGCCCATCTGCGGATCGGGGGTGTTCGGATCGGCGGTCGCCGGCACCTGCACCGCGCAGCCGTCCACGAAGCGGCCGTTGCCGGGCAGGTCGTCGAGCGACGGGTCGGCCCACTCGAGGCGGAACGCGACTTCGTTCGGCGCGGCGATCGCCCGCACGCGCACCTGCGGCGTCGACGGCGTCATCAGCCGCGGCTCGACGAGATCCTGCAGCAGCAGCGTGGCGACGTGCTCCGGCGCCGCGTCCCATGCCGCATCGGCGGGGGTGTCGGGCACACGCGGCGCCATCACCGCCACGACGTCGGGCGTCGGCGCCGGCGCCTGCCGGCACGCCGGACCGACGGCGAGCACCGCCAGCACACCAGCGCTCAGTGTTCGTGTCATGACGTCCCCCTATGGGCAGTTCGACCGCATCACCTGGTAGACCTTGTCGAAGCCGGCGCGCACGTGCACCGGCTCGCGCATCGGCACCCGCACCAGCGTGGTGCCGCGATCGTCCACACCGGCCACCTCTTCGCCGCGCCGCACCCAGCGCGTCATCACCGACTCGGTGGCGCCGAACAGGCTGAGCAGGCCGGCCAGGTCGGGATCGTTCGGCGCGTTGCGATACGCGGCGATCGCCGCGTCGACGCCCGGCCCGAACATCTGGCGCAGGAACGCCGGCGGCACGTGGATCGGCGGGATGTAGTAGACGTTCGGCTCCAGTCCGTACTGCGGGTAGAGCGGCAGCGCGATCTTGCGGACGTGCACCAGGTAGTCGATCGGGTTGTCGGGCCGCGCCTGCTCGGGCCGCGAGATGTAGCCGGCCATGCGGATCTTGCCGATGCAGTTGACGAAGCACTGCGGCTGCAGGCCGACTTCCATCTTCGGATAGCAGGCGATGCACTTCTCCGACGTGCCGGTCATCGGGTTGAAGAACACCTTCTTGTACGGGCAGCCCTTCACGCACTCCTGATAGCCGCGGCACCGCCCCTGGTCGACCAGCACGATGCCGTCCTCCGGCCGCTTGTAGATCGACCCGCGCGGGCACGAGGCGAGGCACGCCGGGTAGGTGCAGTGGTTGCAGATCCGCGCCAGGTAGTAGAACCAGGCCATGTGCGGCATCGACAGGCTCATGCCGGTGTCGACGGCGCCGGCGCAGTCGTCCTCGCCGACGTTGGGGTAGGCGTAGTCCTCGCCCTCGGGCCGCCACGACAGCACGCGTTCGCCGGCCTTGGCCGACTCGAAGATCGTCTGGCCGGTGTAGGTGCCGCCCTTCCAGCTGCCGCCCTCGAGCATGTCGAGCAGCTTCAGGTCCCAGGCCAGCGGATAGGAGCCGTAGGGCTTGGTCTCGACGTTGTTCCAGAGCATGTACTCCTGGCCCTTGCCCGACGTCCACGTCGTCTTGCAGGCCAGGGTGCAGGTCTGGCAGGCGATGCACTTGTTGGTGTCGAACACCGCCGCGAACTGCTTCTGCGGCCGGCTCTCCGGGTACCAGTAGGACATCTCCCGGCCGATTTGCCAGTTGTAGACGCGGGCCATGGCTATCGCTCCTGCCGGAAGAACTCGCCGGCGAGATACCGCTTCATCGCGGCGGACTCGTTGCGCGGCCGGATGCCGAGCGCCACCGGACGCCACGGCCCCTTCTGATCGATGCCACCGGGCTCGGCGCGCGAGATCTTCACGAACGCCTCGCGCGGCGCGCCGGTCGGGCAGTGGACGTCGGGCAGGAAGCCCTTGCCGATCGCCTGGCCGAACATCTCCTTGCGCACCAGCGAGTCGGTCATCCAGGTGGGCTTGAGCCAGCCGCGCGTCGCCGACTGATGCGACCCCGACCGGAACATCGCCTGGAACTTCGTGCGCGGGTTCTTGGCCAGGCCGTCCTTGCGCGTCTTCGCCCCCTCGACCGATCCGGGCGTGGCGCCGTACATGTTGAACCACATGCGCGTGACCCCGCGCGGGGTGCCGGGGTAGTAGCGGGCCCGGCACAGCAGCCGCGCGAACTCCATGTCCTTCGCGTTCTTCTGCCAGCCGCGGAACGGTCGATCCTCGGGATCCGGGTCGATCCACACGTAGTCGCCGTCCTCGATGCCGAGGTCGCGGGCGTCGTTGGGGTTGATGTCGACGTAGCCTTCGGTCACGAACGGGCTGCGCTTGTCGCGCCGGTAGATGTCGCCGAACGGCCCGAACAGCACGGCGTTGATGTCGGTGTCGATCGGCGTCGTGTGCGAGCCGTGGCGGTACTTGGGCGTGTGGAAGATGAACCGGTAGCCCTGCTTCGCCAACGGGTGCTGGGTGTTCTTCGCCTCCGCCCACGGCAGGACGACGTTGCGGCCGCAGCGCACCTCGCACGACAGGTCGGTTCGGGCCACGCCGTAGTCCTCCGGCCCCTTCGGGCGGATCGCTTCGTGCCGGGGCGCGACGATCACGTTGGGCTCGTGGAAGGTCGAGTCCACCGGCTCGCGGTGCACCGGCAGGTTCTCGCCGGCTTCGATGAATTCGTCCTCCTCGCGGTAGAACTCCAGCCGGCCCGACTTGGTGTACCAGGGCGTCGAGTCGGCGAGCTGGTCGTAGCCGACGACCTTCGGGGAGGTGCGCGAGTTCATCAGCGCCGGGATGCCCTGCTGCGCCTTGGCCTCCAGCTCGGTGAAGCGGTAGCCGCGGGTGTTGGTCGAGGCGTCGAGGATGCGCTGCAGGTAGACGTCGGTGCGGCCCTCGCGCACGAACTTCCACATGGTGTTGAACCGTTCGTCGCCGGTGAGCGCGGCCAGCTTCGACGCCACCAGGGCCTGCACCTCGATGTCGCCGATGGTGTTGAAGATGCGCGGGATCGGCGTCTTCGGGAAGACGATCAGGAACGGGTTGGTGACCGAGGCGGTCATGTCCGGGTGCTTCAACTCGGCCCACGAGTCGACGCCGAACACCACGTCGGCCCATTCGCACGAGCCGCTCCACCACCACTCGTGCACCGCGATCATTTCCATGCGCGGCAGCGCGTTGACGACGGTGTTGTAGTGCCACTTGACGTTGCCGAGGATCGAGTTGGCGTTGGCGAACCACATCACCTTGGTGGGCGTCGGCATGTGGGTCGAGCCGGTCAGCAGCCGGTTGCCGACGCGCAGCGGGTGGTCCTCGTGGTTGTAGAAGTGGGCCGACTCGGCGCGCCAGTACTGGCGCGGCCGCGCCGGCCGGGCCGGATCCAGCTCGACGTCGAACGGGTTCTCGTTGATGTACTGCGGCGAGCCGTTGAAGAGCGCGGTGCGGTAGTTGCCGGCGTAGGAGCCGACGTTGCCGCCGATCCGCCCGACGTTGCCGGTCAGCGCCGCCAGCAGGAACACGTCGCGGTCCTTGTTGTCGTTGTTGAAGAACTGGTTCGGGCCCATGCCGATCGCGAAGAGCGTCGTGCCCGGCTGGCGGGCGAAGTCGCGGGCCAGCTGCTCCACCGCCGCCGCCGGCGCCCACGTGATCTCCTCGGTGGTCTTCGGGTCGAAATGGGCGGCGTACTCCTTGACCAGGTCGAACACCGGCCGGCAGCGCACCGCCGTGCCATCGGCCAGCGTCACCGTCACGCTGCCCTCGAGCTGTGGATCGCCGATGGTGGAGCGCTGTCCCACCTGGTCGCGGGTGAGCGGCTTCGGCGTGTTGGCGGCGCGGTCCCACCATACGTAGTCGCCCCACTCGGTCCGCATCGCCTGGGGAATGACCTGGCGCTGCTGGGCAGCCGGCGCCGGCGCGCCCTCGCCCGGCTTCAGCACCTGGGCGCTGGCCAGGGCGGAGATCTCGCCGCCAAAGACGTCCTTGGCGCGCAGGCACTTGAGGGTGTCGGTGCGCACCAGCACCGGCAGGTCGGTCCAGCGCTTGACGTAGTCGGCGTCGTAGAGGCGGTCGCGGAAGATGACGTGGGCGAAGCCCAGGGCCAGCGCCGAGGTCGTGCCGGGCCTGACCACCACCGCCTGATCGGCCTTGCTCGACGTGGACGAGTACTCGCAGGCGATCACCACCACCTTGGTGCCCTTCAGCCGCGCTTCGGTCAGCCAGTGCGCGTCGGGCATCTTGGTCGAGATCCAGTTCATGCCCCAGACCACCACCGTCTTGCAGTGCTCGACGGCCGAGAGGTCGAACTCGACGGTCTGCTGGCCGGTGACCATCGGATGGCCCGGCGGCAGGTCGGTGTGCCACGAGTAGTTGTCGAAGCCGCGCGAGCCCAGCGCCTGGTCGGGGCCCACCGTGCGGACGTGGGCGTCGAGCAGCGCCAGGGTGTTGGCCATGCGGTACATCCCGAACACCCGCGTGATGCCGAGCAGCGGCATGCCGCCGCGCAGCTTGACGGTCTGGATGCCGGCGCCCTGTGTCGCCTTGATCGTCTCCTCGTCGTAGTGCTGGGCGCGCAGCCGGGCCATGCCGGCCTCGCCCGAGTAGGTGCGGGCGATGTTCTCGAGCGCCTTGGCCACGAGCGTGGCGGCCTCGTCGTGGCTGAGGCGCACCCACTCGTCGCGGCCGCGCTGGAAGTACTCGGCCGGCGCCCGGCCGTCCTCGCCGCGCGGGAACCCGGCCTCGACCCAGCGCTTGAAGCCGGCCCGCACCATGGTCTGGTTGATGCGACGGTCGCCGTAGAAGCGCCGCGTCAGCGCCAGCCCCTTCTGGCACACGCGCGGATCCCAGCGGTGGGTCGTGCGGTTGCCGGCCAGGTCGGCGGCCTCGCCGTAACGCATCGTCGGCCCGATGCGGGTGATGACGCCCTGGCGCACGTAGGCGTTCAAGATGCAGTTGTGGGTGTCGTTGGGCGCGCAGGTGAACGTGTAGGTCGAGTCGTAGGCGAAGAGATCGCGGTAGGCCTTCTCCCAATCGCGATTCGGGTAGGTGGCGAGCGGATTCGACGGCGCCTGCAGGCCCCAGGCCTCGTCGGCCGACAGCGCGAAGCCGCCCAGGCCTGCCGCAGCGACCAGGTCGAGGAACTGGCGGCGGGTTGGGTACGTCATGGCTGGCCTCCCCAGGAGCGGATGAAGGTGACGATCGACTCGATCTCGGCGGCGGTGAGCGTCGGGTGCGTCGGCGACGGCTGGGCGAAGGCCACCATCGCGGTGCCGCGGCGACCGCGGGCGATCGTCTCGGTGAAATAGGTGTCGGTGGCGGCGGCCAGCAGCACCGGGTTGTTCAACGCTGGCGCGTCGAGCCCCTCGCCTTTCGCGCCGTGGCAGCCGCTGCAGGTGCGCTCGAACAGCCGCGCCCCGTCGGCGGCGTCGCCGGCGACCCAGCGGGCCGGACGGGTGTCGGCTGGCGCCGGCGTACCGGCCAGCTGGCGCAGATGGGCGACGAGCAGCGGGACGTCCTGGTCGCGCAACCCGGTGGCGGGATCGCCCCAGGCGCGCATGCGGCGGCCCGGACGGCCGCGGCGGATGGTCTCGGCGACGAGCGTGTCGGGCGCGACGGCCAGGAAGTCGGGGTTGGCGACCGAGGGGAACGTCGCCACGCCCACCGCGCGCAGGCCCAGACCGTCCCGGCCGTGGCAGCCGGCGCAGAACGCCCCGAAGAGCGTGGCGCCGTCGGAGGCGAACTCGCGCTCGCCGAAGCGGGCGACGCGCATCCGGTCGCGCGGCAGGTAGCTGCCGGCGACGTCGCGGCGGCGCAGCGACAACGTGAAGAACGACAGGTCGTCGACCTCAGCGTCGGTGAGCCGCAGCGCCGGCATCTGCGAACCGGCGACGACCGAGCTCGGCGTGCGGACGTGCTGGTCGAACCAGTTGTCGAGCGTGCGGGCACCGGGCACGGCGGCGAAGTCGGCACGGCCCGGATCCTTCTCCCCCGCCCGCGTCAGGTCCGGGCCGTCATCGCCGCCGACGCCGCTCACCTTGTGGCAGCCGAGGCAGCCCGACGACAGGAACGTCGCCTTGGCGGCGATGAGCAGCGGTGCGGCGACCCGTGTCTTGAGGTACTGCTCGACCTCGGCCCGGTCGGCCTCCGATAGCGCGCCCCACGACGTGCGCCACGGGCCGTCGGTGGCCGCGGCTGCCGCGGCCGTGTGCGTCGGATACCAGTCCGCGGCGAAGCCGGCGAGCCCGACGCGCGACAGATCGGGCCCCTCCATGCCGCCGCCGTCGGGGCGGAGGGTGCCGCCGCGGCCGTCGACGCGGTGGCAGGCCCGGCAGTCGAGCCGCTCGAAGGTGGCCGCCCACCGCTCGAGGCCGGGGCGCGCCGGCACGCCGCTGGCCGCATGACAGGTGCCGCAGCCGGCCTGAGTCGATCGCACCGGCAGCATCGGCTCGGGCCAGAACGGCACCGTGCCGTGGGCATCGGCCTTGGTGGTGGCGCGGCCCTGGCCGCCGTGGCAGAGCGTGCAGCCGATCTCGGCCGGGTCGTGCACCACCGCCGGATGCGCCGTCATCCCCGGGCCGGCGGCGTTCTGCTCGCCCGGCGCCATCGACACGTGGCACGACACGCAGCGATCGGCGACGCCGAGCGCCGGGTTGACGACCTGGCGCAGCCGCACCGGCGCCGGGGCGCCGTCGATCGTGATCCGCGCCTGCACCTGCCGCCACTCGAGCCACACCTGCTCGCCGAGCGCCGCCACGATCAGCAGCACCAGCACGCCGAGGCTGGCTCCGAGCAGCAACCACTTGTTGCGATCGAGGGAAGCCATGGCGTCACGCTCAATGCGCCGGCCAGTCGGCCGGCGACCAGTAGAAGTGCCAGTTCGGACCGCGGAAGTAGGTGCCGACCACCGTCAGCACGACGAAGCCGCACAGGAAGCAGGTGAAGAGGCCAAGCGCCCCGGCTCGAGTCGAATTGAAGCGGCGCACCAGCGCCAGCGAGTAGGCGGCGTAGATGGCGGTCAGCACCGTGCCGGGATTGACGGCGGTGATGACCAGCTGCGGGATGTCGGGGAACCACTCGCGCAGCCAGCCGAAGCGGATGATGATCGACTCGATGAGCAGCGCCGCGGCGAACCCGACCGCCATCGAGTTGCGCACCAGCGGCCAGCCGCCCGGGCCGCCGAACCACTCGCCCGTGCCGGCCTCCTCGCGGTCGAGGAACGGAATCAGGCCGAGGCCGACCAGCACGATCGACGGGATGCCGATGCCGCCCATGAACGCCGAGAACGCCACCAGCTCCTGCAGCCCGAGGAAGTACCAGGGCGCCTTGGCCGGGTTCTCGGGCACCAGCGGGTTGGCCAGCTCCTTGAGCGGCGCATCCGAGACCAGCGCCAGCGCCGTGCAGATGAAAGTGGTCAGCATCAGCACCGCCAGCTCGGCGTAGAACAGGTGCGGCATCGATGGCACGGTGTGCTCGGGGCCGTGGCCGACCGCGGCGCTGCGCCCGCGCACGATCGCCGCCAGGTGGTAGGTCTTCTGCGGCGCGTCGGTGAAGACCGGATAGGTGTCGGCCGCCGCGGCCTCGACCCGGCGATCGACGTCGGCCGGCTTGGCCAGTCCGCCGTCCTTGCGGACCCGCCAGAAGTGCACCGACATCAGCATCGCCGCCGCCAGCGGCAGGATCATCACGTGCAGCAGGTAGAAGCGGATGAGCGCCTCTTCGCCGACGGTGTCGGAGCCGAGCAGCAGCAGCCGCTGCAGCCCACCGGGATCGAACCACGCGGTGATGCCGACGGCGTCGGTCACCTCACGCGGCGACTGGGCGATGTTGGCGCCGATGGTGATGGCCCAGTAGGCGAGCTGATCCCACGGCAGCAGATACCCGGTGAACGACAGCGCCAGCGTGACGACGAGCAGCGCCATGCCGATCAGCCAGTTGAACTCGCGGCCGGCCCGGTACGACGCGGTGTAGAACACCCGGGCCATGTGCAGGATGACCGCGACCACCATCAGGTTGGCGGCCCAGCGGTGGATGTTGCGGATGAAGCGTCCGGTCGGCACGACGAAGTGGATGTCCTTCATCGAGTCGTAGGCCACCGCCGGATAGGGCTTGTAATAGAACATCAGCAGGATGCCGGTCACCAGCGTGATGAGGAACGCCGCCAGCGTGGCGATGCCGAGCCCGGCCGTGGTCGCCCAGCGCAGGCTCCACCGGTGGGTGCGCACCGAGTGCAGGTGCAGGAACACGTTGCCGAAGACGAACGTCGAGCGGGTGCGATCGGTGGTCGGCGCGCCGGTGCGGAACGCCGACGCCTTGAGGCGCGCCGGCACCTGCCGCAGGTTGTCGCGGAAGGCCTGCACGGCGTCGAAGGGGGCGCTCATACCGCCACCTTGGTGCCCGAGGGCACCGTCGTCGCCTCGTCGACGATCACGGCGCCGCCGGCGGCGCTCACCTGCAGCCAGCCGAGCGGCGTCGGGGCCGGGCCGCCGGTGACGGTGCCGTCCTTGGCGAAGCGC
Source organism: uncultured Bifidobacteriaceae bacterium (assembly GCA_964442845.1). Lineage (GTDB taxonomy): Bacteria > Acidobacteriota > Vicinamibacteria > Vicinamibacterales > UBA2999 > CAWAYR01. Next base: position 7,130 of record CAYUAX010000072.1, on the reverse strand, counting down.
GAGCCGTGGCACGGGCACTCGAAGCCGGCCGCCGTCGGCTTCACGATGCAGCCCAGGTGGGTGCAGACGATCGAGATGGCGTGGACGCCCTCGCCGTCGCGGAACAGCGCCACCGACCGCCCGGGCGGGACGAACGCGTCGCCCGGCAGCAGGGTCTCCGGCAGCACGACCCGGAACGTCTTGGACGGCGACGGCAGCACCGCGGCGCGCGGCAGCCGCAGCATGCCGAGGGTGGCGAAGACGAGCGCCGAGGCCATCGACCACAGCGACAGCAGCCCGAGCACGTCGCGGCGCGGCACGGCCTCGGGGTCGAGGCGCGACTGGGTGGGACCGGGCGTGACGGTCATGAGGCCCTCCAGCTGGTGATGAACGACACGCGATCCATGACGATGGCGTCGGTGGGACAGCGCATGACGCACAGCGCGCAACGGATGCAGCGGTCTTCGTCCTTGAGAATGGCGGTGTGGCCGCGGCGGTCGGCGTCGTCGCCGAGCGTCCGCGCGATCACCTGCTCGCAGTCGGGGCTGGGCGCCACGGCATCGAGCGCGACCAGCTTCAGGCAGGCAGTGGGACAGACGTCGACGCAGCCGCCGCACAGCACGCAGCGGCTGCCGTCGAAGACCGGCGTGACGCCGCAGTCGAGGCACCGCTGCGCTTCGCGCATCGCCTGCTCGCGATCGAAGCCGAGTTCGACCGGTACGTCGGGGTGGGCCAGCCGTTCGGCCGGCTCGCGGGTCGGCACCGCCTGTCGCCGGATCGACTCGTAGCCGCGCTCGCGGCGGTAGCCCGGCTGCGGCAGGTGCAGCATGACGGCCGAGGCGTGGAGGGCGCGGCCGGTGACGTAGGTGTAGACCGACCGCGCCGCCGCCTTGCCCGAGGCCACCGCGTCGATGAGCAGCCGCGTGCCATGGGCGAGGTCGCCGGCCACGAACACCCCGGGTGCGGTGGTGGCGAGCGTGGCCGGATCGGTGCGCGGCCAGCCGGGCCTGGCCATCTCGACGTCGCCGCCGCCGTCGGCGAAGAAGCCCGTCGCCGGCGCCTGCCCCACCGCCAGCAGCACCGTGTCGCACTCGAGCGCCAGGCGATCGGCGTCGTCGAACCTGGGCGCGAAGCGGCGGGCGTCGTCGTAGACGCGCAGGCAGCGGCGCACCTCGACGCCGGTCACGCGGCCGTCGCCGTCGCGGGCGATCGCCGTCGGCCCCCAGCCGTTGAGGCGCTCGACGCCCTCCTCGTCGCCTTCGACGATCTCGATCGTGTCGGCGGGCATCTCCTCGAGGCCCTCGAGCGACACCAGCCGCACCCGCGAGGTGCCGGGCAGGCGCGCGGCGGTGCGCGCGGCGTCCCAGGCGATCTGCCGGACGACCGTCCGCGCCACGTCGTAGGCCACGTTGCCGCCGCCGATGACCACGACGTCGCGGCCGAGGTCGAGCGGCACGCCGAGCGCCGCGGCGCGCAGCAGATCGACGCCGCCGAGCACGCCGGGCCCCTGTTCGCCGGGGATGCCCACCGCCCGCGACGACTTGGCGCCGACGGCGACGACGACGGCGGCGAAGTCGCGGCGCAGATCGGCCAGCGACACGTCGCGCCCCACCGTGACGTTGCAGCGGATGTCGACGCCCAGCGCGCGGATGACCGCGACCTCCTGCTCGATCAGCGCGCGCGGCAGCCGGTAGGCGGGCACGCCCACGGCCAGCATGCCGGCCGCCACCGGCTCGCTTTCGAAGACGACCGGCGAGAAGCCGAGCAGCGCCAGGTCGTGCGCGGCCGACAGGCCGGCCGGTCCCGCGCCGACGATCGCGACGCGCTGGCCAGCGGCGAGCGGGACGCTGCCGTCGAGGCGCGCCCTCAGCAGAGCGGCCATCTCGTCGGCATCGGCGGCGATGCGCGGCGTATAGGCCTGCGCGGCCGCCAGCACCGCGTCGGTGGGCCGCGCTTCCGGCCCGGCCAGCGCGCACGCGAACTGCTTGAGGGCGCGGATCGCCACCGGCCGATCGACGCCGACGAAGCGGCCGTCGTCGTCGACGCGCGGCACCCGGCCGCGCCGGCACGCCGCCTCGCACGGCGCCCCGCAGATGCGGCCGCAGATCGACGCGAAGGGGTTCGGCCCGCGGGCGATGAGATAGGCGTCCTCGAAGCGCCCCTCGGCGATGGCGCGGACGTAGCCGCGGGCGTCGGTGTGGACGGGGCAGGCGCGCTGGCAGGCGATCAGGCCGGCGTGATACCCCTCGCCGGGCACCTCGACCTGCAGTCGCATCAGTTCGGCCGTCGTTGCCGCCACGACCGTTCCCCCTCTCGGCGGCGATGTTCGCGCCGCTGCGGGTCGGGGGCTATGACCGGCGTCATATGACGGCGGTCATGGCGGCCGCAGCATCGCCCGTCGATAGTGGCGGCGTCGGCGATCGCGGAAGGCGACATGACCGAGCACGAGCGCGCCCCCGACGGCGAATGGGCGGCACTGCCGCTCGACCTGCTGTGCGACCGCCTGGTCGCCGGCCCGCACGCGGCGGTGCACGCCGCGGTGCCGCGGCTCCGGGCCCGGCTGGCGACGATCGCCGAGCGCACGCCCGGGGTCGAGACCGATGCCGTGCGCCAGGCGTTCACGGCCGCCGCCGACCTGCTGCTCGCCCACCTGGCCAAGGAGGAGAACATCCTCTTTCCGGCGCTGAGTGCGCTGGCCGACGCCGAGCGCGGCGGCCGGCCGCGACCGCCGCTGGCCTTTCCGACCGTGCTGCACCCGATCCGCCTCCTCGAGACCGAGCACGCCCGCGTCGCCGCGGCGCTCGACGATCTGCAGGCGCTGGCCGCCCGGCATCCCGACGCCGCGACCGACGCCTGGCGCCCGGTGATCGAAGATCTGGCGGCGCTCGGCCGGACGCTGCGGGCGCATGCCCGGCTGGAGATCGACGTGTTGTTCCCGCGGGCGCTCGAGCTGGATCGCCGCGTGTAGCGGCCCGACACGGGCGGCGCGCGGCGGATCGCCGACGGCGGTTCCGGTATGATGCGCGCCGTGACCGCGCCTGGCGACGACGTGCTCCGGCGGATGCCGCTCTTCCGCCGTCTCAGCGCCGACGACCGGATGCGCATCGCCGCCTCGTCGCGCCTGGTGCACTATGCGCGCGGCACGTCGATCTTCGCCGAGGGTGACGCGGCCGACGCGTTCCTGGCCATCGTCGACGGCCGGGTGAAGGTGTTCAAGTCGACGCCGGCCGGCAAGGAGCTGATCCTCGAGATCTTCGGCACCGGCGACCCGCTGGGCGCCGTGGCCGTCTACGAGGACGCCGCCTTCCCGGCCTCGGCCCTGGCGCTCGACGACACGACGTGCGTGCGCATCGAGCAGCGCGAGTTCTTCCAGTTGCTGGAACGCCATCCGGCCCTGGTCCGCGGCCTGCTCTCGGGTCTCACGCTGCGCCTGGCCGAGCTGACGCGGCGCCTCGCCGAGCTGACCGGGGCGCGGGTCGAGGCCCGCTTCGCCCGGCTCTTCCTGAAGCTGGCCCACCAGATCGGCCGCGCCGATCGCGGCGGCGTCTTCGTGCCGATGCCGCTGTCGCGCCAGGAGCTGGCCGACCTCACCGGCACCACGATCGAGACGGCGATCCGGATCATGAGCCGGTGGCAGAAGGAAGACGTGCTGCACACCGAGAAGGACGGCTTCGTGCTGCTCGACCACGCCACGCTCGAGGACGTCGCCGCCTCATAGCGTCGGGCCCGCGCCTCGACAGCGACTCGCACATGCCAGTGGGTCTGAGGCTCCGCCTCGCTAGACGTAGCGCATCATCGCCATGAAGCCGTTGTCCATGTGGAACTGCTGGTGGCAGTGGAAAAGCGCCAGGCCGGGCTGATCGGCGACGACGTCGATCTCGACCTGCTTCCACGGCGGCACGACCACCACGTCCTTCAGGATGCCTGACGTCGGCCGGCCGTCGACACGCGCCAGCTCGAAGGTGTGGCGGTGCAGGTGCACCGGGTGCGGGTCGGCGCTCTGGTTGTCGAGGGTCCAGCGATAGCGGCGGCCGGCGGCGACGACGATGTCGTCGGTCTTCGGGTACTGCTTGCCGTTGATCGTCCAGTGGTGGCCGTCGCCGGTGGCACGAAACGCCAGCGTGAGACGGCCATCGGGCTCGGCGGCGGGCGGCGTGCGGGCGCCGAACAGCGTGTAGTCCCAGGGCCGCGGCACCGGCGCGAGCCACTGCGGCGGTCCCGACGCGCCGGCATACTCGATGACGACGCCGAGTCCGCGCTCGCGGTCGGCGGCACGCACGCCGCCGAGGGTCCACACGCCGGGCCGATCCATCTCGACCACCGCGTCCACCCGTTCGCCCGGCGCGACGTCCACGATCGGCACCGCCGCCGGGGTCGGCACGGGATTGCCGTCCAGGGCGACGACGCGGAACCGGTGCCCGGCCAGCGCCAACGAGTGCGTCAGCGTGGCGCTGGCGTTGACAATGCGGAAGAGCACCCGCTGCCCGGCGGCGACGCGGATGGGATCGGCGGCGCCGAGCATCCGGCCGTTGATCGAGTAGGCCTTGAACTCGATGTCACGCGCGCCTTGGCGGCGGAACGACGGCTCCCATTCGTGCAGCACCAGCGGCACGTCGTGGTCGTAGCCGCCCGGGTCGCCGCCGTCCTCGACGAGGAGCACGCCGAACTGCCCGGTGTAGGTCCCCTTCGCCAGGTCGTCGCCGGCCGGCTCGTGGCTGTGGTACCAGCGCGTGCCCGCCGGCTCCGGCGTCAACACATAGCGCCACCGGCCCTTGGGCGGCACGCCGGGCGTGCCCTGCTCGTAGACGCCGTCCACCTCGGGCGGGACGTGGAGGCCGTGCCAGTGCACGATGTCCTCGCGAGCCGTGTCGTTGAACACGTCCACCGTGATCGGGCGCCCGCGCGGCACGCGGAGCAGCGGCCCAGGCACCGCCCCGTTGTAGGCCAGCGTGCGCACCACCCGGCGCGGCGCGATCTCGTGGCCGAGTTCGCCGATGCGGAGCGTGACGTCGGCGGGACCAGCCAGCGCCTCGGGCACCTGGGGCGGGTGGCGGACGCGGGCCCCACGATGCTGCGCCGAGAGCGTCGCCCGCGACGACGCCCACACCGCGGCCAGCGCCAACCACTCCCGCCGTGTCATCGCACCACCCAGCGTACCGCCCGACCCCGTTCCCGGAACGGGATCCGGAGGGCTACTTCTGCACCGACTTCAGGAAGTCGGCCAGCGCCTGGACGCGCAGCGGCATCAGGTCGGGTTCCAGCGACCGGAACAGCGAGCCCCAGATCGGCATGTCACGCGAGCCGTGGGCGGCGATCTCGTCGGCGCCCTCGATGTACCGCTTCACGCGCACCTCGGGGAACTGCCCGCCGTTGCGGGCACTGATGCGCGTCAGGTCCGCTGGCGCCTTCGTGAGGGCCTTGGCGGCCGGGCCACTGCCGGTGGCGTCGAGGCCATGGCACGACACGCAGTAGCTCTGGTACATGGCGGCGCCGTTCGAGGCGGGGGTCCGCTTCATCGGCACCGTGTCGATGCGCTGCGCCTGGGCGGAGCCGGCGGCCAGGCCAACGACGGCGAGTGCAACGAACACCGGTCGAATCATGTCGCCCTCCTTTGAGAAGGTGAGGGCGAGTCTCGCGCCGCCGGGGACCGGGCCCTATGACGGCCGTCATACGCGGGATGGCGCGTCAGCGCGGGCCCAGGGTGACGACGCTCTCCACGTAGGTGAACCAGAGCGTGCCGCCGGCGAAGGTGCCGGTGACCACGGGCCCTCCGGCGATGCGGCCGGCGAAGGCGTTCACCGACACGCGCGGGGTGATGGCGTAGTCGGCCGATGCCTCGACAGCGGTGCCGAGCCGCGTGCTGTCGTTCGACCGCCGCCCGGTGTAGCCGAACACTGCACCGCGAGACAGGGTGGCGCCGCTGCCGGCGTACCACAGGTCGGCGGCGTCGGCCAGATCCAGGCGGCGCAGGTCGAGCCGCAGCCCGAGCGGCGGCCGCGGACGGGCCTGCACCTGCACGAACAGGTCGCGGACGTTCATGAGGCCGTAGGCGGTCGTCTGCGCGAAGCGCCGCACCGTCGGCAGCATCGGGAAGAACGTGCCGTGGGTGTCGTCGGCGGGATCGCCGTCGCCGCTGGCGTGGTAGAGACCGGCCCGCAGCCAGGGCCGCCACGGCACCTGCGTCCACTGGTAGCCGCCCTCGAGGGCGGTGGCGAACGCGCGGTGATCGTCGCCGTACCAGCCGCCGGTCTGCGCGGCGCCCCACAGGAAGAGATCGGTCTCGCCGCGGCCGGCCGGATAGGCGCCGAGCACCACCGCCCCGGCCGTCGTCACGTCCACGTCCACGCCGCCGGGCGCCGGCCGACCGGAGTTGTCGGGACGCTGGGTGACGGCGCGGCGGTCGCGATACTGCCACCCGAATGCCTGCAGCTGGGTGCGCGACCCCGCCCCCGCCGCCGGCCGGGAACTCACCGTCGCGCCGCCGACGAACACGTCGCGCAGGGTCGTGCCGGCGGCACGAGCGAAGCCGCCCTGGGTGGGCATGAAGGCCACGCCGGTGGCACGCCAGCCCGGCCGCGTGACGTCGAGACGCACGCCGTCGAACACTCGCTGATAGATCGACCACTCGAACTCGCCGACCAGCCGCGCGTCGAGCCGCTGGCGCTTCACCGTCTCGATCTTGGCGACGCCGCTCGGCGCCTCGGCGCCGGAGGTGTAGCCCATGCGGCCGAGCGTCAGATCGACACCGGTGACGACGCCCGGGAAGCGGACGTTGGCGAACCGGAGGTAGACCTGACTGGCGTTGGCGCGCCGTCCCCCCTGGTCGAAGTAGAGCGCGCCGGTGCCGAGCGCGCCGGGGCCGACCGAGCGCGCCGGCAGTCCGGCCATCCCGACATACTGCACGCCGACAGTGACGTCGGCGCGGGCCCAGTGCCGGCGCACGTCGAGCCGCAGCCGATCGGCGAGGAAGGCGTAGTCGGGGTCGCCGCCGCCGGCCGGCGGCTCGAAGTAGCCCCATGACTCCAGCCGCAGCGTGTTGACCGCCGACACCCGCCACGCCGGGATCGGCGGCGCGGCGGCCGCCGCGGCCGGCGCCGGCGCCTGGGCCAGCGCCATCCGTGCGGCGGCTACGACGGCGGCCATCACCATCA
>CAYUAX010000071.1:19614-21378 GCA_964442845.1 uncultured Bifidobacteriaceae bacterium | reverse complement strand
TGACGTCGCGGCCGCGCGCCCCTACCGCCATCCGCAGGCCGATCTCCTTGGTGCGTTCGGTCACCGACAGCAGCGTGATGTTCATGATGCCGATGCCGCCGACGATGAGCGACACCGCGGCGACGGCGGCGAGCAGCCAGCGCATGGTGCCGCTGGCCCGTTCGAGCGTGCCGGCCAGCTGCTCCAGCGTGACCCGCTCCAGCTCCTTGACGTTGCCGGCGATGGCCGAGGCGACGTTGGGCGGCAGACCGCCGGTGGCGATGGCCCGCGTCGCCTGCGTGGAGATGGTGAAGTCGTCGGGCTTCTCCACGGTGATGCCGTGGCGCTGGCGCAGCAGCTCGGTGATCCGCTTGCTGACCTCGGACACCTCTCCGGTGGAGGCCGCCGTCACCGTGATGTCGTTCAGCTTGGTCAGATTGAGCAGCTGATGGGTGGTCGTGAAGGGCATGTAGACGGCGTCGAACTCGTCGTCGCCGGGCGCCGGACGCACCACCCAGCTGGCGCTGGTCACCACGCCGACGACGCGGAACGCCTGGTTCCACAGCGTGATGTCGCGGCCGACCGGATCGACGGCGGCGCCGAACAGCTTGTCGGCCACCACCGAGCCGAGCACGAGCACCATCGCCCGATCCTCCTGCTCGCGTTCGGTGAAGAAGCGCCCGCTGCGCAGCGTCCAGGTGCGCTTGATGTCGAGCAGGTGCAGGTCGGTGCCGTGCATGCGGGTGAACCAGCGCTTGTCCCCGCTCTCCGAGGCGTAGTGCACCCGGGCGTTGCCGTGCACGCCGCAGGCCACGTACTGCACGCCGGGCAGGTCGCGGATCGCTTCGGCATCGGCGAACGACAGCGTCGCCGAGGCGCCCAGCCCCGCCTCGAGGTCGCCCAGCCGCTGCCACGCCAGCGGATGGTCGTGCTTCTCCATCGGGTCGTCCTCGGGATGGAGGATCGGCACCACGTCGTCGCCGCCGGCGAACGGGTCGCCGGCGTCGGGCAGGTCGGGCATCAGCTCGTCGATCGGCAGCCGCATGGTGTCATCGGCGTCGCCCTGGTGGGCGACGGCGCTGCCCGAGTCCTCGGTCTTCGGCTTCCAGTTGCCGGCCTTGATGGTCAGCTGGTTGAGCCCGGCGGCGCGCACCTGCTGTTCGATGGAGCGCTGGGCGCCGGCGCCGACCGCCATCATCGCCAGCACCGTGGCCACGCCGACGGTGATGCCGAGCATCGTCAGCGCCGTCTGCAGGCGGTTGCGAGTCAGCGCCTTGAAGCCGATGTCGATGGCGGGATGCAGCGCGCGCAGGCGATCCACGTGGTCTCTCCTCGTGGGGCCGGGCCCGTCGGGCCCGGCCCCGGATTCAGGCGCCGGCCGGGGCCGGGGCCGGCGCACCCGCGGACGACGCGTGCTGCAGGTCCTGCACCACCACGCCGTCCTTGAAGTCGATGGTCCGCGTGCCCCAGGCGGCGATGTCGCGCTCGTGGGTGATGACCACGATGGTGATGCCGCGCTCGGCGCGCAGCCGCGAGAACACCTCCATCACCTCGTGGCTGGTGGTGGTGTCGAGGTTGCCGGTCGGTTCGTCGGCGAGCAGCAGCGACGGCCGGTTGACCAGGGCGCGGGCGATCGCCACGCGCTGCTGCTGGCCGCCCGACAGCTGGTTCGGATGGTGGGTCTCGCGGTCGGACAACCCGACCGCGGCCAGCGCCTGCCGGGCGCGGTCGCGCCGCTCGGCCGCCTTCACGGCGCCCTGGCGCGTGTAGAGGAGCGGCAGCTCG
>CAYUAX010000071.1:0-19604 GCA_964442845.1 uncultured Bifidobacteriaceae bacterium | reverse complement strand
GAGAGCTGGTTCGGCAGATGGTCGAGGCGGTCTCCGAGGCCCACGCGCTCGAGCGCCTCCTTCGCGCGGCGGCGGCGCTCCTTCGTGCCCGCGCCCGAGTAGAGGAGCGGCAGCTCGACGTTCTCGAGCGCCGAGGTGCGCGCCAGCAGGTTGAAGCCCTGGAAGACGAAGCCGATCGTCTCGTTGCGCACGCGCGCCAGCTCGTCGGGCGGCAGCGTCGAGACGTCCCGGCCGCCGAGCAGGTACTGCCCGCGCGTCGGCCGATCGAGGCAGCCGAGGATGTGCATGAAGGTGGACTTGCCCGATCCCGACGGGCCGACCACGGTCACGAACTCGCCGTCGGGGATGTCGAGGGTCACGCCCCGCAGCGCCCGCACCACGTGGTCACCGACGTGGTACTCCTTCTCCAGATTCCGAACCCCGATCATGCGCGGCTGTTCCTTCTTGCGGCTGATCCCGGGCCCCGAGACCCGAGTCCCGAGACCCGGTCGGCGTCAGTTCGTCGTGGCCGGCTTGGCCGTGCCCGCCGGCACCTTGCCGGCGTAGCCGTACATCGTCAGCACCACGGCCTTCTCGGCGCCGGCCATGCCGTAGACCTTCCCGGCGCCTTCGATCACGTAGTACTCGTTGGCGGCGTGCGCCCGGCCGCCCAGGCCGGCGCCGCCCATGACGATCGGCACGCCCTTGAACGGCGAGATCCTCTCCCCGACTTCGCCGTTGCCGAACATGTAGGCCGGCCAGTAGCCGCCGGCGGCGGCGCCGCCGCCGCCGATGCCCCAGTCGGCGCGCACCGGCGCGTGCGGGATCGCCATGATCTCGTAGGTGCGCTGCATCGCCCGGCCGATCTCGTTGTCGCTGTTCATCATCGCCCACGGCACGTCGCCGATGAGCTTCACGTCGACGTCCGGGTAGCCGTTCTTCACCAGCTGCGCCTTCAGCTTCTTGACGATGTCCAGACCGTTCTGCCCCGGCTGATAGCGGAAGTTGTGCTTGGAGGTGACCTTGTTGGGCAGGATGGCGCCGGCGCCGCCCGCATACATGTTGCCGCCCCAGATCCCGTCGAGGTTGAACGATGTGCCGTAGCGCTGCGTCTTCAGCACCAGATACGGGTCGTCGTACATGAACCGCGCCACGCCGAGGTTCTCCGCCGCCACCTTCAGGTCCATGTTCTTGGCCCCGGCGCGCAGCGACTGTTCCTGCTCGGCCGACAGCGGCTGGATGCCGTCGAAGAAGCCGTCGATGAGCGGCGTGTTGCCGTCGTCGCTGACGAGCGAGGCCAGCATCTTGATGTGCCGCCACGCCGGGCTGTCGGTGCCGCGCTTGTTGCTGCCGTGGATGTCCGACACCGTCGGGCCGCGGCCCCACGCCGTCCCCGAGGTGGTCAGCTCGACGTAGACGCAGCCTTCCGAGCCGCCGCCGAAGCCGCCGTTGCCGCTGGTGGACTGGCTGCCGAAGCGGATCATCGCGTCGGCGCCCTCGAGCAGCTCGGGGTGGTCCTTGACCCATTTGCGCAGGCCGATGTCCATGCGCTCCTCATCGCCTTCGGCGACGAAGATCAGGTTGACCGGCAGCTTGCCGTGCACCGCCTTGATGGCGCGGAAGGCGTTGAGCTGCACCATCTGCGGGCCTTTGGAGTTGGTGGCGCCGCGGCCGAACATCACCTTGGGAAACGGGCCGTGCGGGACGATGCGGCCCTCGAACGGCGGGTGCTCCCAGGCGTCGGGCTGGGTCACCGGCATGGTGTCGTACATCCAGTAGATGAGCAGCGTCTTCTCGGCGCCCTCGTCGCACTTGGCGTAGACCACCGGGTTGCCGGGGCTGCCGTACTCGGTCACGCCGACGTCGTAGACCTGCGACTGCTGGCAGCCCAGTTCGTCGAAGAAGCCCTTGACCATCTCGGCCGACTCGGGAATGCCTTCGCCCGAGTTCGAGATGCTCGGCTGCTGGATCCACTTCTGCAGGTTGACCACGTGCTGATCGATGTTCTCGTCGATGTGCGCGAGCACCTTCTGCACGTCGGGCGGCACCTGCGACAGATCGGGCTTGATCTCGGTCTCGCCGTCGGGCGTGATGCCGAGCGCGGGCGTCGCCGCCGCCGTCTGCGGCGCCGGCGTGGCGGCCGGCGCCGCCGGCTGCTGACAGGCGGCCGCCGCGAACGCGGCCGCGCCGATGAACGACAGGTGGATCCTGCGCATGGTCATTGTCCTTGTCCCTCAGTTCGTCGACGACGTGGCCGGCGGAATCTTGCCGGCGAACGCATAGGCGGCGGCGACGATCGACTTCTCGGCGCCGGCCATGCCCAGCACCTTGCCGGCGCCTTCGATCACCCAGTACTCGTTGGCGGCGTGCGCGCGGGCGCCGTGGCCGCCGCCGCCGCTGACGATCGGGATGCCCTTGAAGGGCGACACCCGCTCGCCGACCTCGCCGTTGCCGAAGAGATAGGCCGGCCAGTAGCCGCCCGCCGCCGCGCCGCCGCCGCCGATGCCCCAGTCGTCGCGCAGCTGGCCGTGCGGGATGCCCATGATCTCGTAGGCGCGCTTCATGGCCCGGCCCGCCTCGTGGTCGCTGTTCATCAGCGCCCACGGCACGTCGCCGATGAGCTTCACCTCGACGTCCTTGTAGCCGTTCTTGTCGAGCTGCGCGCGCAGTTTCTTCACCAGGTCGGGCCCGGTCATGTTCGGCACGTAGCGGAAGTTGTGCTTGGAGGTGACCTTGTTGGGCAGGATGGCGCCGGCGCCGCCCGCATACATGTTGCCGCCCCAGATCCCGTCGAGGTTGAACGATGTGCCGTAGCGCTGCGTCTTCAGCACCAGATACGGGTCGTCGTACATGAACCGCGCCACGCCGAGGTTCTCCGCCGCCACCTTCAGGTCCATGTTCTTGGCCCCGGCGCGCAGCGACTGTTCCTGCTCGGCCGACAGCGGCTGGATGCCGTCGAAGAAGCCGTCGATGAGCGGCGTGTTGCCGTCGTCGCTGACGAGCGAGGCCAGCATCTTGATGTGCCGCCACGCCGGGCTGTCGGTGCCGCGCTTGTTGCTGCCGTGGATGTCCGACACCGTCGGGCCGCGGCCCCACGCCGTCCCCGAGGTGGTCAGCTCGACGTAGACGCAGCCTTCCGAGCCGCCGCCGAAGCCGCCGTTGCCGCTGGTGGACTGGCTGCCGAAGCGGATCATCGCGTCGGCGCCCTCGAGCAGCTCGGGGTGGTCCTTGACCCATTTGCGCAGGCCGATGTCCATGCGCTCCTCATCGCCTTCGGCGACGAAGATCAGGTTGACCGGCAGCTTGCCGTGCACCGCCTTGATGGCGCGGAAGGCGTTGAGCTGCACCATCTGCGGGCCTTTGGAGTTGGTGGCGCCGCGGCCGAACATCACCTTGGGAAACGGGCCGTGCGGGACGATGCGGCCCTCGAACGGCGGGTGCTCCCAGGCGTCGGGCTGGGTCACCGGCATGGTGTCGTACATCCAGTAGATGAGCAGCGTCTTCTCGGCGCCCTCGTCGCACTTGGCGTAGACCACGGGATTGCCCGGCGTGCCGTACTCCGTGATGCCGACGTCGTAGACCTGCGTCTGCTGGCAGCCCAGCTCGTCGAAGAAGCCCTTGACCATCTCGGCCGACTCGGGAATGCCCTCACCCGAGTTCGAGATGCTCGGCTGCTGGATCCACTCCTGCAGGTTGACCACGTGCTGGTCGATGTTCTCGTCGATGTGCGCGAACACCTTCTGCACGTCGGGCGGCACCTGCGACAGGTCGGGCGGCGTCTCGGTGTCGGCCACCGGCTTGATGCCGAGCTTCGGGGCATCGGCGGCCGCCGTCGCGGCGCCGCCGGCGGAGGACGCCGGCGCGGTCGGCTGGTTGCAGGCGACGATGAACGCGAGCAGAGGCACGGAGAGGAAGAACACTCGGCGCATCGGCCACTCCTGGAGACGCCCGCCTGTCGGAGAGTCGGCAGCGGGACTGCCGCATTGAAACCGTGCGGCGTCAGGAAGTCAATGCCGTTCATGCGAAGATGCGGCCTGTCTGATGGCGCTGATGAGCACGCGAGATACGGTGGAGCGCCGCTCGCACGGCCCGTCGCGCGCGCCGGGTCTCAGTCGTCGGCGGATCCTGGCGCTGATCGGCGGCGTCGGCGCCGCATGGTGGCCGGGGTGCGGACCGGCGCCGGCCACGCCATCGCCGTTGACGACCGCGCAACTCGGCGAAGGCTACGTACGTCTCGCGTTGTCTCTGGCGCGGCACCAGCCGTCGCTCGTCGAGACGTGGCTCGGGCCAGCGGCCTGGGGCGACGGCGCACGCGAACCGGTGGCGTCCATCCAAGCCACGGTCGCGTCGCTGCGCGCGGCGATGGCCGTGATGCAACCAGAGACGGATGACGACGAGCGCGCCCGCCGGCGCTACCTGGCCGGCCAGCTGCAGGCGCTCGCCGTGGCCGCCCGCCGCCTGAGCGGCGCGACCACGTCGTTCGCCGACGAGGCGGTCGAAGCGCTGGGCACGCCGGCGCCTCCACGCGATGCTGCGGCAATGGATCGCCTGCGTCAGGAGCTGTCGGAGCGGTTGCCCGGCCGGGGATCGCTGGCCGAGCGTCATGCCGCGTTCCGCGCCGCACATGCCGTGCCGGCCGAGCGCGTCGAGGCGGTGTTCACCGCGGCGGTGGCGTGGTGCCGCGCCGCCGCCGCGGCACACCTGCCGCTGCCCGCCGGCGAGGCGATGACGCTGACGGCGGCCGACGAGCAGGGGTGGGCGGCGTTCTCGCGTCCGCACGACGCCCGCACCTCCGACGTGTGGGTGGCGCGCCGCGGCGGGTCGGACGTGGCGCACCTGCTGCAGCTGGCCGCGCACGAGGGCACGCCTGGCCACCACGCCCAGCACGTGTTGGCCACGGCGGCGCTCGTCGAAGCGCGCGGCTGGAGTGAACGGGCGCTCACCCCGGCGTTCGGGCCGCATCGAGTGCTGGCCGAGGGCGCGGCCGAGGCCGGCGCCGAGCTGCTGCTGCCGATCGAGGTGCGGGAACGGGTGTGCGCCGAGCAGCTGCTGCCGGCGGCGGGCCAGCGGCCGGCGCTGGCGCCGCAGGTGGTGCGCGTGGAGCGGCTCGTCGCCGCGCTCGACCTCGAGGTGGCACATCTCGCCGCCGAGTACCTCGACACGCCGCTGGGCACCGAGGCGGCCGCCGGACAGCTGCGCGATCGTGCGCTGGTCCTCGACCCGGCCGGGATGCTCGCGTTCATCGAGCGGCAGCGCTCGCGCATCCTCGCCTACCCGGTCGGCCGCCGCATCGTCGCCGGCGCCGTGGCCAACGCGCCGCCCGAGGCGCGCTGGGCGCGATTCGCGACGATCGCCACCTTGCTGGATGCGGACCCGCCGCCCGGGGCCCTGGCGGCGCAGCCGGCGTCGGCGACCCCACCGAATCGGGAATAATGGCGCCGGCATGACGTCCTCCCGCACCCTCGCCGGCGCCGCGCTCGCGATCACGCTGCTGATCGGATTGCAGGCTCGGCTGCTCTCCTCCCTGCCCGGCGACGTGCCGGTGGCCCTGGCCTTTCAGGCGGCATCGCCGGGCACGGCGTGGGTCGCGCCGATGGTCAGCACCGCGACCGCCCCGACCAAATACCTGCTGATGGCCATCGCGCTGCTCGGCGCGTGGCGCCTGGCCGGCACGCGCGCGCTGCTGGTGGTGGCGGCGGCGATCGCCCTGGAACAATGGCTGGGCGAGTCGAGCAAGCTGCTCTTCGGCCGGCCGCGGCCGTCGCGCGACCTGGTCGCCGTGATGGGCAACCCCACCGGCCTGTCGTTTCCGTCCACGTTCATGACGCTGTACAGCGTCACGATCGGCGCCCTGGGCGTGCTGGCGTGGCGCATGAAGGCGTCGGCACTGCGCACCGGCGTGCTGGCGGCGGCCGGCGTGGTGCTGTGCGTCGCCGCGGCAGCGCGCGTCGTCCCTGGCGCGCACTGGCCGAGCGACGCGTTCGGCACACCGTTGATCGTGCTGCCCTGGCTCGCCGTGGCGTTCGACGCCGCCGGGGTCCCACGGCAGTAACGCCGTCCATCACCTCACCCTCCCGAGCCCGCTGCCATGCGCCACCGCTTCGTCGTCGCCACGCTGGCCTCGCTGGCCGCCACCTGTACCTCGACGCCGCCGCTGCCGCCGGCCGACCTGTTGTTGGTCAACGCCCGCGTCTACACCATGACGTGGCCGGAGCCGGCGGCGGACGGCACGCCGGGTGCCGGGGCACCGCACGATGCGGCGGGGTGGCGTCCTGACGCCGCCGCCGTGGCCATCACCGGCGATCGCATCGCCGCCGTGGGGGCGCGCGAGGCGGTCGACGCGCGCCGCGGCCCGGCGACGCGCGTCATCGACCTGGGCGGCGCGACGCTGGTGCCCGGGCTGGTCGAGTCGCACGGACACGTGCTGGAACTGGGCGCGAAACTGGAGGCCGTGGATCTGGTGGGCGTCACCGACGAGGCCGACGCGGTGGCCCGGGTCGCCGTCGCGGCGGCCGCGGTGCCGAAGGGCCAATGGATCGTCGGCCGCGGTTGGGACGAAGGCGCGTGGGCCAACCGCTACCCCGATTGGCGGCTGCTGACCGAGCGCGTGCCGGATCACCCGGTCGTGCTTTATTCGCTGCACGGCTTCGCGATCTGGACGAATCGTCCCGCGCTCGACGCCGCCAAGGTGACGCGGGCCACGATGGCGCCGGTGGGCGGCGAGATCCGCAAGGACCGCCGCGGCGAGCCGACCGGCATCTTCCTGAATCGCGCCACCACGATCCTGGCGGCCGCCGTGCCGCCGCCGTCGGCGGCGCAGGTCGAGCGGCAGCTGCTGGCCGGGTTGAACGAGCTGGCGCGCTCGGGCTACACCGCCGTGCACGACGCCGGCGTCGATCGCGCGATGCTCGACGGCTACCTCGCCCTCGACCGCCGTGGCGAACTGCCGATTCGCGTCTACGTCATGCTGTCGGCCCGCGACCCCGATCTGTGCCGCGAGTGGGAAGCCAAGGGGCCGCAGGGCGGGCCCGGCGACCGGCTGATCGTGCGCGCGGTCAAGGCCTACTACGACGGCGCCCTCGGCTCGCGGGGCGCGCGCCTGCTCGCCGACTACAGCGACCAGCCGGGACACCGCGGCCTGAGCGGCGCCGGCTACGGCTTCGACCAGGAGGTGGTGGCGCGGATGATGCGCGCCGGCTTCCAGGTGGGCATTCACGCCATCGGCGATGCCGGCAACCGCGAGTCGCTCGATTTCCTCGCCGGCGTGATGCAGAGCGACGAACGCGCCCGGCGGGGACGCCATCGCATCGAGCACGCGCAGGTCGTCAGTCCCACCGACATCCCGCGGTTCGGGGCGCTGGGCATCGTCGCCTCGATGGAACCGCCCCATGCCGTCGAAGACAAGGGCTGGGCCGAAGCCCGGGTCGGCGCCGAGCGCATCAGGGGCGCCTACGCCTGGCGATCCCTGCGCCAGGCCGGCGCGCGGCTGATCTTCAACTCCGATCTCACCGGGTCCGATCACGACATCTTCTACGGCCTGCACTCTGCCATCACCCGTCAGGACAAGAGCCGCCAGCCGTCAGGCGGCTGGTACCCCGAGCAGCGAATGACTCCGGAGGAGGCGGTGCGGGGGTACAGCACGTGGGCCGCGTTCGCATCGTTCAGCGAGCAGGACGCCGGCCGGATCGCCGAGGGCCAGCTCGCCGATCTGTCGGCGCTGTCGCTGGATCCGTTCGCCGTCGGCGCCAGCGACCCGAGTGCGCTGCTGGGCGGTCAAGTGCGGGCGACGGTGGTCGGCGGCGCCGTCGCCCACGAACGGCGCTGATGGGGACGACGATGCCGGTGGCGCGCATCGCCTTGGCCAACATCGCGATCGCGGCATCGCCCGACGACGCGGTGACGCGAGCGTGCGAGGCGGTGGCCGAGGCCGGACGCCGCGGCGCCCTCGTGGTGTGCTTTCCCGAAGGCTACGTGCCGGGCTATCGCTGGTCCGGTGTGCCCGCTCCGCCTCCCGATCCGGCCTACCTCGAGCGGGCGTGGGCGGCGGTGGCCGAAACCGCCCGCACCGCCGCGATCGCCGTCGTGCTCGGCACCGAGAAGGTGACCGAGGCCGGGCTGCTGCTGTCCGCGCTGGTCATCGGCCCCGACGGCGCGCGGCTCGGCTGGCAGGACAAGGTGCAGATCGATCCCTCGGAGGAGGTCACCTACGCGGCCAGCGGCAGCGAACGGCGCACCTTCCAGGCGGGGCCGCTGACCTTCGGCGTGGTCATCTGCCACGAGGGCTGGCGCTATCCCGAGACGGTGCGCTGGGCGGCGCGTCGAGGGGCGCAGGTGGTGTTCCATCCGCACGCGCACGTCGCCGAGCCGGGCAGCTACCGGCCGACGGTGTTCGCCGATCCGGCCAACAGCTTCCACGAGAAGGCCATGCTGTGCCGGGCGGCCGAGAACACCATCTATTTCGCGTCGGTCAACGCCGCCAGCGAAGGATCGGGGACGACGTCGGCGGTGATTCGGCCCGACGCGTCGGTGCAGTGCTGGCAGCCCTACGGGCAGGCTGGCCTGCTGGTCGCCGATCTCGACCTGGCGCTGGCCACGGGTCTGCTCGCGTCGCGCTGCCGCGCCTGATCGCCGGCGCGCCGGCTCACTCGCCCGGCAGATCCGGCGGCACCCACGATGCCCGCGCCACCGGGTCGGCGACCACGTCGTGGCGGTAGTAGCGGCGATGGAGGCCGCGATCGTCCCCGTAGCGCGCGACCGCCGCGCACACGGCGTCCCAGCGCGTCGGCGCCGCGAGCTCGCCCAGATACGCCGCAATCACCGTCGTCCACAGCCGCGTGAGCGTCTCGTGGTAGCCCGACGTGGCGGTGTTGGCGGTGCCGACCGATTCGTTGAAGCTGCGGATGGCGTCCCGTAACAGCGCGAACGTCGTCTCGACGTCGCCGTCCCAGGCGTGGTACGCGCACAGCGCCACGTGCGCGCCATGCGTCCATTCGGCCTTGGCCAGGCGGTGGCCGTGGAAGCGGGTCACGAAGTCGTCGAGGGTGGCTTCGTCAGCCAGGAAGGCGTGGCGGCTCTGCACCTGGCCGTGCCTCAGACCATGGGCGGGGAACCGCCGGCGGCGAACGGCGACAGCACGGTCGCCACGAACTCGTGGATCGGCGTCGGCACGTCCTTGGCCCGGCCCAGCCGCACCACCGCGCCGCTCAGCCACGGCAGCTCCAGCGGCCGCTGCCGCTCCAGGTCCGACAACATCGACGACTGCGCCTGCGGCGGCAGGCCTTGCATCATCGTCAGCACCTCGCCCATCACGCCGTCCTCGAGCGGCACGCCGTGGGCGCGGCCGACGGCGATGGTCTCCCAGGCCGCCCGTTCGAGCATCGCCATCAGCTCGGGCTGGGCGCGCAGCACGCCGATCGGCGAGCGCGTGATCGCGGTCATCGCGCTGAACACGCTGAGGCGCGCGAACTTCGACCACTGATCGACCAGGATGTGCGGGCTGGCGGTGAAGCCGAACCCGGCGCGATCGGCGGCGGCCTTCAACGCCAGCAGCCGCGGCGACATCGCCCCGTCGAGCTCGCCGACGATGAGCGCGTCGAGCGCGGTGTGGCGGATGGTGCCCGGCGGATCGATCACCGCCGCCACGTAGGCGACGCCGCCGGCGGTGTGCGCGCGGCCGACGTGCCGGGCCACGATGTCCACCGCGTCCACGCCGTTCTGCAGCGTGACCACCATCGTGTCCGGGCCGACGAGCGGTGCGAGCTGCGCCGCCGCGGCCTCGGCGTCGTAGAGCTTCACGGTGAACAGCACGACGTCGGCCGGGCCGAGTTCGGCCGGGTCGGCGCTGACCCGCACCGTCGTCACGTGCGCATCGCCCTTCGGACTCACGATCCGCAGGCCGTCGCGGCGCAGCGCCTCGAGATGCGCGCCGCGCGCGACGAACGCCACGTCGCACCCCGCCCGCGCCAGCCGGCCGCCGAAGTAGCCGCCGACGCCCCCGGCGCCGAACATCACGATCTTCATGTCGGACCTTTCGCTGCGGCCCTAGCGGCTAGCGGCTAGCGGCTCGCGGCTCGCGGCTCGCGGCTCGCGGCTCGCGGCTAGCTTGATCGCATCGAGGCTGACGACGGGCTCGTCGCCGATCACGGTGGCGGTGTGGCGCCGGCCGCGCGGCACTTCGACCCAGTCCCCCGGACCGAGCTGGGCCATGTGCCCCGAGATCACCAGGCGGAACCGGCCGCTGACCACGGCGTCGATCTTGTCGACGTCGTGGGCGTGGTCGGGAAAACGCGTGCCCGGCGGATAGACGTAGCGGGCCACGGCGTAGCCCATCGCCTCGAGCTTGGCCGTGAGCGCCGCTTCGGAGAACGGGCCGTCGGCGGGATTCCAGTGGTGGACGCGCACCGCGGAGCCGAATCGACGCCGTCAGGCGCCGGCGGCGGCCGGCGCGGCCGGCATGCCGGGCACCGTGCCCTTGGCCAGCTCCTGGTCGATCATCAGGAGGCCGACGCCGGTCTTGCCGCCGAGGCGGATGCGGCCGAGGATGGCCCGCGCCGCCGCCTCCTCTTCCATCTGCTCGTTGACGAACCATTGCAGGAGCACGACCGCCGGCCGATCCTTGGCCGCTTCGGCCATCGCGTACAGCTCGTTGATCGACGCCGTGACCGCTTGTTCGTTCTGGAGCACGTGCGTGCAGAGCGCCTCGGCCGAGTCCCACGTCATGGGCGGCTGCGCCACCGCCGGCAGCACCACCTTCTGATCGCGCTCGACGAGGTGATCGATGAACTTCTGCGCGTGCAGGAGCTCGTCGCTCGACTGCTGGCGCATCCAGCTGGCGAAGCCGGGCAGGTCGTGTTCGGACAGCCACACCGACATCGCCAGGTATTCGTGAGAGGCCTTGAATTCGAGCTTCAGGTGCTCGTTGATTCCCTTGAGGAGCTTGGCGTTCATGGCGCCCAGCCTACCATGCGCGATCGCACCGCACCGAACCTGAGATCGGGACGCAGGACCGCGAACGCCGCCTGGGGCGCGTCAGCGGGCGCGTCGCCGGGCCAACTCGAAGGCGAGACCGCCGAGCAGCACGAAGAGCGACGTGCCGACCAGCGCCACCGGCGTCAGGTCCTGGCCGGCGAACCAGATCGCCGCGGCCATGGCGGCCACGGCGCCGACGGCGGTGGCGGCGACCATCCAGGCGGCGGGACGGGACGTGCTGTCGGGGGACGACGGCATCGAAGCCTCGTCGAATTGTCGCACGCCGAAGTGTTTCATGGCAGTCGATCGGCGAGCAGCGCCACGCTGAGCGCGTAGGGGTGGGCGCAGTTGTAACCGAGAATCGCTTCGTAATTGCCGTAGACGAGGTAGTTGGTGGCGCCAGCGGCGAGCAGCGACGCCTGCCGATCGACCGCCGGCAGCGGACCGCCGTCGGCCGCGCGCACGCCCATCGCCTGCCACGCCGCCAGCGGCTGGCGCCGCGACAGCGCCCGCTCGGCCCGGCAGCCCTCGCCCCGCGACCCGGCGCGCTCGATCATCGCCGTCGCCGGCTCGGGCAGCCGCACCGGCCGGCCCCACGTGGCCGCGCCGTCCCACCCGTACGCCTTCAGATAATTGGCGATCGAGGCGAAGACGTCGGCTGGATTCCCCCAGATGTCGCGCTCGCCGTCGCCGTCGAAGTCTTCGGCGTAGCGCAGGTAGCTCGACGGCATGAACTGCGGCTGCCCCATCGCCCCTGCCCACGAGCCCTTCATGTCGTCGAGTGACGCATGGCCGCGCTCGACGATGCGCAGCGCGTCGAACAGCTCGTTGCGGAACAGCGTGGCGCGGCGGCCGTCGAACGCCAGCGTCGCCAGCGCCTGCACCGTCGGCCGGACGCCGGTGAAGCGGCCGAAGTTCGACTCCAGGCCCCAGACCGCGACCAGATAGCGCGGCTGCACGCCGTAGGCCGCCCCCACCTTGGCGAGGAGCGTCTTGTGGCGCGCCGCCATCTCGCGGGCGCGGCGCACGGTGACCGGCGTCAGGCGCTGCTTCACGTATTGATCGACGGTGAGGACCACCTCGGCCTGGCCGCGGTCGCGCTCGATCACGACCGGCAGTGGCGTGAGGCCGTCGAGCGCGCGGGCAGCCACTGCCTCGGAGATGCCGCGCTCGATCGCCTCGGCCTTCAACTCGGCCAGGAAGACCGTGAACCGGCCCTCGTCGAGGGCCGGCTCCTGCGCCGCCCGCGGCGCCGCCACGGCCAGCGCCGCCAGCGCGGCCACGACGCATCCGGTGCGGATCGACGACTCGTGAGGCACGACCTGTCCATTGTGCACCCACCGGCACCGATCGCGACCGCGCCGGGACGGCGCCGGCGCTATGCTGATCTGCACACGGAGTCCCTCAATGCCTCTGTATCGGCTCGACCAGCTCGCCACGCGCGAGCTCTTCCCCGGGTTCACCGCCCGACTCGTCCACACCCCGCGGATCTCGCAGTCGTTCGTGACCGCCACGGCCGGCTCGACGTTTCCCGAACACCAGCACCCGCACGAGCAGGTCGTCGTCGTGCTCGAGGGCGAACTCGAGCTCACGGTCGAGGGCGCCACGCATCGGTTGTCGCCGGGGACGGCCTACGTCATCCCGCCCGAGGTGCCGCACCGCGGCCGCGCAATCACCGACTGCCGCGTGCTGGACGTCTTCGCGCCGACGAGGGAAGACTATCGCTAGCGGCTAGCGGCTAGCGGCTAGCGTTCGTCAGGGCGCGTCCCGCCGTTCCGGAACGTCGACTCTTGTTGGCGCCTGCCGTGTTCTTCACGAGCCCCAGTCCCCAGCCCCCAGCCCCCAACCCCTAGAGGGCCGTCATCGCCCCGCCGTCCACCGTGATGGCCTGGCCACTGATGTACCGGGCGGCGTCGGAGGCGAGGAACACGAGCAGGCTGGCGAACTCCTCGGGCGTGCCGATGCGGCCGAGCGGGATGGCCGCCACCGACTCGCGGCGCACCTGCTGCACGTCCACGCCGCGCCGGCCGGCCGTGGCCTGGTCGAGCTCATCGATGCGTTCGGTCTGGATCCGCCCGGGCGCCACGACGTTGACCAGGATGTTGTCGGGGCCCAGTTCCCGCGCCAAGGTCTTGGCCAGGCCCCAGACGCCCGCGCGCAGCGTGTTCGAGGTGACCAGGCCCGGCACCGGCTGCTTGATCGACGACGAGGCGATGGTGAGGATGCGCCCCCCACCCGCCTTCTTCAGCTCGGGCACCGCCGCCTGCACCAGGCGGATGAAACTCATCAGGTTCTGCTCGAACGCCTGATGCCACTGGGGGTCGGTGATCGACAAGAAGGGGCCCGACGGCGGACCGCCGGCGTTGTGCACCACGATGTCGAGACCGCCCAAGGTCGACACGGTGTGGGCGACGAGCCGGGCGGCCTCCTCGCCCGACGAGACATCGGCGGCCAGCGCCTCGACGCGCGCGCCGGTGGCGGCGCGAATCTTCGCCGCGGCGTCGTCGATGCGGCCGGCGTCGCGGCTGCAGATGACCAGCGACACGCCTTCGCGGGCCAGGCCCATCGCGGTCGCAAAGCCGAGCCCGCGGCTGGCGGCGAGGACGAGGGCACGTTTTCCGGCGAGCTTCAGATCCATCGGGGACTCTCCATCGGGCGTGAGACGGTCAGGCGATCGCCACCGGCCCGGTGACGTCGAGCCCGAGCCGCGCCAGCAGGTCGTCGAGATCGGCCAGCGTGCCGGGGTCGACGGCGGCGAACGGGGCTCGCGCCCGCGGCGAGGCGATCACACCGCGCCGGTGGTACAGATGCTTGCGCAGCGCCAGGTTGATGCGCGGCTGGTTCTCGAACCGGATGAGCGGGCAGTAGGTGTAGAACACCCGCGCCGCGGCGTCGGCGTCGCCGGCGGCGTGGGCGGCGAAGATCCGCACCAGGATCTCGGGAAACGCGAACCCGGTCATGGTGCCGACGGCGCCGTGCCGCAGTTCCTCGAGGAACATCATCCCGCCCAGGCCGCCGAAGATCTTCACCGCGGGATTGACGGCGAGCACCTGGCTCACCTTCATCGGCGACGGCTCGTCCTCGAGCTTGAGGTGCGTCAGCCGCGCCGATTCGGCGGCGAGACCGGCGATGAGCTCGGGGCTCATCGTGATGCCGCCGACCGCTGGCGGGAAGTCCTGCACCACGACGGGAATGTCGACGGCCGCGGCGACGGCCAGGTAATGCGCGCGCAGCGCCGCGTCGCTGCCGCGGGCCAGCCGTGGCGGCGCCACCATCACGGCCTGGGCGCCCAGGGCCTGCGCCCGGCGGCTGAACGCGATGCAGCCGTCGGTGCCGGCATGCGTCGTCCCGACGCAGATGGGAAAGCCGTCGCCGGCCGCGGCCACGGTGGCGGCGATCACCTGGTCGCGTTCGGCGTCGGTGAGCTTGTCGGCCTCGCCGAGCACGCCGAGGATGGTCATCCCCTGCACCCCGGTGGCGCGGGTGAAGTGCGTCAGGCGGGTGAGCGACGGGAGATCGAGGGCTCCGTCGGGCTGGAACGGCGTCGGCGTGATGTTGAACACGCCCTGCAGGACATCGGACATGACGGGACGAACGGCGGGTAGCTTACAGCATCGCCGCGGCCAGCCGGGCGACGAGCGGCTGCACCGCGATCACCGGCCGGCCGCAGCGTGCCGCCAACGCCGCCCGCTCCGCCTCGCCGTGGCCCATGCAATCGAGGACGACGACCGACACGCGCGACGCGGCGAACGCGGCCGCGGCGGCCACCAGCGCGGCGGCGTCGCGCGGCGCCGCGGCGGCGACCACGGCGTCGAAGCCGTCGGCCCGCCACTTCCCGGCCGCCCACGGCACCTGCGCGGCGTTCGGCGTCACCACGCCGATCGGGCCGAGGGGCGCCAGCGCGGCGAGCGCCACCGGCACCAGACGCCCGGGCACCAGCACCGGCACGGGACACGCCGGCGCTGGAAACTCTCCCACACAGGCGACGACGACCAGGCGGGCGCCGTCGGCCGCCAGCGTGGCTGCCGCGGCAGCCACCCGCGGCACGAGCCGGTCGCGAGGCACCTCGACGGTGGCGCCATCCGCCAGCCGGACGAGCAACGGGTACGCACCGGGGGCCGTGAGCGCCGCGAGGTCGTCGGCGCTCACGCCGTCGAGCGCGCCGGTCACCCGGACCTCGGCCTGCGGCGCCTCACCTTGGAACGCCGCCGCGAGATCCGGCCGCGGCGTCTGCCCGATGGTGACGATCCCGAGCCGCGGCCGGGCCGTCGGGAGGCCAGTGCTCATGCGCCGGGCGGCGCGGCCGGCCGCACGAAACGGCCGTGGCCGGGCCGGCCGACGACCGCGCCGTCGCGGCACACCGCGGTGCCGCGAACGACCGTATGGACGACGCGGCCATGAAGCGTCAGGCCGTCGTAGATGCGCATGTTGTCGCGGGCCCTGGTCACGGCGGCGCGGTGATCGTACGTCCACGTCGCGCCGAGGTCGACCACCGTCAGGTCGGCGTCGGCGCCAGCCATGAGGCGGCCCTTGCCGGGCAGGCCGAACAGGCGCGCGGCGTTGCCCGAGAGCAGCGCCGGCAGCGCCTCGAGCGCCAGCCAGCCCTCGTGCACGGCCGTCAGCATCAGCGGCACCAGCACCTCCAGACCGGCCAGCCCGGGCGGCGTGCGGAAGATGTCGGCGGCGCCGGCGTCCTTGTCGGCGGCCAGGAACGGCGAGTGGTCGGTGCCGATGACGTCGATCAGGCCATCGCGTACGGCGCGGCGCAGGCCCTCGCGCTCGGCCACGCCGCGCAGCGGCGGGTTGCACACGGCGTAGGGGCCGAGGCGCTCGAGCGCCTCGTCGGTGAAGAACAGGTACGGCGGGCAGGTCTCGACGGTGGCGTCCACCCCACGGGCGCGCGCGTCGGCGGCCAGCCGGGCCGCGCGCGGGCTCGAGCAGTGCACGACCTGCACGCGTGCCGCCAGGTCCTCGGCCAGCGCCAGGACCATCGCCACCGACAGGTCTTCGACGAACGGCGGACGGCTCTCGGCGTGGGCCCGACCGCTGCGCCGCCCCGCCGCGGCGAGCTGACGGCGCAGGGTCTCGAACGCCGGGGTGTACTCACAGTGGAAACAGTGGCGCCGGCCGGTGGCGGCCACCGCGGCCATCACCTCGCGCAGGGCGACGACGTCGGTGCACCACAGGCCGAAGAACTCGTCGAGCCGGGTGGGCGGCGGCGGCTGCAGGAAGGTCTTGAAGGCCACCGCGCCGGCGGCCGCCTGGCCGGCGATGGCCGCGACGTTCTCGTGGCCGGCGCCGCCGTAGAGCGCGAAGTCGACGACCGCGTCCGGCTGCAGCAGCGCCGCCCGCTCGGTCACGGCGGCCCCGGAATTGGTCGGCAGCTTCGAGATCGGCATCTCGAAGATCGTCGTGATGCCGCCGGCGGCGGCGGCCGACGTGCCCGACACGAAGTCCTCACGCTCGGGCACGCCGGGATGGCGCGTGTGGACGTGGGTGTCGATGACGCCGGGCAGCACGTGCAGCCCGCGGGCGTCGACGACGTCGGCGGCCGGCACCGTGGCGCCCGGCGGGAGCAACGCGGCGATCCGGCCGGCCGTGACGGCGATGTCGGCGGGCCGGACGCCGCCTGGGCCGACCACGAGGCCCCCGGACACCAGGAGATCGCAGGTCACGGCGTGGATCTTACGTCGAGGCGCAGGAGGCGCCGGTCGCGCTACAGTCGGACTGCGGCGCCATCCGCCCTCCCATGACCGACATCGACGCCGCGATCGACGCGCTGTATCAGGGTCCGCTCGATGCCTTCACCGACGCCCGCAACGCGCTCGCCAAGGCGGCGAAGCGGCCCGACCTGAAGACGCTGGCCAAGCCGAGCCTGCCGGCGTGGGCGGTGAATCAACTGCACTGGCATCGCCGCGCCGCGCTCGATCGGCTGCTGGCCGCGGCGGAAGGCGTCCGGCGCGCGCACGGCGAGACGCTGGCCGGCAAGGCCGCCGACGTCGCCGCCGCCGAACAGGCGCATCGCGATGCGGTGAAGGCGACCCTCGCCGAGGCCCGCGAGGTACTCGCCGCCGCCGGACACCCGGTGACCCAGGCGACGCTGGACGCCGTGCGCGACACGCTGCAGGTGCTGCCGTCGCCCGACGCCAACGGCCGGCTCGTGAAGCCGCTGGCGCCGACCGGGTTCGCGGCGCTGGCCGGGTTCGCAGTCGCCGAGCGGCCCACGTTGCGGATGGTGCCGCCGTCCACGACCGCCACCGGCGCCGCGCGGAGCGACCGCGGCACCCCCGGCGACGACGACGCAGCCGCGGCACGGGCGCTGGCCGCCCGGGCCGCCGAGCGCGAGGCCCGCGAACGCCGCAAGGCCGCTGAGAAGGCCGTCGAGGACACCCGCGCGGTGCTGCGCCGCGCCGAGATCGCGCTCGACGACGCCGAGCGGGTGCTGAAGAAGCGCCGCGCCGAGCACGATCTGGCCGCCGCCGCGCACCGCCGGGCAGAAGCCGCGTTGACGCAGCTCGGGTAGCCCCGCCCCGTCTCGTCAGGCCGGCGGGAACTTCTCCACGCGGTTGACGACCGGCTTGAGCGACCGCAGGTAGGCGTAGATCGCCCGCAGGTCGTCGTCGGTCATCCCCGAGTAATCGATCCACGGCATCTCGGTGTTCTGCAGCCGCTCGGCCCCCTCCAGCGTACGCGGCGGCGCGCCGCGGAAGGCGCGGAACTTGTCGAGGAACTGGTCTTCGGTCCAGGTGCCGATGCCGGTGCCGGCGTCGGGCGTGATGTTGGCCGAGCGCACCAGGCCGACGCCGTTGGGCCTGAACGACATGCCCCCGGCGAAGTCCAGGCCCGGCAGCGGCGCCCCCTGGTCGTCGATCGGCGTGTGGCAGTCCGAACAAAGGGCCGCGTTCACCATGTACTCGCCGTAGGCGACCCGATCGGTCATCGGCGGAATCGGCCGATGCGACGGCGCGGCGGGAATCGTCCGCACGACGATCGGCAGGGGGAAGTTCAGCTGGCGCGATGGCGTCGGTTCGTTCGGCACGCTCGGCAGCGTGCGCAAGTAGGCGACCACGGCCTCGACGTCCTCGCGGGCCATCCTGGCGAAGTGCGGGTACGGCATCAGCGGAAACAGCGGCGTGCCGTCGCGGCTCACGCCCGAGACGATCGCGCGGATCACTTCGCCGTCGGTCCACTCGCCGATGCCCGCCGGGGTGATGTTCTTCGCGTACATCACGAACGGCTCGAGGCCGAAGCCGAACCGCTGACCGCCCTTGCCGCGGGTGCCGGCGACCACGGGCGCGCTGAACTGCCCCCACGACCGCTCGGCGTGACACACGACGCAGCCGGTGACGTGTTCGGCCAGGTACTTGCCGCGCGCGACGCGCTCGGGCGTCTTCGGCACCGTGACCACTTCGGCCGGCGGCACGTCGGGATAGCGGACGTAGAAATAGCCGACGAACGCCCCGGCCGCCACCACCAGCAGCCCGACGATCGCGAGCAGCCACTTCCCTAGACGTTTCATCACGCACCCTCCTCGGACGCCGCGCGCGGCGGCGCTGAGATTGTGCGTGGGATGCGCGAGGCGCACAAGCGCTCTCATGGCCCTCTCATGCACGGCTGGTAGAACAGGGCGCGTGATCCCCGTGGCGATGCGCGCAGCCGCGCTGCTGTGCCTCCTGGCGGCCTCGGCGGCCGCCCAGCCGCCGCCGCTGTCGCTCGCCGAGGCGCTGGCTGCAGCCCGCGGCCAAGCCCCCGAGCTGGCCGCGGCGGCGGCGCGGGCCGACGCTGCCCGCCTTGCCGGTGAGCGCGCCGGCCGGTTCCTCAATCCCTTCGCCGAGGTCCGATCCGAGAACTGGCCGACCAACGCCCCCGGCGGTCTGCCGCTCGACGTCTTCGTCACCCTCACGCAGCCGTTCGAACTCGGCGGCAAGCGCGAGGCCCGCCGCGCCGCGGCCGCCGCCGCGGCCGCCGCCGCCGGCGCCCACCAGGCGCTGACCTGGCGCGGCGTGGCCAGCGCCGTCAGCGCCGACTATCTGGCCGCGCTGCGGGCGCGTGAACACGCCCGCGCGCTCGCCGCACACGTCGACAGTCTGGCCGAGGCGGTGCGGGTCGTCGGCCGGCGCGTCGCGGTGGGCACCGCGCCCGAATCGGAGCTGCTGAAGCTGCGCACCGAGGAGGCCCGCGCCGCCGTCGATCGCACCCGCGCCGAGCTGGCCGCCGCGCGCGGCGTGGCTACGCTGGCAGCCCGGCTGGGCCGCGACGTCGCGATCGATCAGCTCCAGCCGCTGCCACCGCCGCCGTTGCCCGCCGACTCGACCGCCATCGCGCCGACGCATCCCGAGCTCGTGCTCGGCGCCAGCGCCATCGCCGCCGCCGCGGCGGCATTCGACCTGGAACACGCCCGCCGCCTGCCCGACCTGGGCGTCACGGCGGGCTACAAGCGCACGGCGGGCTTCAACACCGGCGTGGCAGCGGTCACCGTGCCGGTGCCGCTGTTCGATCGCAACGGCGTCGCCCGCGCCCTGGCCGAGGGCCAGCACCGCGCCGCCACGCTCGATCGCGACGCCACCGAGCGCCGGTTGCGGGGCCTGCTGGCCGCGACCCGGCCCGCCGCGGTCGCTCTGGCCGGCCGGGCCGCCACGGCCCGGGCGACTCTGGTC
>CAYUAX010000070.1:0-21975 GCA_964442845.1 uncultured Bifidobacteriaceae bacterium | reverse complement strand
CGTCAAAGCGCAGCGACCCTGGCAGCCTGCTTGACAGTCAAGACAGGTGCTACGGCCGGGCTAACGCGCTGCCGTATAGCCCTTGGCGAGCTTGTCGCGCACCGCCTGCACGTCGCGGTGGAACACGAACAGCCGGTCGGCGTTGTCGGCCTGCCGATCGGTGAAGTTCCAGGTCTTGCCGCCGCGCTGCTTCACGCGCAGGTTCTTCTCGAGGTAGTTCACCTCGAAGGTCTCCAGCTGCTCGTAGCGCAGCGTGAACGCGTCGCCCTTGTTGCTGGTCTCGTAGCTCAGGCCGTCGACCGTGGCGCGCAGGGTGCCCTCGCAGCCGCCCAT
Organism: uncultured Bifidobacteriaceae bacterium; assembly: GCA_964442845.1. GTDB lineage: Bacteria > Acidobacteriota > Vicinamibacteria > Vicinamibacterales > UBA2999 > CAWAYR01. The sequence goes on along the minus strand of CAYUAX010000070.1, from coordinate 21,642 downwards.
GCCGTGCTTGTGGGCGACGCCGGCGGTGGCGTTGAGGCGCACCTCGCGGAAGCGCATGGTCACGGTCTGCTCGCCGGGCGCGACCTCGACGGTGCGCGAGATGCCGTCGAAGCCTTCGGCCGAGAGATTCAGCCGCTTCGACCCCGGCGCCAGATCCTTGAGGGTGACCGGCGCCGTACCAACGAACTCGCGGTCGAGGAACACCGACGCGCCCGGCACGTCCGATTCCACCACCAGCACGCCGGCGTCAGCCCGCGGCGCGGTTTCGGCCGGGGCGGCCTCGGGCTCGGCCGCTTTCGCCGCTGGACGGCGCGCGGCCGCGGCGGGCGCGGGCGTCGCGGCCGGCGGCGGTGCACTCTTTGGCACCGGCGCCGCAGCGCCGGGGCGCGGTGCGGCAGCGGGTGCGGCGGTGGTCGCCGGCGCGTCGTCGTCCTCGCCGCCGAGGAACACCATCGCGCCGACGATGGCCAGCAGCACCACCACGCCGCCCACCACGAGCGGCAGGCGGCTCGGCGCCGAGGGCTCCGCGGGCGGCTCGTCGAACACGCTCACGGGGGCGAATGGTAGCATGCGGCCCCACGTCGACCAGGGGACCAGATGGCCGCACCGTTGTCCATTTTGTGCATCGCGTCGTACCACAAGGGCCAGGCATTTCTGCGTGAGGCGAAGCGGCAGGGCGCGCGCGTCTACCTGGTGACCTCCGAGAGCCTGCGTGACGCCGACTGGCCGCGCGACAGCCTCGACGACATCTTCTTCGTCAAGGACGACAACCACCGCTGGAAGCTCGATGATCTGATCCTCGGCGCCAGCCACTTCGCCCGTCACGTGGCCATCGATCGCATCGTGCCGCTCGACGACTTCGATCTCGAGAAGGCGTCGGCGCTGCGCGAGCACCTGCGCGTGCCCGGCATGGGCGAGACGACCACGCGCTACTTCCGCGACAAGCTCGCGATGCGGCTGCGCGCCGACGAGGCCGGCATCCGCGTGCCGCCGTTCGTGCACGTGCTCAACGAGGCGAAGCTGCGCGCCTTTTGCGCCCGCGTGCCGGCGCCGTGGGTGCTGAAGCCGCGGCTCGAAGCCGGCACCATCGGCATCAAGAAGGTCCACAGCGAGGCCGAACTGTGGCCGCTCGTCGACGGCCTGGGCGATCGTGCGTCGTTCCACCTGCTCGAGCAGTTCGTGCCCGGCGCCGTCTTCCACGTGGACAGCGTCGTCTACGAGCGCGAGGTGCTGGTAGCGGTGGCCAGCCGCTACGGCCGGCCGCCCTTCGACGTGTCGCACGGCGGCGGCGTGTTCACCACGCAGCTGGTCGAACGCGGCGGAGCCGACGACCGCGCGCTGCAGACCGTGAACCGCGCCGTGCTCACCGCACTCGGCCTGGTGCGCGGCGTGTCGCACACCGAGTTCATCCACGGCGCCGACGGACAGTGGTATTTCCTCGAGACGTCGGCGCGGGTCGGCGGCGCGCACATCGTCGAGCTGGTCGAGGCGGCCACCGGCATGAACCTGTGGGCCGAGTGGGCCAAGGTGGAACTGGCCGGCGGGCGGTCGGCCTACGCGCCGCCGCCGCTGCGCAGCGATTACGCCGGCCTGGTCACGTCGCTGGCGAAGCAGGAATGGCCGGATCTCGCCGAGTTCGCCGATCCCGAAGTGGTGTGGCGGCTCACCAAGCGGCACCACGCCGGGTTGATCGTCGCCTCGCCGCGGCGCGACCGCGTCGCCGAGCTGATCGACGGTTACGCGCGACGGCTCGCCGACCACTACAGCACGTCGCTGCCGGTGGGGAGCACGCCGAGGGACTGACGGCGTTCAGCGCGGGCAGGGCGTGTCGCGCAGAAACGCCAGCACCGCCGGCCCGGCGGTCTTGTCGGCGCGGCTCAGCTCCAGGATGATCCGCTCGTGGCTCGAGCCCTTCACGGTGACCAGCCGTGAGGTGATGCCGGCCTTGCCGAGCGCGGCGTGGAACAGCGCCGATTGACGCCGCAGGCCCGGCGCTTCGCCGGTGGCCGACACGATCAGGAACGGCGGGTCGCCGGCGTCGAGGAACGGCACGACCGACGCGTCGCGCCACCACGTGCCGTCGAGCCGGCTGCCGCCGAAGCGCTCGGCGAAGTACAGCGGGTCGAAGCCGGCGCGGTAGGTGTCGATGTCGCCCAGGTCGTAGGCGGCGCCGCTCACCGCCACCACGCCGCAGATGCCGGCGCGGTCACCGCCTTCCTGCGTGAGCCACGCCGGATCGGTCGCCACGCGCGCCGCCAGTTGCGCACCGGCCGAGTGGCCCATCAGGAAGATGCGGTCGGCCCGCCCGCCGTTCTCGGCCGCGTGCGCCTGCACCCACGCCACCGCGCGGGCGACGTCGCCGACCTGCGACTGCCAGTCCATGGGCCACAGCAGGCGGTAGCCGATCACCGCCGCACCGATGCCCTGGCTGGCGAGGAATCGGCCGATGTTGCCGTAGATGTCGGCGCCGCCGAAGGTCTGCGTGCGATCGCCCCACGCCCAGCCGCCGCCGTGCACGAAGACGACCAGCGGGACGTCACGCCCGCCCGGCAGGTAGAGATCGAGCTGCCGTTTCGGATCGGCGGGCGCGGTCGGGTCGTAGGGCACCGCCAGCGCCACCGAAGGCGGCGCCGGCGCCTTGTCGTAGAACAGCTTGACGCCGAGCCAGTACACCGGCCCGCAGCCGTACGAGGCGAGGGCGGCGACGAGAAGCGCCGCCGCCCTCAATCCGGCTACCCGGCGGTGCGTAGCCGACACGCCCCAGTCTCTTCCTTCCCGAGCCGCTAGCCGCTAGCCCCTAGCCGCTAGTCAGTCCATCCCCGCCTTCTCGCTCGACGGCGGGACGATCTTGTTGAGCCGCATGTAGGTGACCAGGTTGCCGTAGTGCTCGTAGCTGTGGGCGATGGTGAAGGTGAGCACCATCAGACGCGGCGTCGGGCCGGTGAAGAACTTGGTCACCTCCATACCCTTGGCATCGGTCATCCCGTCGATCACCTTGTTGCAGTAGGCCGACGAGTCGGCGAGGGCCTTGCTGAGGTCGGCCTTCGAGGTCATCGCCTTTTCGATGCCGCCCTGCGGCGGCTTCTCACCGGCCGCGGCCGCGCACATCATGAACTGCGCGTCGGCGATGTGGCCGATGAGCTGCCCCATCGATCGCACCTCGGGCGTCGCCTTGAACACATAGAGGTTTTCTGGGATCTTCTCGGCGGTGCGGGCGAGCACCCCGCTGATCATTCCGAACTGGGCCTTGACGGCGGCCGCGCCCGGGTTCTGGGCGAAGGCCGGGGACGCGAACGCGAACAGGGTGGCACCGAGACACACGGAACGCATGAAGCTCATGGCGGTCAACTCCTGGATGGCACGACGACCGAGTCTACCGCCATTCGTCGCCGCTGGCGTTCGTCTGCTGGCGCTGGCCGGCATCGCCCTGGCGGCGGCGTGTGCGGCGCGTCTCGATCGGCCGGTCGTGCAGCCCGACGCCGTGCGTCTCGACTATCTCGGCGGCGTGGCCTATCCGCCCAATACGGTGGGACTGGCCCGGAGCGGTCTCCGCCTCGGCAGCTTCTCGGCGTTGGCGTTCGACCGCGTCAGCGGCCGGTGGCTGGCCGCCAGCGACGACGTCCAGCAGCCGCGGCTGGCGTGGCTCGACGTGGATGTCGCGAGCGGCGCACCGGCGGTGTCGGTGCGCGGCGTGCTGATGCTGACGGCGTCCGCCGACACGGCGGCGCGGGCCGCGCTCGATCGCCTCGACATGGAGGGGCTGGTCGTGTTGCCCGACGGGTCGTTCGTCGTCAGCAACGAGGGTCACACCGATCGCGACGGCGTGCGGCGGCAACCGGCGCTGCTCGGCGTGACGCGCGACGGCGTGGTCACGACGGTGAGCCATCCGCCCCACAGCTACGCCATCGCCGCCAGCGGCGGCGTCCGCCACAACCTCGGTCTCGAGAGCTTGACGAGGACGCCGGATGGCCGGCTGGTGAGTGGGCTCGAGCAGCCGCTGGCGCAGGACGGGCCGGTATCGAGCGCGTCGCGTGGCGGGCGGGTGCGGCTGATCGAGTTTCGGGCGGACGGAGCGGCGTGGCGTCCGGGGCGGGAGTGGGCCTACGCCCTCGACCCGACGCCGAGGCAGCCCGGCTACGGCGCCGCCTGCCAGGACGGCGAGAACGGCCTGGCCGATCTCTACGCGCTCGATGACCGGCGCTTCGTCGCGCTCGAGCGCGCCTGCCTGGTGGGCGCGGCGGATACGCCGGCGTTCAACCCCGTGCGGCTATATCTCGTGGACGTGAGCGGCGCCGAGGATGTGTCGTCGCGGGCGTCGTTGGCGGGGGCGACGGTGCGTCCGGCACGGAAGCGCCTGCTGCTCGACCTGACGACGGTGGCGGCGCGGATGCCGGCCGCGTTGGCGACGCTGTCGAACTTCGAGGGCATCGCCGAAGGCCCGCCCGCGCCGGACGGTTCGCGGACGCTGCTCCTGGTCAGCGACGACAACTTCCGCGCCACCCAGACCCTCGCGTTCGTGTGGCTGAAACTGCACGGTTTGTAATCGGCTCTGAGTCACTGACTCTGAGTCAACGACTCCGAGCCATCGACCCAGAGCCGATTACAACTGGAGCTTGTAGCCGATGCCGCGGACGGTCTGAATCAGCTGCGGACGGGCCGGGTCCTTCTCCAGATACCGGCGCAGGCGGACGATGAAGTTGTCGATGGCGCGCGTGTCGGTGTCCTCGTGCAGCCCCCAGACGTCGTCGAGCAGCGTCTTGCGCGACACGACGGCGCCGGCATGCCGCACCAGATACGCCAGCAGGTCGGCCTCCATCACCGTCAGGCGATAGGCGCGGTCGTTGGCGTGCAGCTCCAGCGCGCGCAGGTCGAGGCGATGGCCGGCGAACTGGAGCACGTCGGCCGGCGGCGTCGCCACGGGCGGGACGGCCGGCGGCGTCTGCGTCGGGCCGCGCAGCCACTGCTTGCGGCGCAGCAGCCCGCGGACGCGCGCCATCAGGATGTTCAGCTCGAACGGCTTCGGCAGGTAGTCGTCGGCGCCGCTCTCGAACCCGGCCAGCACGTCTTCCGGCCGGCTGCGCGCGGTGAGCATCAGGATTGGCACGAAGTCGCTCTCGGCGCGCAGCGTCCGCGCCACTTCGAAGCCGTTGCGCCCCGGCAGCATGACGTCGAGCACCACCGCGTCGTAGGCGTCGCGCTCGGCCCGCAGCCGGTCGAGCGCCACCGTGCCGTCGCCGACGACGTCCACGTCGTGGCCCTCGGCGGCGAGGTTGAAGCGCAGGCCGTCGGCGAGATGCTGCTCGTCCTCGACGACGAGGATGCGGCTCATGCGGCGTCCCGCGGCGACAGCGTGGGCAGCTCCAGCGTGAAGGTCGCGCCGCGCCCTTCGCCCTCGCTCTCGGCGAACGCCCGGCCGCCGTGCTGGCGGGCGATCGACCGGACCATGTAGAGCCCGAGCCCGGTGCCCTTCACGTTGTAGCCGCGGGCCTGGAAGCGGTAGAAGCGGTTGAAGATGCGGCGCAGCTGCCGCCGCGGGATGCCGACGCCGCGGTCCTTCACCCGCACCCACACCGTATCGGGCGAGGGCAGCGCCACTTCCACCGTGACACGGACCGCGTCACGCGAGTACTTCACGGCGTTGTCGAGCAGGTTGCCGATCGCCGTGCGCAGCTCGTCGCCGTCGCCCTCGACGATCAGCGCCGTGGCCGGCAGCGCCGCCGCCAGCGTCACCGCGTCGTCGGCCAATTGGTGCCGCCGCCGCGCCGTCTCGATGCACTCCACGGCCAGCGCGCCGACGTCCACCGGAGCGCGATGCATCAGCTTGCGCCGCTGCCCGGCCACGCCCGCGCGCAGCACCTGCTCGACGGTGTACTGCAGCCGCGACGTGTCGTCGAGCATCACCTTGTAGAACTCCTGCCGCTGCGCCTCGGAGATGTCGCGCGACTGCAGCGTCTCGAGGTAGAGCCGGATCGACGCGATCGGCGTCTTCAGCTCGTGGGTGACGGCGTTGAGGAAGCTGTCCTGCGCCTCGGTGCGGTGCAGCTCGCGGACCAGGAACACCGTGTAGACGATGATGCCGGCGATGATCAGCGCGAACGCGATCGCGCCCAGCACCACGGTCAGCAGCCGCTCACCCTGCAGGATCCAGCCGACGTTCAGCGACACCGCCGCCGCCACCAGGACGACGCACAGGACGATGAAGACGACCGTCGCGGTCTGGCGGCGGGTCATGGACAGATTCTAGCGGCTAGGGGCTGGCGGCTAGCGGCTCGTGGGATCACACTGCCACGATGGCAGCTCGCGTTGGCTTGTACGATGCTCGGGCCGGGAAGGCCCCGGCCCGAAGCGTGCAACGTCGAATCGTAAGGGCCTAGCCGCTAGCCGCCAGCCGCTAGCCGCTAGCCGAGGCCGCACGCACCGTTGGTGCGGGGCGAAGCCGCGCCTCAGATGACGGGTGCGGCCTCCGAAATATCGACGGCGTCCGGCGACTCCTGCGCGACGATCTCGGCCGGGTCCTTGGCGATCTTGGCGATCTTCAGATCCCACGCCAGGCCGAGCTTCTCGAGCAGCTTGATCTGGAGGTAGTTCATGTCGAACTCGTACCACGCCAGCCCGTGACGCATCGACACCGGGTGGGCGTGGTGGTTGTTGTGCCAGCCCTCGCCGAAGCTGAGCAGCGCCACCCACCACAGGTTGGTCGAGTCGTCGCGGGTCTTGAAGCGGCGGTTGCCCCAGATGTGCGTGGCCGAGTTGACCAGCCACGTGGCGTGCAGGCCGAAGGTCGTGCGCAGCGCCGTGCCCCACAGCACGTAGGGAAGGCCGCCGAAGGCGAGCAGCGCCAGCCCGACGACCACCTGCGGCACCCAGTGCCACGTGGTGAGGGCGACGTGGAACCGGTCCTTGGCCAGGTCAGGCACGTACTTCTTCAGGATGTCCGTGTCGTGGTGCATCGCCTTGCCGAACATGATCCAGCCCATGTGGGCCCAGAAGGCGCCTTCGCGCGGCGTGTGCGGGTCGCCCTCCTTGTCCGAGTACTGGTGGTGGATGCGATGCGTGGCCACCCAGAAGATCGGGCCGCCCTCGAGGGCGAGCGTGCCGCAGACGGTGAGGAAGTACTCCATCCACTTCGGCGTCTTGTAGCCGCGGTGGGTGAGCAGGCGGTGGTAGGCCATGCCGATGCCGAGGCTGCCCGAGATCCACCACAGCACCACGGCGGCCAGGATGGCGCCGGCGTCGATGTAGAAGAACGCGGCGACGGCCCCGATGTGGAACGCCGTCATCGCGATGAAGGTGATCCAGTTGAGACCGGAGGCGGCCTTGCGGCCGTAGATGTCGGAAATGGTGGTCGGCTTCATACGCGAAACCGATGCTAGCGGGATTCCGCGCCGGCCTCTGTAATACTTCTGTCGCTGCCGGCTATCCGTATGACGGCGTTGGAGTTAGCGCGCGTTCGAGGCCGGTGGCGGCGGTGCAGCCGCGGGCACGACGGCGCCCCGCTCGGGCGAGTCGCCAGCCTCAGGAGCGCCCGCGCCAGGGCAAGGCCAGCGAGCCCACCAGCGGCGTGTCGGCCACCAGTTGCACGACGCGGCCGAATAGTCGATCGGGCGCCACCTTCGCGGCCACCGGCCGCGCATGGGCTGGCGGGGCCGGCCGCCCGGCTCCCTCGGGCGCATGCTCGAGCATGCGCGACCACGCGTCGAGCGCCCGCGATTCCGACGAGATGAGCGACGCCCCGCACTGCACGCGCCGCTGTTCGTCGCCCTCGGCGCGCACCCATACCCGCCGCACGGTGACGGCCACTGCCGAGTACGGCACCTGCACCTGGAAGTGCGGCCCCAGCTTGGCGCCAGCGTCGCTCGGCACTTCGACGCGCATGCCTTCGGTGCTGACATCGAGCAGGAAGGCGGCGACGCCGTCGATCTTCGACGGCAGCCGCGGCACCAGGCGGCGCAGCGAGCGGCGCGCCGGCCGGCCTTCGGCGATGGCCAGCGACGCGCCCAACATGAACGTGGCCTGGTCGATCGGCCGGGGATAGAACGAGATCTCGCGCTTGGCGAGCACGCGTTCGGCCGGGTCGCCGGCGTCGCCCACCGCCATGATCGGCAGCCGCGCGTCGACGCGCCGCAAGGCCGAGATGTAGTCTCTGGTGAGCAGCCCGGCATCGGCCACCACCGCGGTGAGCCGCAGCCCGGTGACGTCGGCGCCGACCAGGCAGGCATCGACGAGGAGAACCGGTTCGAGACCGGCGCTGCGCAGCCAGTCGGCGAACGCGGCGCGCTCGCCGCTCACCGGACAAGCCACGCCGACTCGTGGGGAAGAGGACATGACGGGCGTGTCATCGTGCAAGCCGACTGCCATGGCGGTACGCACGGAACTGGCGGATCGCCGGGCTGGCCCAAGGCGCCGGCCGCCGTGCACCGACGGTTCTGTCGAGTGGCCCACGGAAATGGTGGGTGAGACCGGGCGCCGGCGTGCGAAATCGTACGTGCTACGATCCGCGCCTATGCGCAGACTGCTGCTCGCCGCGCTGACCCTCGCCGCGGTCGCGACCCCCTCGGCTCAAGGCCCCGCCGCCATCGACTGGAAGGCGGTGGACACCGAGACCCTGAAGCACTTCCAGGCGATCGTCCAGATCGACTCCACGGATCCGCCGACCACGCCGCCCGGCGTCGAGAAGCCGGTGGTGGACTACCTGCGCACGGTGCTCGAGGGCGCCGGCATTCCCACCCAGACCTTCTCGATCGACCCCAATCGCCCCAACCTGGTCGCGCGCCTCAAGGGCAGCGGCAAGAAGCGGCCGCTGCTGCTGATGGCGCACACCGACACGGTGAACGTCGACGCCGCCAAGTGGAGCCATCCGCCCTTCAGCGCGCTGCGCCAGGATGGCTACATCTACGGCCGCGGCACCGTGGACGACAAGGACAACGTGGCCGCCACGGTGATGGCGTTGCTGCTGCTCAAGCGCCAGAACGTGCCGCTCGACCGCGACGTGATCGCCCTCTTCGAGGCCGGCGAGGAAGGCGCGGTGCGCTTCGGCATCCAGTTCATGGCCGACAAGCATTTCGCCGAGATCGAGAGCGAGTTCTGCCTGGCTGAAGGCGGCAGCCTGAACCGCCAGGGCGGCAAGGTGACCTTCGCCTCGATCCAGACGCTGGAGAAGATCCCGCGCGCCATCACGCTCACGGCCCGCGGCACCGCCGGCCACGGCTCGGTGCCGCTGCGCACCAACGCCGTCGTCAAGCTGACCACCGCCGTGTCCACGGTGGCCAAGTGGAAGCCGCCGATCAGCTTCAACGAGACCACCGCCGCCTACTTCAAGCGGCTGGCGAGCATTTCGGATCCGGCCGCCGCCGAGCGCTACCGCGCCATCCTCGGCAGCGATCCCAAGGCGCAGGACGCCGCCGATGAGTACTTCCTCGACAACGAGCCGCGCCACGCCTCGACCATCCGCACCTCGATCTCGCCGACGATGATCCAGGCCGGCTACCGCACGAACGTGATTCCGTCCGAGGTGTCGGCCACGCTCGACGTGCGCATGATGCCCGACCAGGATCCGGCGGCGTTCCTCGAGATGGTGAAGAAGGTCGTCAACGACCCGACCGTCGAGGTGACCTACGGCGCCCGCGACGTGCGCCCCAACGGCATCTCCCGCCTCAACACCGACGCGTTCGCCGCCATCGAGGCGAACATGAAGAAGCACTACGACGTGATCACGCTGCCGGCGATGAGCACCGGCGCCACCGACATGGCGTATCTTCGCGCCAAAGGCATCCAGTGCTACGGCGTCGGCCCGGCCATCGACATCGAGGACGGCCCCAAGGGCTTCGGCGCCCACAGCGACCAGGAGCGGATCAACGAGGCGGAGCTCTACCGCTTCGTGCGCGCCTACTACGACATCGTCAGCGACCTGGCGCGGAGCCGGTAGCGTGAATCGCCGTCGCTTCGTGACCCACGGCGGGCTCGCGCTCGCCAGCCTTGGCCTGCACGCCTGCGCGCCGCGCGCCGCGCGCGTCGCCGCCCCGCCAGTGGCGCCGCCGCGCCTGCCCATGGTGCAGCTGCCGCTCGTCCGCGTGTCGGCCGAACGCGTCATCCGCGCTACCGTCGGCCTCCGCCCGCACCGGCCGACCGGATTCGTCCTGAAGGCCGGCAAGCTCGACGCCAAGACCCTGGTCCACAACTACGGCCACGGCGGCTCGGGCATGTCGCTGTCGTGGGGCACGGCGACGATGGCCGCCGACCTGGCGATGGCGCATCCGGAGCGTCGCGCCGCGGTGCTCGGCTCGGGCGTGGTCGGCCTCACCACGGCGCGCGTGCTGCAGCGGCGCGGCTTCCAGGTCACGGTCTACGCCGACCGGGTGCCGCCCGAAGTCACCTCGAACTTCTCGCTGGCGGGGTGGACGCCGACCTCGGGCCTGGTCGAGTTCTCCAAACGCACGCCGGAGTGGAGCGCGCAGCTGGTGCAGGCGGCCGAGATCGCCTACCGCCAGCTGCAGGTCATGGCCGGGCCGAAGTACGGCATCTCGTGGATCACCAACTACTCGCCGACCGAGTCGGCGGAGGCGGCTCGCGGCTCGAACGCCCTGCTGCCGGCCCATCTGCAGAGCGAGCAGACGCTGCTGCAGCCGGGCGAGCATCCGTTTCCGACCACCTACGCGATCGAGCGGCCTGAGATGCGCATCGAGCCCAATGTCTATCTGCCGGCGCTCGTCGACGACGTGCTCGCCTTCGGCGGGCAGATCGTCATCCGCAAGCTCGAGACGCCGAAGGACGTGCTGGCGCTGCCCGAGAGCCTGATCGTCAACTGCACCGGGCTGGGCGCCAAGGCGCTGTTCGGCGACGACGAACTGGTGCCGCTCAAGGGACTGCTGGTGCTGCTGCCGCCGCAGCCGGAGATCACTTACAGCACCAACGGCGGCGTGAAGATTCCCGCCGAGCAGCGCAACCTGTTCATCCACATGATGCCGCGCGCCGACGGCATCGTGCTGGGCGGCACCTCGGAACGCGACGTGTGGACCACCGACGTCAACGAAGCCGAGAAGGCGCGCATCATCGCCAATCACGTCACGCTCTTCGCCTCGATGCGGGCGCCGGGCGCAGCGGCGCCGCTGACGACCACCGCGCGGCGATGAGCGCCGGCCCTCACGCCCGCGAGACGACGGCCCGATCGGGGCTCGCGCGCGAGATGGGCCTCCTCGGGCTCGTCGCCACCGGCGTGTGCGCCATGGTCGGCGCGGCGGTGAACGTGATCCCGTTCATGCTGCAACGGCAGGTGCCGGGCATCGGCCCCAACGTGCTGCCCGCGTATCTCGTCGGCGCCGTGCCGGCGGTGCTGGCCGGCCTGGTCTACGCCATGCTGGCCTCGGCCATGCCGCGTGCCGGCGGCAGCTACGTGTTCGCCAGCCGCGGCCTCAGTCCCTACCTCGGCTTCGTCGCGTCGTTCTCGCAGTGGTTCGCGATTGCGGTGGTGATGGGCGTGGTGTCGTTCCTGATCGCGCCGTTCCTGCGCGACATCGCGGTGGCCATGGGCTGGCCGGCCGCGGCGGCGATGCTCGAAATGGGCGTCGTGCGCATGGCCATCGCCCTCGGCGTGCTGTGGGCGGCCACCGGCCTCAACCTGCTCGGCATCAAGGCCTACGAACGGCTGATGGTGCCGCTGATGTTCCTCACCCTGGCGCTGGGCTCGGTGGTGATCGTCGACGGCTTCGCCCACGACCAGGTGGACTTCCTCCAGGCCCTGGCGGCGCGCGGCGCGTCACCGGTGGTCACCGGCACGGCGGCGCCGCTTCGCCTCACCCTGCTGCCGGCGTCGGTGCTGCTGTTCGCCTCCTTCATCGGCTTCGACTCGATCGCCCAGGCCGGCGGGGAAGCGCGGCGTCCGGGCCGCGACCTGCCGCTGGCGATCTTCATCGCCGTCGGCGCCGTGGCGCTGTTCTATTTCCTGTTCACCGCGGCGGTCTATCACACCGCGCCGTGGGCTTACGTGGCCGCCGAGGCGGCGCGCCGCGACGTGACTGCCCCCGGCCTGCTCGGCGTGGTGCTGCCGCCGTTCTGGACGGTGGTGATCGTGTCGAGCGCGTCGGTGGCGCTGGTGAAGGACCTGCCGGCGATGCTGCTCGGCGTGTCGCGGCTGATGTTCGCGTGGGCGGAGGACGGCATCTTCCCGGCGCGCGTGGCTGCGGTGCACCCGCGGTACCGCACGCCGCACGTCGCCATCCTGCTCAGCGCCGGCATGGCCACGCTGAGCGTGATTGGCTGCCACCTGGCGGGCGACTGGTTCCTGGGCGTGGACATCCTGGTGACGGCCATGCTCATCAACTTCCTGCTGATGGCGCTCACGGTGCTGGCGTTGCCGAGGCGCAACCCGCCGCTGGCGGCGGCGATCACGGTGCTGGCGTCGCCTGGTCCGCGTCACCTGGTGGCGGCGGCCGCGGCGGCGGTGCTGGCGCTGTTCCTGGCCGTGCACACCTGGCGCGACGTGACCGGTCCGGCGGCCTGGTATTTCAAGAGCACGCCGGTGTGGGCCATCGTGATGGCGCTGGCCACGGTGGTGTACGGTCGAGAGATGGGGCGGCTGCGGGCGCGCGGCGTGGACGTGACGGCCCGCTTCGCCGCATTGCCCCCGGAGTGAGCGCACAGATGTCCGTGGTGGAACGCATCGAACTCGCCCCGGGGCTGACGATCTCCCGGGTGGTCACCGGGCTGTGGCAGATCGCCGACATGGAGCGCGACGGCCGCACGTTGGACCTCGACGCCGCGGCGCGGGCCATGCACCCGTACATCGACGCCGGCTTCACGTCGTTCGACATGGCCGACCACTACGGATCGGCGGAGCTCATCGCCGGCCGGGCCCGCCCGCACGAGGGCGAGGGCGTCCACCACGTCCAGCTCTTCACCAAGTGGGTGCCGCCACCCGGACCCGTGACCGCCGCCGACGTGCGCGCCGCGGTCGAGCGCGCGCTGACTCGGCTGCGCGTGCCGGCCCTCGACCTGCTGCAGTTCCACGCCTGGAACTACGCCGACCCGTTCTGGCTCGACGCGCTGTTCCACCTGCACGACCTCCAGCGCGAGGGGCTGATCCGGCACCTCGGTCTCACCAACGTGGACGCCGCGCACCTGCGCCTCGTGCTGGCCAGCGGCATTCCGATCGTCTCGAACCAGGTGAGCGCGTCGCTGATCGACCGCCGCGCCGCCGGACTGCTGGCGGCCGTGTGCCAGGAATACGACGTGTCGCTGTTGGCCTATGGCACGCTGTGCGGCGGCTGGCTGAGCGACCGCTGGCTCGGCGCCGCCGAGCCCGACTGGGAGCGCCAGGGCACCTGGTCGCAGATGAAATACGGCCGGTTCATCCGCGTGGCCGGCGGTTGGCCGGCGCTGCAGCGCGTGCTGCGCGCGGCGCGCGCCGTGGCCGATCGCCACGGCGTGTCGATTGCCAACGTGGCGACGCGCTTCGTGATGCAGCAGCCCGGCGTGGCCGCGGTGATCGTCGGCGCCCGGCTGGGCGAGCGATCGCATGTGGACGACAACCTGCGCCTGGGCAGGCTGGCGCTCGACGAAGACGATCGCCTCACGCTCGAAGCGGCCATCGCCACGCTGTCGCCGATTCCGGGCGATTGCGGCGACGAGTACCGCGTGCCGCCGTTCCTCACCGCCTCGGGCGACCTGAGCCATCACGTCGCCACGTTCCCGGCGCCGTATGAGGTGCGCGAGGGCGCCGACGGCACCCGCCGCTGCTTCAGCGGCACGCCGTGGGAGCCGATGGCCGGCTACAGCCGCGCGGTGCGGTCGGGCCGGCGCATCGCCGTGTCGGGAACCACCGCCACCCATGGCACGCGCCTGCTCGGCGGCGCCGACCCGGCGGCGCAGACCCACGCCGTGATCGACAAGATCGCCGGCGCGCTGCAGTCGCTCGGCGGACGCCTCGAGGACGTGGTGCGCACGCGCGTCTTCGTCTCGAACATCGAGCACTGGGAGGCGGTGGCCCGCGCCCACGGCGAGCGCTTCCGCGCCATCCAGCCGGCCAACACGTTGGTCGAGGCTCGCCTGGTCGGCCGCGAATACCTGGTCGAGATCGAGGCCGATGCCGAGATCAGCGCGGGCGAATAGGCCCGGCCTGCCGGCGACAGAGGATTCTCGATCGCGGTAGAATGGAATCATGAAGACCACCGTCGATATTCCCGACGACGAGTTGGCGGATGCCATGCGGTTCACGCGGGCGCGCACCAAGCGGGAGGCGATCGTCACCGCGCTCACCGAGTTCAACCACCGGCGGCGGATGGCGGCGCTGGTCAAGCACGCCGGATCGTGCCCGGACCTGCTGAGCGTGGACGACCTGCACCGGCTGCGCCGGAAGGGGTGAACGACGCCCGTGGTGCTGGTCGATACTTCGGCGTGGATTCACTTTCTGCGCCCCAGCGGCGACGCCGCGGTGCGGGCCAAGGTCGAGGCCGCCCTCGTCGCCGGCACGGCGTGCTGGTGCGCGATGGTCAGGCTGGAGCTGTGGAACGGCGCGGGCGAGCGTGAGCGACGCGTGCTTCGGGATCTCGAACGGCACGTGCCGGACCTCCCGATCACGGATGAGGTCTGGACGCGCGCGATGGCCCTGGCCCGGGCGAGTCGGACGCGGGGCGTGACCGCGCCGGCGACCGACGTGCTGTTGTCGGCCTGCGCCGCCCATTACCACGCCTCGATGATTCACGCCGATGCCGATTTCGATCGGCTCGACGAACTGCAGGAGTAGAGAGATGCACATCGGCGGCACGCCGCTCATCCGGCTCGAGAAAGTGGTCCCCGACAACGGCGTCGAGATCTGGGTGAAGTGGGAAGGCGCCAACCCGACTGGCAGCATGAAGGACCGGATGGCCCTGTCGATGGTGCAGGGCGCCATCGCCCGCGGCCAGTTGAAGGCAGGCGGACGCGTGGTCGAGTACACCGGCGGCAGCACTGGCAGCTCGCTGGCCATGGTGTGCGCGGCGCTCGGCTACCGCGCCCACTTCGTGTCGTCCGATGCCTTCGCCGAAGAAAAGCTGCAGACCATGCGCGCGTTCGGCGCGCACCTCGACGTGCTGCCCAGCGAGGGCCACAAGATCACGCCGGCCTTGATTCAATCGCTGATCGCCCGGGCGCGCGAGCTGTCCACCGAACCGAACACGTTCTGGACCGACCAGTTCAACAACCCCGACAACCCGGCCGGCTACCACGCGATGGCCGCCGAGATCCTCGAGGCGCTCGACGGCCGCGTCGATGAGTTCGCGATGATGGTCGGCACCTCAGGCTGTTTCTCGGGCAATGCCGTGGTGCTGAAGGACAAGGTGCCCGGCGTGCGCTGCGTGGCCGGCGAGCCGGCGACGAGCCCGGCGCTGAGCGGCACCGGTCCGTTCACCGGCCATCGCATCGAAGGCACCGGGCCCGGCTTCGCGCCGGCCAACTTCCGCCGCGATCTCGCAGACGCCGTCGTCGCGGTGAGCGACGACGACGCCTTCGCCACGGCGCGGCGATTGGCCCGCGAGGAAGGGATCTTCGGCGGCATCTCGTCGGGCGCCAACGTGTGGATCGCGCTGCAGCGCGCCAAGGCGCTGCCCGCCGGCGCGCGCATCGTCACGGTGGTGTGCGATTCGGGCCTGAAGTACCTGAAGGGCGAGCTGTATCGGTCGTGAGCAGCGCCGCCGAGTTGCCGGTCCGCTGGCTGTCGTGTCACGTGCACTACGCCTGCCGGCACTCGGGGGCGTGCTGCCGATCCGGCTGGCCGCTCCCGGTGGAGCACGCCGCCGTCGCCGCCATCGACGCCGCCGTGGTGCGCGGCAAGGTGTGGACGGTGGACGGCCACGCCGACTGGCTCGACGAAGCCGCCCACGCACCGGGTGACGTGCGCGGCACGTTCCGCCAGGCCCACGGCGGCTGCGTGTTCCACGTGCCGGCGCCGCCACTCACCGTGCGGGCCGGCAGCCGCGAGCGCTATTGCGGCCTGCACGCCGGTCTCGGCCACGCGGCGTTGCCGTCGTCGTGCCAGCACTTCCCGCGCATCTGCCTGGTGGACGATCGCGGCGTCCGCGTGTCGCTGTCGCACTACTGCCCGACGGCGGCGGCGATGCTGGTCGATCACGACGCGCCGCTGGCCATCGTCGAGGGGCCGCCGCCGGTGCCGAGCCGCGACGTGCCCGAGGGGCTCGACGCGCGCGGCCAGTTGCCGCCGCGGCTCACCGAGCGCGTGCTGATGGATCTCGACGGGCTCACGGCGTGGGAGGCGCACGTCGTCGAGGTGCTCGCCGGGGCCGGGGCCGAGGCATCGCCCGAGCGGGCGGTGGCGCGCGTGGCTGCCGATGCGACGCGGTTGACCGGCTGGGTGCCGGCGTCTGGACGGTCGCTGGCGGCGGCCGTGGCGGCGTTGCCCGCCGAGGGCCGCGGCGATGACATCGATGTCGCCGCAGCGCGCCTGGCCAACGCGGCTACCTGGCCGGCGTGGTCCGACGTTGCCGCCGACGCCTGCCGCGGCCCCTGGGTGCCCGACCCGCCGCCGCCCGACCTCGCGGCGCTCGACGCCACATTCGTCGCGCCGGTCTGGGCGGCGTTCGCGCCGGCCGCAGGACGCTACCTCGCCGCCCGCGCGTTCGGCGCGTGGATCACCTGGCAGGCCGACGCCGCGCAGTCACTGGCCGCGTGGCTCACGCTGTGTCACGCGGCGCTGCGTATCGAGTGCGCCCGCACGTGCGGTGCTGCCGGCCGGGTCCTCGACAGGGACGCGGTCGTCGCGGCGATTCGCCAGGCAGATCTGTCGCTGGTGCACTATGCCGACGCGGTGGCGCTCGCACGACGTTTCGGCGATGTTCCTTCGTAGGGCGCCTCTTCAGAGCCGCCCGGAGGCAGGGCTGACCAGCCTCCGCTCTTCGAGCTGCGGCGGTCCGCCGAAGCCTTGGCGAAGGCGGAAGCCCTGCCCTACGTCTCGCCGCTGCTGCCGTTAGTTCTGCGACGTCGGTCGCTCGCCCGTCTTCATGAACCGCTCGACCTCTTCGATGGTCCGCGGCACCGTCGCCGACAGCCGCTTCAACCCGCTGGCGGTGAGCAGGAACGAGTCCTCCACGCGCACGCCGGTGAACTTGTACTTCTCGACCGCGCCCTTCACCGCGTCGCGGAAGGCGCGATTCGGCGCCGTGTCGGGCAGCTCGTCGAGCGCCTGTGGGCGGATGTAGATTCCCGGCTCCACCACGAACGTCATGCCGGCGGCGAGCGGCTTCTGGTAGTCGCCCACGTCGTGCACGTCCATGCCGATCCAGTGGCAGATGCCGTGCGTGTACCAGGTGCGGAACTGGTCGCCGCTGGCGTCGGTGATGAGCCCCAGCTTCAGCAGCCCGGCCTTCACCACTTCCTCGGCGGCCTTCTCGACGTCCGCTGTCTTGTTGCCGATCTTCGCAGCGGCCATGCCGGCCTCCTGCGCCGCCAGCACGATGCGGTAGATGTCCTTCTGCGCCTCGGTGAACGTGCCGCTGATGGGATACGTGCGGGTGATGTCCACCGTGTAGCCCTGATAGTTGCCGGCGGCGTCCACCAGTAGCAGGTCGCCGGCCTGCATCTGCCGGCTCGACGCGTTGTAGTGGAGGATGGTGGCGTTGGGGCCGCTGCCGACGATCGACGGGTAGCCCCAGGTCATCGCCCCGTTCTGCATGTAGACCTGCTCGATGGCCGCTTCCACCTCGTACTCGAAACGGCCCGGCTTGGCGGCGCTCATGCCGGCCATGTGCGCGTTGCTCGAGATGACGCCGCTCTTCTCCATCTGCGTCTGCTCGTAGCTGGTCTTGATCTGCCGCAGGTCGGAGATCAGCGGCCAGGTGTCCACGAAGGCCACGTTCAGGAAGCGGTCGCGCGCCTTGGCGGCGAACTCGTAGGCCGGGGTGAGCGGCGCCGACGGCGCCAGCCGCGGCCCGAACGCCAGGGCGAGCTTGGCGCGGTTGGCGGCGACGGCGTCGAAGAAGGTGTCGAACTCGGGCGAGACCTCGTTGCGGCGCCCGCCGTACATCTGGCGATTGAACATCGCCGTGACGAACGCCTCGAACTCGCCCGTGTAGTACACGGTGGCGATGCCGCTCTGCGCGGTGGCTTCTTCCTTGGTCAGGGTGTGGCCGTTCCAGTGCTCGCGCCGCGGGTTCGGCTCGCGCGTGAACAGGATCTCCTTGCGCGTCCTGGCGCCCGGCAGCAGCACCAGGAGCGTGTCATCCTGGTTTATGACGGTGCGGGAAAGCAGGTGGCTGTCCTGGCGGAACTCGTAGTCCACGTCGAGGGAATAGACCTTGGTCGGCGCGCTCCACACGATGGCCAGCGCGTCCGGGCCCAGCTTCTCCATCAACCGGGCCCTGCGGGCGGCCAGGTCGTCCTGCAGGGGACCGGCTCCGGCCCACGAGGCCATCGCCAGCACGCCCGCTGCCGCCATCACCGCCGCCATCCCGCCGTGTCTCCGCTCGCTCATCGGGCCCTCCGCCGCGCACGCGACCCGGCCATCGTAACAGGACCGTCCGGCGGTATCATCGGCCCGTTCCGCCACCTGAGGGGCAGACCACGATGATCATCAAGAGTTCCTGGGCCGATTCCGGGGTGTCGCGCCGCGACGTGATGCGGCTGGGCGCCGGCGGGCTGGGCTTCGGCCTGTTCGGCGGCTTTGGCCCGGTGCCGGATGCGCTGGCCCAGGCCAGCCGAGCCGCGACTGCGGCGGCGTCGTCGCGCCGCATCCTGGTCGTCTTCGAGTGGTTCGGCGGCAACGACGGCCTGAACACGATCGTCCCGTACGGCGACCCGATGTACTACAAGCATCGGCCGACGATTGGCCTCAAGGACCGCGAGCTGCTGAAGATCGACGGCCACTTCGGCCTGCACAAGTCGCTGGTCGGCCTGAAGCGGCTCTACGACGAGGGCAAGGTGGCCATCGTCCACGGCGTCGGCTACGACCAGCCGTCGTTCTCGCACTTCACCTCGAGTTCGTTCTGGCACACCGCCGCGCCCAACAGCGGCAACGAGTACGGGTGGCTCGGCCGCACGGCGTCGGCCATCGACCCGACCGGCGCCCGCGGCGACCTCATCGTCAACATCGGCGACAGCCAGGGCCTGGCGGTGCGCGCCGAGCACCACGTGCCGCTGGTGTTCATCGACCCGATGCGCTTCCAGCGCGCGGCGTTCGCGCAGGAGAAGCCGCTGCTGGAGGTGCTGAGCGGCCCGCAGACGCCGATCGGCGACACCCACAAGTATGTGCTGGAGGTGAATCGCAGTGCGGCGCAGGCGTCCGCGGTGGTGCGGGCGGCGTGGAGCAAGTACAAAGGGCGCGACAACCCCGACCTGCGGCTGCTCGACCTCGACAAGGTGGCGGCGCTGGTCGAGGCGGATTTCCCGACCCAGCTCTACTACGTGCCGCTGCGCAACAGCCTGTTCGACACGCACGTGAACCAGGCGGCGCCGCACGACCGGCAACTGCAGTACTGCGCGGACGCCATCGCCGGCTTCTTCCAGGAGATGCAGCGCATCGGCCGCGCCGACGACGTGGTGATGTACGTCTACAGCGAGTTCGGCCGCCGCGTGCCCGAGAACACCAGCCTCGGCACCGACCACGGCACCGCGCAGGTGAACTTCGTGATCGGCAACGCGGTGAAGGGCGGCTTCTACGGCACGCCGCCCAGCCTCTCCAACTTGGTACTTGGCGACAACCTGGAGACCACCACCGACTTCCGCCGCGTCTACGCGTCGCTCATCGACGGCTGGCTGGGCGTGGACTCCGGCAAGGTGCTGGGCCGGAAGTTCGACGGCCTCGGCTTGTTTCGGGCGTAGGGGAGGACGACGATGGCCACTCACTCCCGCTGGTCGCCCGGCCCCGCCGCCTGGAAAGACGATCTCACGCCGCTGCCCGCCGCCGAATGGAACGCCGACCGCGCCGCGCACCTGCTGGCGCACGCCGGGTTCGGCGGCACGCCGGCCGACGTCGAGGCGCTGACGCGGCTCGGGCTCGACGGCGCCGTCCGCTCGCTGGTGCACTACGAGTCCATCCCCAACCCGAAGATGCAGCCGTTCGTCGAGTCGGGCCTGTGGGACCCGACGCTCGACAAGTTCCCCGAGAGTCGCCCCGAGGCCACCGACCGCGCCACCGCCAAGGGCGAATCGATGGGCGTGGCGGTGAAGCCCGGCGGCAGCCGGCCGGGGCAGCCGATCTCCGACCGCTTCTTCTACTGGCTGCGCGCCACGATGCTCGAGACGCGGCGGCTCGGCTACTGGTGGGCCAACCGGATGCTGCAGACCACGCACCCGGTCGAGCAGAAGATGGCGCTGCTGTGGCACGGCCACTTCGCGACGCACGAGAACAAGGTGCGCGACTACCGCAAGATGGTGCAGCAGGTGGCGCTGTTCGAGCGCCACGCCACCGGCAACCTGCGCGAGCTGACCATCCAGGTGGCGCAGAACCCGGCGATGCTCTGTTTCCTCGACGCCCAATACAACGTGAAGGGCGCGCCGAACGAGAACTTCGCCCGCGAGGTGATGGAGCTGTTCACCATGGGCGTCGGCAACTACACCGAGAAGGACGTGCGCGAGTGCGCCCGCGCCTTCACCGGCTGGTACTTCGACGACCTCACGTTCAAGATCGACCCGGCCAAGCACGACGACGGGCCGAAGACGTTCCTGGGCCGCACCGGCGCCTTCGGCGGCGTCGATGTGCTGCGCATCATCTTCGAGCAGCCGGTGACGGCCGAGTTCTTCGCCGGCCGCATCTACCGCTTCCTGGTGCGCGACGAGTTGTCGCCGGCGTCGAAGGCGCAGCTGGGCAAGGTGCTGCGCGACCACGACTACGAGGTGAAGCCGCTGCTCACGGCGATCCTCTCGTCGAAGGACTTCTACAGCCAGGCCAGCTACGGCGCGCACATCAAGGGCCCGGTGGAGCACTACATCGCGATGCTGAAGCAGCTCGGCGCCGAGGAGGTGCCGGGCGTGCCCGACTTCAACCAGTCGACGATTGCGATGGGGCAGCACCTGCTGAACCCGCCGTCGGTAGCCGGCTGGGCCGGCGGCCGGGCGTGGATTACGCCGGGCCTGCTGATGGCCCGCGGCAACGTCGCCCGCGAGGTGCTGATCCCAGACATGACCGGCTTCCGCGACTGGAACTTCAGCGCCGGCAGCGACGACGTGCTGGGCCGGCGGCTGCGCGACGGCTACGACGTGGGCGCCGCCACGGCGCTGAACGACCCCGCCACGATGAGCGAGTTCGACCGGGTGGCGCTCGAGCGCGACGAGCAGTTCAACACCCGCATCTCCGGCTACATCGGCTGGCAGCAGGCGGCCCGCAAGCTGATCCCGACGCCGCGACACGCGGCGCGGTTCGAGGTGACGGCGATGCTGGCCGCACCGGACGTGGCGACGGCGGGCGACGCCGTGGACGTACTGCTGGCCCGGCTGGTGCGCGTCCCGGTCGCGCCGGCGACGCGCGACGCGCTGGTGGCGTTCCTGACCAAGGAGCTGGGCACCGACCAGCTCGATCGGGCGAAGAGCTACATGGAGGACGCGCTGCGCATGACCGTCCACCTGATCATGAGCACGCCCGAGTACCAACTCGTCTAGCGGCTAGGGGCCCGTAGCACCTGTCTTGACTGTCAAGCAGGCTGCCAGGGTCGCTGCGCTTTGACG
>CAYUAX010000069.1:0-22010 GCA_964442845.1 uncultured Bifidobacteriaceae bacterium | reverse complement strand
TGGGGCGGAAGGATTCGAACCTTCGAATACGGGTTCCAAAGACCCGCGCCTTACCACTTGGCCACGCCCCAGTCGTTCGTGGCCGCCCGGCCGCCGCGGCCCGACCCTCCCGGGTCGCCGGCGAGCGCGACGTCTGGCGGGCCTTGCCTCGTACAGCCGAAACCCCAAGTGTATACGAGGGGTTCCGCCGCCGGCAACTCCGGGACGCCTAGCGCCCGAGGATTCGGCGCCGCTGCCTGGCGACCGCCGCCCGCGACAACGTCCCGGTCAGCCATGCGCGGGCGCCGCGCCGCACCAGGGCGGCGTGCGCCGCCGCGGCCGTGTCGGCGTCCGGAAAGATCCCGAACACCGCCGAGCCGCTGCCGGACATCGCGGCGTACTCGGCCCCGAGGGTCGTCAGCGAACGGACCAGCCGGCCGATGGCCGGGTGGCGGCGCGCCACCGGCGCCTCCAGGTCGTTGCGCAGTTCGGCAGCCCACGCCGGCCACGCCGACAACGGCGGGGCCCGTTTCCGGGCGACGCGCCGGGGCGGGCCGTCGACGTCGAACCACCGGTAGGCATCGGGCGTGGACACGCCGAACGGCGGCACCACCACGACGACCGACGCGGCCGGCGGCTCGGTCAACGGCGACACGTCGTCGCCGCGGCCCGTGCCCAAGGCGGTGCCGCCGGCCAGGAAGAACGGCACGTCGGCCCCCAGCCGCGCCGCCAGTGTCGCCAGGTCGGTCGCGGACAGGTCGAGCTGCCAGAGATGCGTCAGCGCGACGAGCGTCGCGGCGGCGTCGGCGCTGCCGCCGCCGAGTCCGGCTTGGGCAGGAATCCGCTTGGTCACCTCGACCCGCACGCCGCCCAGGCGCCGGCGCGGCACCGCGGCGCCGGCCAACACGTCGGCGGCCCGCCACACCAGGTTCCCGGCGTCGGTGGGCAGGGTCGGATCGTCGCAGGCGATCGCGAAGGGGCCGGCGACGGGCGTGAACGTGAGGGTGTCGTGCAGGCGCAGGGTCTGCAACACCGTGCGCACCTCGTGATAGCCGTCGGGCAGCAGGCCGAGGATGCGCAGATCGAGATTGATCTTGGCGTGCGCGCGGAGCGTGACCGCCGTCGCCACGTCAGCGGGGGCGCGCCGGGGCCAGCGGGCTGGCGGCGCGCAAGTCGTCGAGCGTGATCGACGTGACGTCGCCGGGCACGGCCAGCGTGAACGCCTCGGCCGGCAGGTCGATGTTGGTCTGCACCTGGGTCAGCGTGGCGGTGAGGTCGATGGCGCCGCGCGGCAGCGTTCGTCGCACGCGGACGGTCCGGCCGCCCGCCGTCGCCGACGCGTAGTCGACGTGCCAGCCGCGGGCGTCGGCGCCGGCCAGCGCGCCGCCGCGCAGGTAGACGCGCACGTCGCCCTGCTCCACCGCCTGCCAGCCGCCGGCGAACGCCAGGCCGGTCGCGGCGTCGAGGGCGAGGCAGCCGAACAGCACGTCGCGCAGTTCGTCGGCGCCCAGCGCCAGGCCGGTGATCGCGTCGAGCACGTCGGCGACCGACGCGCCGCGCAGCACCTGGCGGTCGCGCGGAAACAGCACCGTGGTGGTGGCGCCGTCGGAGGCCAGCAGCAGCCCGGGTGCGCCGAACGGCGCCAGCGCCTCGAGGCGCATCGACGCCGGCGCGGCGAAACCGCCGACGAGACGGGCCCGGATGCGGTCGCCGCCGACGCGGCCGCCGAGCGCGATTTCGGCGGTGGCGGTCCGGAGCGGGCGACAGTGCCGAGTGGCGGCGGTGAACGCGGTGAGTGCGGCGGCGTCCGCCGTCGCGGCGCCGGTCGGCCGCTGCGGCGCGCGGGCCGCGCACGCCACACTGGCCGCCAGCAGCGCGGCGACGGCGACGAGGCGCCGCGGCGGCGCGCTCATCGGGCTCGTGGGCGGAGCTGGCGCAGCCGACGTTCGAGGGCGGCGCGGTCGACGTCCACGCCGTCGCCGGCCAGGGCGAGATCGAGCGCCGCGGCCGCGTCCTGCCGTTTGCCGAGCGCGTTCAGCACCTCGGCGTAGTGGGACTGGATCACCGAACTGCCGCGCAGCGCCGTGGCGGCGCGACGCAGCGGCTCTTCGGCGTCGCCGGCTCGGCCGAGCTTGAAGAGCGCCCAGCCGCGGCTGTCGAGGAACGCCGGATTGCCGGGCTCCGCGGCCAGCGCGCGATCGATGAGCGCCAGCGCCTCGGCGAGGCGCTGGCCGCGATCCGCCAGCATGTAGCCGAGGAAATTCAACGTGTTGGCGTGCAGCGGATCGCTCTTGAGGATCGCCTGGAAGACGCGCTCGGCGTCGGCGACGCGATCGCCGGCTTCGTAGGCCGCGCCGAGCCGGAACGCCACCGTGGTATCGGTCGGCGCCGGCCCGCCCAGCGCCGAGATCACCTTCACGGCGTCGTCGAAGCGTCGCGCCTCTTCGTAGACGTCGGCGAGCGCGAACGCGCCCTCGGGCGTCGCGCGCCGCTCGCCGACGGTGCGTTCCATGAAGCCGACCGCGTCGGCGGCGCGCCCGGCCTTTATGCCGGCGAGCGCTTCGACGCGCGCCAGACCGAGATCGGCCGGGCCCGACGCCGCGGTGCGCATGTCGCGGGCGATGCGCTGCGCCTGGTCGAACTGGCCGGCCTGCAGGTGCGCCTGCGCCAGCGCGACGGCGACCGGAGCCGACGACGGCAACAGGCCGCGCGCCTGTTCGAACGTCCGCACCGCGGCCGCGGCGTCGCCGAGCTGCTGCTGCGCGCCGCCCAGTTCGGCGAGCAGCCGCACGAACTCTCCGACGCGGGCGCCGCTGGGCGCCGCCGCGTCACGGGTGGCCGGCGCCAGCACCGCGACCACGGCGGCATAGTCGTAGCGGTCGCGATAGATCCCGGCGAGCAGGCCGAGCACCTGCAGGTTCGACGGCTCCAGCGCGAGCGCCGCCTTGGCGGCGCGCTCGGCGTCGGCGTTGGCACCGCGCTGCAGATGCGCCCGGGCCAGCAGCGTATGGCCGGTGAGGTCCTTGGGATTGGCGGCGACGAACTCGGTGAGCAGCGCCACCGCTGTCTCCACCCCGGCGTCGTCGTCGATGTTGAGGAGCGCCTGGGCCCGGCGCAGCCGCAGCTCACGACCCGGCCCGCGGACGTTGGCGGCGCCCTTCTCGTAGGCGTCGGCGGCCTCGGCCCACTTGTTCTGCCGCTCGTAGAGGTCGCCGAGCGCAAGGTAGTAGCGCGGATTGGCGCCCGCCGCCTGCTCCAGGGCCGTCGAGGCCCGGTCGAACTGGCCGAGCGCGCGATGCGCTTCGGCGAGCAGCGCCAGGGGCTCCGCGGCGCCGGTCTGGCCGACCACCCGCTCGAGCAGCGGCACCGCCTTGGCGGCCTGCTCGGCGGCCAGCAGCTGGCGGGCCAGCGTCATCTGCAGGCCGAGGTCGGTCGCCATCGTCGGCGACGCCTGGATCTTCGTGAGGTGGTCGATCGCCTGGCCGCGCCACTGCGCCGGCGTGCCGCCGGCGGGACCGGTCACGGCTCCGTCAGCCCAGGCGGCGTAGACCAAGCCCAGGATGCGGTGGCCTTCCTCCGACTCGGCATCGAGGCCGACGGCGCGCTCGGCCGCAGCCACGGCATCGGCGGCGCGATTCTGCCGGGCGAAGAAGCCCGCCTGCTCGGCGCGTAGCTCGGCCGACGCCGGATCGAGCGCGACGGCGCGCTGCAGCGCCGCCTCGGCGCCGGCGACATCGTCGGCGGCTTCGGCCCGGCGCGCCTGCAGGAACTCGTACATCGCCGCGCCGCTGGTCGGCCGCGCCGGACGAGCCGGCGGCTGGGCGACGGCGGGCCAGGGCAGCGCCACGACGGCCCACAGCACCGCGACGGCGCGTGCGTTCGGCATGCCTGCATCTTTTCATATTTCCCGCGGCGGCTGCCGCCGATTCGGTGCAGTCGGCGCGGCGCGGTCCGCTGCCCGCGCGCTATACTGCGCGGCGGAGTTCCTGGATGCCCATCGACGCGGAGCTGCTCGAGATTCTGGCCTGCCCGGCGTGCAAGACGCCGGTGCGCCTGGTGAAGGACGGCGCCGCCCTGAAGTGCGATTCGTGTCACCGCGTCTACGCCATCAAGGACGACATCCCGGTGATGCTGCTCGACGAGGCGACGATCGAGCCCTGACCCGACCCGACCGCCCGCTGACGATCCTCCTCGTCCGGCTGCGGCTGGTCGGCGACGTCGTCTTCACCACCCCGGCGATCCGCGCGCTGCGGCGCCGCTTCCCCACCGCCGCGCTCCATTACCTGGTCGAGTCGGCTGCCGCGCCGGTCGTCCGCCACAACCCGCACCTCTCGGCGGTGATCGAGGTGGCCCGGCCGCGCGGCCTTCGCCGCGTCGCCTACGACCTGGGGCTGGCCCGCCGGCTGCGCGCCGCCCGCTACGACGTGGCCATCGACTTCCACGGCGGACCGCGCAGCGCCTGGCTGGTCCGCGCCAGCGGCGCGCCGACCCGCATCGGCTACGCCATCCCCGGCCGGCGCTGGGCCTACACCACATCGGTGGCGTGGCACCCCCACCTGGAACCGCCGCGCCATTCCGTGCTGAACCAATGGGATCTGCTGGCGCCGCTGGGCGTCGAGCCCGCGGACCCGGCGGTCGATCCGGTCGAGATGACGCCAGGTCCCGAGGCGACGGCCGCCGCCGCTGCCCGGCTGCGCGCCGCCGGCGTCGCCGACGACGCCCCGCTGGTGGTGCTGCACGTCAGCGCCAGCAACCCCTTCCGCCGCTGGCCGCGAGCGTCGTTCGCCGCGGTGGCCGCCGGCCTGGCGGCCGACCCGCGCCGGCGCATTATGATCACGGCCGGGCCGTCGGAAGCCGATGCCGCCGATGCCGTCGCCGCCGAGGCGGTGCGGCTGGCCGGCGGCGCGGCGGGCGCGATCGTGCGCTGCGGCGAGCCGACGTTGGAGGAACTCGAGGTCATCGTGGCGCGGGCGCGGCTCTTCATCGGCGGGGACTCGGGGCCGCTGCACGTCGCGGCGACGACGGCGGTGCCGATCGTCGCCCTGTTCGGGCCGACGCTGCCGGCGCGATCGATGCCGTGGCGGACGCCGGCGCTGCCGGCCATCGCCCTCGAGCCCGGCCCGCTGCCCTGCCGGCCGTGCCATCAGCGCACGTGCGTGCCCGGCGACTTTCGCTGCCTCACCGCGATCACGCCCGACGCCGTGATCGACGCCGCGACGGCGCTGCTCGAGGCGGGGCGATGACGACCGCCGCCGCCGCGCTGCGCGCCCCCGCCGACAGCCTGTTCACTCCGGCGCGCGTCGGGTGGTGGGCGCTCGTCGGCGTGGTCGCGGCCCTGCAGCTGTCGATTGCCGTGGCGCAGATCTGCCTCACCGTCGCCGTGGTCGCCTGGCTGTGGCGATCGCGCCAGCAGGGCACGCTGGTGCTGCCGGCGATCGCCTGGCCGCTGGTGGCCTACGCCGCCTGGACGCTGGTGTCGGCCGGGGCGTCTCGCGATCCGGGCGTGAGCGTGCCCGACACCAAGCAGCTCGTTCTGTTCCTGCTGGTGCCGGTGGTCTACGAGTTCGCGCGCGGGCCGCGCGCCCGCACGCTGGCGACGGTGGCGCTGACCGTCGGCGCGGCCAGCGCCTTCATCGGCGTCGTGCAGTACGGGCTGCTCAACTACGACAACCTCGGCCGCCGCCCGCAGGGCACGCTGTCGCACTGGATGACCTACTCGGGGACACTGATGCTGGTGGTGTGCGGCAGCGTCGCCCGGCTGCTCTACGACCAGCGCGACCGGGCGTGGGCGGCGCTGGTGATGCCGGCGCTGGTCGTCGCGCTCGGCCTGACCTTCACGCGCAGCGCCTGGGTGGGGGTGTTCGCCGGCGTCGGCACGCTGTTCCTGCTCAAGGACCGCCGGCTGATCGGCGTGCTGCCGATCGTCGCGGCGCTCGCGGTGGCGCTGGCACCGGCAGCGGTCACGTCGCGCGCGTATTCGATGTTCGACCTGAACGACCCGACCAACCGCGACCGCGTGGCGATGCTCGAAGCCGGCCGGGCGATCGTCCGCGACCATCCGTTGACCGGCGTCGGCCCCGACATGATTCGCGTCGTGTATCCGCGCTACCGCGTGCCGTGGGCGGTGGAACCGACCAATCCGCACCTGCACAACGTGCCGATGCAGATCGCGGCGGAGCGCGGCCTGCCGGCGCTGGCCGCCTTCGCGTGGTTCGTCGTCGCGGCCGTGCGCGGGCTGTGGCGGCGCATGCCGCGCACTCGACGTCCGGCCCTGGCCGCCGCCGGCCTGGCGTCACTGGCGGCGATGCTGGCTGCCGGCCTGTTCGAATACAACTTCGGCGACTCGGAGTTCCTGATGCTGCTGCTCGTCTTCGTCACGCTGCCCTTCGCCGCCGATCGGGACGGCGGCCTGCCGTGACCGAGGCCGCGCCGCCGCAGCTGCCGGCCCTGGCCCGCGACCGCGCCCTGGCGCTGGTGGGTGCCGCCAGCGGCGTCCACGTCGTGGTCGTCGGCGACGTGATGCTCGACCACTTCATGGTCGGGCGGGTCAGCCGCGTGTCCCCGGAGGCGCCGGTGCCGGTGCTGGAGTTCGAGCGCGAGTTCAGTGTTCCCGGCGGGGCCGCCAACGTCGCGTGCAACGCCCGCGCGCTCGGCGCCACCGTCTCGCTGGTCGGCGTGATCGGCGACGACACCGCGGCCGCCGACCTGCGCGGCCTGCTCGAAGGCCGCGGCATCGCCGCCCACCGGCTGATCGTCGATGCGGCACGGCCGACGACGCGCAAGACGCGATTGGCCACGACCCGCAACCAGCAGGTGGCGCGCGTCGACGTGGAGAGCGCCGCCGATCTCGGCGCCGCGGTGGCGACGGCCGTCGCCGATGCCGTCGAGGACGCCGCCGCCAGCGCCGGCGTGGTCGTCGTGTCGGACTACCTGAAGGGCGTGGTGACGCCGGGGGTGATGGCCCGGGTCGTCGCCGCCGCGCACGCCCGCGGCGTGCCGCTGCTGGTCGATCCGAAGGTGCCGCACGTCGGCCGCTATGCCGGCGCGACGCTGCTGACGCCGAACCACCACGAAGCCGAAGCGGCGACCGGACAGCGCATCCGCACCGCCGCCGACGTCCGCGTCGCCGCCCGCCGGCTCGCCGAGCAGGCCCGCGTCGACGGCGTGCTCGTCACCTGGGGCGAGCAGGGCATGTGGCTGGCGCACGGCGCCGTCGAAGGCCACCTGCCCGCCACCGCGCGCGAGGTGGCCGACGTGACCGGCGCCGGCGACACCGTGGTGGCCGTGTTCGGCGCGATGCTCGCCGCCGGCGCCAGTTCGGCGGAAGCAGCGCGGCTGGCCAACGAGGCCGCCGGCATAGCCGTGACCCGTTTCGGCACGTCGGCGGTCACGGCCGAGGATCTGCGCGCCAGGCTCTGATCGCCAGATCAGCCGATCACCGGATCATCAGCTCACCCGATCGATCAACCGATCACCAGGTCAATCGATCGACCGATCTCAGTGTCTGAAGTGCCTCCGTCCGGTGAGCACCATCGCCAGCCCGTGCTCGTCGGCCGCGGCGATCACCTCGGCGTCGCGCACCGACCCGCCGGGATGTACGACCGCGGTCGCGCCGGCGGCGGCCACCGCATCCAGGCCGTCGCGGAACGGGAAGAAGGCGTCTGAGGCGGCCACGGTGCCGGCCAGCGGCGCCGTGGGCTCGACCTGCCAGCCGCGGGCCTTGGCCACGGCCACCTTCACCGCGTCGACGCGGCTCATCTGTCCGGCCCCGATGGCCCGCGTGCGCCCGGCTTCGGCGAAGAGCACGGTGTTCGACTTGACGTGGGCGCAGACCCGCCACGCGAAGCGCAGCGCGGTCCACTCGTCGGCGGTCGGGGCGCGCTTCGTCACGACCCGCACGTCCTCCCCCGGCCACGCCGCAGCGGCTTCGGCGACGACGTCGCGCGCCTGCACCAGCAGGCCGCCGAGCACCGAACGCACGTCGCGGCCGAGCGTCGCGGAGGTGGCGTCGCGGAAGGCGTCGGTCGCCATCGTCAGCACGCGCATGTTCGGCTTGGCGGCGACGATGGCCCGCGCCTCGTCATCGATCGCCGGGGCGACGACGGCCTCGATGAAGGTGGCCACCAAGGCGCGGGCGGTGTCGGCGTCGAGCGCGCGGTTGAGGCCGACGATGCCGCCGAACGCCGACAGCGCGTCGGCGTCGCGCGCCGCGACGTAGGCGTCGGCGGCGCTGGCGCCGGTCGCCACGCCGCACGGGTTGGTGTGCTTGATGACCGCGGCGGCCGGCTCGTCGAACTCCAGGACGATGCGGGCCGCGGCGTCGAGGTCGAGCAGGTTCGTGTACGACAGCTCCTTCCCCTGCACGACGGTGGCGGCGCCCAGGCCGGGGCCGTCGCCGACCGCGTACCACGCCGCCGGCTGATGCGGGTTCTCGCCGTAGCGCAGGTCGCGGATCTTGGTGGCCGCGACGACGAGCCGGGGCGGCGCCAGCGGCAGTGCCGTGCGGGTCGGCGCCGGTGCGGCGTAGGTGACCGTGTCGAGCACCTGCGCGATGGTCGTGTCGTAGGCGGCCGTGTGCGCGAACGCGCGGCGCGCCAGCTCGAAGCGGAACGCCGCGTCTGGGGCCGGCGTGTCGAGCGCGGCGAGCACGGCCGGATAGTCGGCGGGATCGACCACGACGAAGACGTGGGCGAAGTTCTTGGCAGCGCCGCGCACCAGGCTGGGCCCGCCGATGTCGATGTTCTCGACGAGGTGGTCGAACGGCGCGGCCGGATCGGCCGCGGCGCGGGCGAATGGGTAGAGGTTCACGGCGACGACGTCGATGAGGCCGATGCCCTCACGCGCCGCGGCGGCCAGGTCGTCGGCGTGGTCGCGCCGCGCCAGCAGGCCGCCGTGCACCTTCGGGTGCAGCGTCTTGACGCGGCCGTCCATCATCTCGGGAAATCCGGTGAGGTCCGACACGCTGGTCACCGCCAGTCCGGTGGCGGCCAGTGCGGTGGCCGTGCCGCCGGTGGACACCAGTTCGAACCCCCGCGCGGCCAGCCCGGCCGCGAACTCGACCACGCCCCGCTTGTCCGACACACTCAACAACGCTCGCCGCATCCTGGTCCGTCCCTTTCACCACGCCACGAAGGCGAATCAAAAGCAAAAGCGCGCAACTCACTGGAGAAACTCCAAGATGCGAGTTGACACTTGGAGACACTCGTCGCTATCATCCCCATGCGATTCCCCATGTGGGGCACGCGGGAAGGCCGCGAACGCGCGGCCTTCTTTTTTTGGCCTCGACCGTTTTCGAACGGGCGGGGTCGAGTGCAAGGTGGCGGACGCCACAGCAAGCAGGAAGACCAACGATGCGTATCACAGGCAAGGTCAAGTGGTTCAACAACGCCAAGGGCTACGGCTTCATCGAGCGCGAAGGCGGGAGCGACGTGTTCGTGCACTACTCGGCGATCCAGGGCTCCGGCTTCAGGTCGCTCGAAGAGGGCCAGGGCGTGGAGTTCGAGATCGTCGACGGTCCGAAGGGCCCGCAGGCGGGCAACGTCCAGCTCGTCTGAACCACTGACACTGAATCCGCCCGGCGCCAGCCGCGAGGCTGGCGCCGGATGGCGCTCCACCCCGCCCGGCTCGTCCCGCCCCGCCACTCCCCCTCACGATTCGTCGTTCGCGTCGCCGGCCGGCTTCGCCGTGAACGCCACCCGCCCGTCCTTGGTCGCCACCTTGAACACCACGCCGCCGCCGTCGCGCGACAGCTTCGCCATCTGCGCCTTGACGACGTCCTGGAAGCGATCGAACGGCACTTCGGCTTCACCGGCCTGGCGGCGCGCCGCGGCCAGCTGATCGTAGAGCGCCCGTACCTTCTCTGGCTCGGCCAACGGATCGCGCAGGCTGGTGACGGCCGGCCGCGGCGGCGGCGGAGCATCGATGTCGACCGGTGGGTCGTCGGCGGCGGAACGCGAGGGCGGGGGCGGCGGTTCGCCGCCGCCGCGCCGTGCGCCGGGGCGCGTGCCTTCGCGGGTGCGCAGGTTGCGTTCCCACAACTCGCAGAAGGCGCTGAACCGCGACTGCAGACCCTGGAAGCGGAAGCGCTCGGCGGTGTTCTGGATCTGGAGCCGGTCGTAGCGCTTCACCAGGGCCTCGACCCGGGCCCGCGTCTCCCACGGCAGCTTGGGCAGCCGGCCGGCGAAGAACAGGTTGTATTCGACCTCCAGCTTGCGCAACTCGGCCTCGAGCTCGCGCAGCTGCCGATCGAACTCGCTGGTATGGGTCGGCGGCACGGTCGGCTATCTCAGGAGCTGCAGCCACAGCAGCGGCAGCCACAACTCGCGCGCGAACGGCACCGCCCGGTCGTCGAGCAGGACGTCGGTCTGCGGCAGGTCGCCGACCAGCAGGTACAGCTCGCGCAACGCGGCGACGTCGGACGAGAAGAAGCGGGCGCGGTGGCGCCGGTCGTCGCCGCTGCCCAGCTCGCGGTACTCGGCCGACGCCTTGGCCCGCGCCACGGCCTCGTCGTAGCGTGGCCCCGCGAACGGCGGGAACACCAGCGTGACCGAGAACGGCAGGTTGCGCGGTCCGAACAGCGCCGCGTGCAGGTCGGGGTCGAGCGCCGCCAGTTCCTCGTCAGAGGGCGTCTCGGTGAGCTCGACGTACGGCCAGAACCGCTCGAGCGGACGCCGCGCGGGCAGCGGAGCGGGAGGTACGGGGGCGGGGTCGTCGGGCATCGCAGACACGCGCCGTGGACGCGCAGGCGCGTGAAAGTCAGGATGGTATCCTGATCGCCCACCCCCCGCAAGATGGCCGATCTGCGCGCGCTGCCCTCGATCGACCTGCTGTTGCAGCGGCCCGCCGTGCAGGCGCTGGCGGCGCGTCACGGACATGACGCGGTCGTGACGGCGCTGCGAGCGGTGCTGGCCGCGGCACGGACCGCCGTCGGGGCCTCGACGGCGCGCGGCGAGCCGCTCGATCGCGAGACGCTGGCGGCCACGGTGGAGCGCGACGCGGCCGGCCGGCTCGCGACCGTGGCGCGCGGCTCCCTGCGGCCGGTGGTCAACGCCACCGGCGTGGTGATCCACACCAACCTCGGGCGCGCGCCGCTGGCCGACGCGGCGCTCGACCGCGTCGCGGCGGTGGCGCGCGGCTACGCCACGCTCGAATACGACCTGGCCGCCGGCAGCCGCGGCTCGCGCAGCGTGCACGCCGAGGGGCTGCTCACCGCGATCACCGGCGCCGAGGCCGCCGTCGTCGTCAACAACAACGCCGCCGCCGTGCTGCTGCTCCTGGCGGCGGTGGCGCGCGGCCGTGAGGTGGTGATCTCGCGCGGCGAGCTGGTGGAGATCGGCGGCGGCTTCCGCGTGCCCGAGGTGATGGCGCAGTCGGGCGCGGTGCTGCGCGAGGTGGGCACGACCAACCGGACGCGGGTGTCGGACTACGTCGCGGCGAGCGGGCCGGCGACGGCGCTGTGGCTGCGCGTCCACCCGTCCAATTTCCGCATCGACGGGTTCACCGAGCGGCCCGGCCTGGCGGCGCTGGTCGCCGCGGCCCGCGCCGCGGGCGTGCCCGTGGCGGAAGATCTGGGTTCGGGCAACCTCGATCCGGCGTCACCGTGGGAGCCCACGGTGCAGGGATCGATCGCCGCCGGCGTCGACGTGGTGTGCGTGAGCGGCGACAAGCTGCTCGGCGGCCCGCAGGCCGGCATCGTCGTCGGCCGGAAGGCCCTCGTCGATCGCCTGCGGGCGCATCCGCTGATGCGCGCGCTGCGCGTCGACAAGCTGACCTACGCCGCGCTCGAAGCGACGCTGGTCGAGTACTGGGCTGGCCGCGCCCATGCCACCGTGCCGGTGCTGCGGATGCTCCACGCACCGGTCGAGGCCGTGCGCGCGCGCGCGGCCGCCGTCGCCGAGGCGCTGCGGGCCTCTGGCTGGCAGGCCGACGTGATCGACGGCGAGTCGGCGATCGGCGGCGGCAGCGCTCCCGGCGTCACCGTGCCGACCGCGCTGGTGCGGCTCGCCTGGCCCGGCTGGAGCGCCGACCGGCTGGAGACCTGGCTGCGCGAACGGGACACGCCGATCATCGCCCGCATCCACGACGACGCCGTCGTGCTCGATTTGCGAACCGTCGCCGAAGGCGACGACGAGTACCTGTCGGATCTAGCCGCTAGCCGCTAGCCACCAGCCGCTGCAAGCGACCATGCAGTGGCGGCGAAGCCGCCTAGAAGATGGTCGCAATCGATCGCTCCGCCCAGGCGATCACCGGGGCGGGCAGCACACCGAGCCACAGCACGGCAACCACGGAGGCGACCAGCCCACCCATCGCGATCCCCGAGATGGGCGGCGGCACCGGGCGGGCGTCGCGCTCGGACATGTACATCATCACGACGATGCGCAGGTAGAAGTAGACCGACACCACGCTCGACAGCACGCCGATGATCGCCAGGCCGTAGTAGCCGGCGCCGATCGCGGCGGTGAAGGCGTACCACTTGGCGATGAAGCCGGCGGTCGGCGGGAAGCCGCCGAGCGACAGCAGGAAGATCGTCATCAGCGCCGCCAGCCCGGGATGCGAGTGGGCCAGCCCGGCGTAGTCGCGCAGCTCGTCGTTGGCCTGATTCCGCGAGCCCAGCAGCGCGATGATGCCGAACGCGCCGACGTTGGTCACGGCGTACGACGCGAGATAGAACAGCAGCGACGCCTTGCCGACGTCGTTGGCGGCGATGATCGCCACCAGCAGATAGCCGCCGTGGGCGATGCTCGAGTAGGCGAGCATGCGCTTCAAGTTGGTCTGCGCCACGCCGACCACCGTGCCGACCACCATCGTCGCCGCGGCGATGGCCCACAGGATCGGCGTCCAGTCGGACACCATCGAGCTGAGCGTCGACAGGAACAGGCGCGCGAACGCCGCCACCGCCGCCGCCTTCACGCCGGTGGACATGAAGCCGGTCACCACCGCCGGCGCGCCCTCGTAGGCGTCGGGCGACCACATGTGGAACGGCACGGCCGCCACCTTGAAGGCGAAGCCGACGATCAGCAGGCCGATGGCCAGCAGCAGCATCGGGTTGCCCGACATCGACTGCGCGGCGATGGCGGCGCCGGCCCGCTCGAGGTGGGTGGTGCCGGTCACGCCGTAGACGAAGGCGATGCCGTAGAGGAAGAACGAGCTGGCGAAGGCGCCGAGCAGGAAGTACTTGAACGCCGCCTCGGTGGCGTTGGTCTGGTCGCGGCGCAGCCCGGTGAGCACGTAGACGGCGATCGACATCGTCTCGAGCGCCAGGAACACCAGCAGCAGGTCGGTGGCCTGCGCCATCAGCATCATGCCGACGATGGCGAAGAGCACCAGGGCGTAGTACTCCCCCACCGGCAGGCCGTCGCGCTCGATGGTCTGGGACGAGAAGACCACGGTCAGGATGCCGACCACGACCAGCACCAGGTTGACGAACAGCGAGAAGTTGTCGGCGGTGACGACGCCGAAGCTGGTGGCGTTTCGGTCCCACAGCAGCACCGAGGCGACACCGGCGCCGACCAGGCCGATGAGGGCCAGGCCGCCGATCGGCATGCGTTCGCCCTTTTCGCGGAAGGCCTCGGCCAGCATCGCGAACAGCCCGGCCAGGGTGACGCAGATCACCGGGACGACGGCGTCGAAGGCGCTGTTGAACATCACTTGCCTCCGTTCGCCGTGGCCCGCGCCGCCGGGGTCGCCGGCGCCGAGGTGAACCACGAGCGCCAGCCGGCGTCGACGCGCATCGGCTCACGCGCCTCGAGCCGCTGGACGATCCGCACCACCGCCGGCTCCATCGGCGCCAGGAACAGGTTGGGCACCACGCCCATCACGATCGACATGGCGCACAACGGGCCGATGACCGCCCACTCGCGCACGCTCAGGTCCTTCAGGTGCGCGTTCTCGGGGTTGGTGATCGGCCCGTAGTAGACGCGCTGGAACATCCACAGCATGTAGACCGCCGACAGGATCACGCCGAGGCCGGCGACGACCACGTAGACCGGCGCCCAGCGGAACGCGCCGAGCATGATCAGGAACTCGCCGATGAAGCCGTTCAGCCCGGGCAGGCCGACCGAGGCGAGGGTGATGATCAGGAATGCCGCCGTGAGCCGCGGCATCACCGCCTTCAGCCCGCCGAACTCGCTGATCAGGCGCGTATGGCGCCGGTCGGACAGCATGCCGACCACCGCGAACAGGCCGCCCGTGCTCACGCCGTGGGCGAGCATCTGGTAGGTGGCGCCCTGCACGCCCTGGACGTTCATCGCGGCGATGCCCAGCACCACGAAGCCCATGTGGCTCACCGACGAGTAGGCGACCAGCTTCTTCATGTCGGGCTGCACCATCGCCACCAGGGCGCCGTAGACGATGGCGATCACCGACAGCGTGGCCAGCACCGGCGCGAAGGCCAGCGCGGCCTCGGGGAACAGCGGGAAGGCGAAGCGGATCAGGCCGTAGCTGCCCATCTTCAGCAGCACGCCGGCGAGGATCACCGACCCCGGGGTGGGCGCCTGGACGTGCGCGTCGGGCAGCCAGGTGTGGAAGGGGAACAGCGGCACCTTGATGGCGAAGGCGACGGCGAACGCGAGGAAGAACCAGTACTGCAGCGTGTCGGGCACGCGCAGTTCGTAGAGCTTCAGCAGGTCGAAGGTGTACTGGCCGGTGCCCTGCTGGTGCAGCCAGGCGATACCGATGATCGCCACCAGCATCAGCACGCTGCCGGCCATGGTGTAGAGCAGGAACTTGATCGACGCGTAGATGCGCTGGTCGTAGCCCCAGATCCCGATCAGGAAGTACATCGGGATCAGCATGAAGTCCCAGAACACGTAGAACAGGAACAGGTCGAGCGAGATGAACACCCCGATCATCGCCGCCTCGAGCAGCAGCATGAAGATCGAGAACTCCTTGACCCGCTCGTGGATGCCCTCCCACGACGACAGCAGCGCGATCGGCGTCAGGAAGGTGGTGAGGACGATCAGCATCAGGCTGATGCCGTCGATGCCGACGTAGTAGTCGATGCCGAAGGTGGGGATCCAGGCGTGGCGCTCGACGGCCTGGAAGGCCGGCGCGGTGGCCGAGGCGTCGAAGCCGGCCCACAGGCCGAGCGACACCAGGAAGGTCAGCAACGACACGCCCAGGGCGGCCCAGCGGACGGTGTCGTCCTTGGCGCCGTCGCGGTTGGGCAGCGTGAGCAGCAGCAGCGCGCCCACCAGGGGCAGCGCCACGAGCAGCGTCAGGATCGGAAGGCCGGTCACCATCTATCTCCAGAGGTAGTAGCCGAGCACGAGCACCACGCCCACGAAGGTGGACGCCGCGTAGCTGCGCACCGAC
Organism: uncultured Bifidobacteriaceae bacterium; assembly: GCA_964442845.1. Classification (GTDB taxonomy): domain Bacteria; phylum Acidobacteriota; class Vicinamibacteria; order Vicinamibacterales; family UBA2999; genus CAWAYR01. Next base: position 6,719 of record CAYUAX010000069.1, on the reverse strand, counting down.
CCGGTCTGCAGCAGCCGCAGCACCGCGCTCACGCCGGCCACCAGGTAGCCGGCGAGGTTGACGACGCCGTCCACGACCTTGACGTCCATCCCCTTCCAGAGCCCTTCGGTGGACGCGCGCTGGAGCGGGTGGACGATCGCGGCGTCGTAGATCTCGTCGACGTAGTACTTGTTGAGCAGCAGCCGGTGCAGGCCGGCGAAGTTGCTGGCCATCGACGCCGGAATCTGCGGGTTCTTCAGCCACAGGAACGCCGCCAGGCCGATGCCGAGGAAGGCGATGACCGACGACACGGCCATCAACGTCAGTTCGAGCGCCGTCTCGTCGTGGGCCTCGCCCGCCGGCGCCTCATGGCCGGCGTCGGCGGCCGCGCCCGCCGGCTCCTGCGCCGCAGCCGGTACCGCCTGCTCCGCTGCCATCGTCGCCGTCGAGGCCATCGCCGGCACGGCGTCGCCCGGCGCGCACTCGGCCAGGGTCATGCCGGCCGGGGCGCCCGGCAGGGCCACCGGCACGTTGCACTCGGCCAGCGCCTTGGGCGTGGCGACGAACGCCGGGTGCAGCCACTCGCCGAGCGAGTTGTGGCCGCCCAGCGCGTGCGGCACGCCGACGTAGCCGGCCAGCACCGACCCGACGGCCAGGACGATCAGCGCGACGGCCATGGCCGGCGGCGCGTCGTGGAGGTGCCCGCCGTGGCCGTGCTCATGGCCGCCGTGATCGGGCGCGGCATGCCCATGCGCCGCTTGCGCGCCGAAGCCGTGGGGCGAAGGCGGGTGCCCGTGATGGGCCGGGGCCGGCGCGGCGCGGCGTTCGCCGAAGAACGTCAGGAACACCAGCCGGAACATGTAGGTGGCGGTCAGCAGCGACGTCAGCACGCCGATCACCCACAGCCACGTGTGGCCGTGCCGGAAGGTCTCGAACAGGATCTCGTCCTTCGAGAAGAACCCGGCCAGGCCGGGCACGCCGGCAATCGCCACCGAGGCGATGACGAAGGTCCAGAACGTGATCGGCAGATCCTTCTTCAGGCCGCCCATGTGGCGGATGTCCTGCTCGCCGTGCAGCGCGTGGATGACCGCGCCGGAGCCGAGGAACAGGCAGGCCTTGAAGAACGCGTGGGTGTAGAGGTGGAAGATGCCGGCGCCGAACGCGCCGACGCCCATCGCCAGGAACATGTACCCGAGCTGCGACACCGTCGAGTAGGCCAGCACCCGCTTGATGTCGTTCTGCACCAGGCCGATGGTGCCGGCGAACAGCGCCGTGGCGGCGCCGACGGCGGCGACGATGCCGAGCGTGATCGGCGCGTGCTCGAACAGCACGGCGTTGCGGCCGATCATGTAGACGCCGGCGGTCACCATGGTGGCGGCGTGGATCAGCGCCGACACCGGCGTCGGGCCCTCCATCGCGTCGGGCAGCCAGGTGTAGAGGGGAATCTGCGCCGACTTGCCGGTGGCGCCGACGAACATCAGCAGGGTGATGAGACTGAGCACCCCGAACGACGCCGTCTCGGCCGCCATCGGCGTCGCCTTGGCGGCGATCAGCTGGAAGTCGAGCGTGCCGAAGGTGACGAACGCCAGCAGCGTGCCGAGCACGAACGCGTAGTCGCCGACGCGGTTGACGATGAACGCTTTCTTGCTGGCGTCGCCGGCCGACTTCTTCACGTAGTAGAAGCCGATCAGCAGGTACGAGCACAGGCCGACGCCCTCCCAGCCGACGAACATCACCAGGAAGTTCGCGCCGAGCACCAGCAGGAGCATGAAGAAGACGAACAGGTTCAGGTAGGAGAAGAACCGCGCGTAGTCGGCGTCGGTCTCCTCGTGCATGTAGGCCGTCGAGTAGACGTGGATCAGCGTCCCGATGCCGGTGATCACCAGGATCATCAGCGCCGACAGCGGGTCGAGGCGGAACGTCAGGTCGAGGCTGAAGTCACCCGAGCGGATCCACGTGAACACCGCCTGGACGATCTCGCGGCCGTCGGCCGGCAGCGCCGCCAGGCGGAACACGCTGGTCACGGCGGCGGCGAACGACGCCAGCATCACCGCGCAGGCCAGCGGCCCCGACACGCCCTTGGGCAGGCGGCGGCCGAGGCTGGCGTTGACCAGGAAGCCGAGGAGCGGGAAGAGCGGAATCAGCGCGAGCACGGCGTCACCACTTGAGGTTCGTGAACGCCTCGGGGCTGAGCGATTCCCGATGGCGGAAGAGGGCGATGACGATGGCCAGGCCGACGGCGGCCTCGGCGGCGGCCACGGTCATGACGAAGAAGGTGATGATCTGCCCGTCGACCGTGCCCTGCTGGCGCCCGAAGGCGACGAACGTCAGGTTCACGGCGTTGAGCATCACCTCCACCGAGAGCAGCAGCGTGATGACGTTGCGGCGCAGGAACACGCCGGCGGTGCCGATGGCGAAGAGCAGTCCGGAGAGCACGAGGTAGTGGCTGATGGGGACCATGGGCTAGTTCCCCTTCTTCCCGGCCAGGACGACCGCGCCGACCATCGCCGCGATGATGAGCACCGAGGTCACTTCGAAGGCGAACATGTAGTCGGTGAACAGCACGCGGCCGAGCAGGCGGACGCTCGATGCCGCCGGCTGCGCCTCGCCCACCCCCGCCGACAGGGTGTCGAGCCGCGAGAACGCCCACACCAGCTGCACCAGCAGCACCACCGCCAGCACGCCGCCGATGCGGGTCGGCCCGGGGCGGTAGTAGGGATGCGCGCGATCCCACTCGGCGCCGTCCTCGCGGGCGGCGTTGAGCAGCATCACCGTGAACAGGAACAACACCAGGATGGCGCCGGCGTAGATGATGATCTGCACCACCGCGACGAACGGCGCCTCGAGCAGCACGTAGAGGCCCGACAGCCCGCAGAACGAGCCGACGATGGCGACCACGCTGTAGATCGGGTTGCGCTGGCCGACGACCAGCAGCGCCCCGCCGACGGTGATGGCGGCGAACAGGTAGAAGAGCAGGAGATCAAAGGCCAAAGTAGATCACCCCCGCGGCGGTCGCCAGCAGGTTGACGGTGGCCACCGGCAACAGCACCTTCCAGCCGAGCGACATCAGCTGGTCGTAGCGCACCCGCGGCAGCGTCCAGCGCAGCCACAGGTAGATGAACAGCAGGATGCCCGTCTTCACCAGGAACCAGATCCAGCCGTACTCCGGCGGCAGGAACGGGCCGTGCCAGCCGCCCAGGAACAGGTTCACCGCCACCGCCGACACGGTGACCATGTTGATGTACTCGGCCATGAAGAACATGGCGAAGCGCATCGAGCTGTACTCGGTGTGATAGCCCGCCACCAGCTCCTGCTCGGCTTCCGGGAAGTCGAACGGCGCACGGTTGGTCTCGGCGACGCCGGCGGTGAAGAACAGCAGGAACGCGATCAACCCGAACGGGAAGACGACGAAGACGTTCCAGCGCGGAATCAGCCCGAAGTAGTAGCCGGCCTGGGCGTCGACGATCTCGCGGAACGACATCGAGCCGGCGACCATCACCACGGTGGCCAGGGCCATGCCGTAGGCCAGTTCGTAGCTGATCATCTGCGCCGAGCTGCGCAGCCCGCCGAGCAGCGAGTACTTGGAGTTGCTGGCCCAGCCGGCCAGGACGATGCCGTAGACGCCCACCGAAGCCACCGCGAACACCACCAGCACGCCGACGTTGAGGTCGGCGATCTGCAGGGCGATCGGCTCGTCGAGCCAGCCGAACAGCGTGGTGGTGGCGCCGAACGGCACCGGCGCGAAGGCGATGAAGCAGGTGGCCACGGAGATGATCGGCGCCAGCGAGAACAGCAGGCGATCGGCCGCCTTCGGCTGCAGTTCCTCCTTGAAGAACAGCTTGACGATGTCGGCGATCGGCTGCAGCAGCCCCTTCGGGCCGACCAGCCACGGGCCGTAGCGCTGCTGCATCAGCGCCGCCACCTTGCGCTCGGCGTAGACCATCACCGCCGCCGAGATCTGCAGGGCGAGGAACAGCAGGCCGACCAGGCCGGCATAGGCGACCCACCAGTTGTTGGGCGGCCGGAACAGGGAGAGGACCGAGTCGATCATGGCGTCAGTGGTGCGCCCCGGCCGGCTGGGCGGCGCGGTAGTCGGCGGCGTCCGGCCGCTCGCCGCGGGCGTAGCGCTCGTACTCGTTGCGGAAGAACTTCAGCGTCGTCAGCACCGGCGTCGCCGCGGCGTCGCCGAAGGCGCACAGCGTCTTGCCGTTGATCTGGTTGGCGACGCTCTGCAGCAGGGCGATGTCACGCTCCGAGCCGCCGCCGTCGAGCATGCGGTGCAGCAGCTTGTAGAGCCAGTCGGTGCCCTCGCGGCACGGCGTGCACTTGCCGCACGACTCGTGGCGGTAGAAGTGCAGCAGGTTTTCGGCCAGCCACACCATGTCCACCGTGTCGTCGAGCACCATGATCGCCGCCGAGCCGAGCAGCGAGCCGGCCTGCTGGACGGCGTCGAAGCTGGCCGGGATGTCGATCTGGTCGGGCAGAAGGATCGGCACCGACGAGCCGCCGGGGATCACCGCCTTCATGGCGTGGCCGTCGCGCATGCCGCCGGCGTAGTCGTCGATCAGCTCGCGCAGGCTCACCTTCATCGGCGCCTCGTAGACGCCCGGACGCTTGACCTGGCCGCTGACGCAGAACAGCTTCGGCCCGCCGTTCTTCTCGGGGCCCAGCGCCGCGAACCACTCGGGGCCGCGCGTCATCACCAGCGGCGCGTTGCACAGCGTCTCGACGTTGTTCACCGCGGTCGGGCAGCCCCACAGCCCGGCCACCGCCGGGAACGGCGGCTTGAAGCGCGGCTGGGCGCGCTTGCCCTCGAGCGAGTCGAGCAGCGCGGTCTCCTCGCCGGCTTCGTAGGCGCCGGCGCCGCGATGCAGGTAGACCTCGCAGTCCCAGCCGGTGCCGAGGACGTTGGTGCCGAGGTACCCGGCGGCGCGGGCGTCGTCGATGGCCTGCTGCAGCGCCGGGAACAGGTGGTAGAACTCGCCGCGGATGTAGATGTAGGCGACCTTGGCGCCGATGGCGTGGCAGCCGATGAGGCAGCCCTCGACCAGCAGGTGCGGGTTGCGCTCCATCAGCAGGTGGTCCTTGAAGGTGCCCGGCTCGCTCTCGTCGGCGTTGCAGACGATGTACTTCGGCTTGGGCGACTTCTTGTCCACGAACTGCCACTTGAGCCCGGTCGGGAAGCCGGCGCCGCCGCGGCCGCGCAGCCCCGACGCCTTGACCTGCTCGATCACCTGATCGGGCGTCATCGACAGGGCCTTCCTCAGGCCCTGGTAGCCCTGCTGGTGCTCCAGATAATGCGCGAGGGTGTTGCCGCCGGGCGTGTAGGCGTACTTCGTCAGCACCGGCTCGTAGCCGTTCACCGACGGCGGCTGCACCGGCGTGGTGGTCTTCCCCGCCGCGTCCTGGCGGTGCTCGACGTCGAGATGGCAGCCGTTCAGCGCCGTCACGCCGGTGGCGCGCATCCCGTCGAGCAGCGCCGGCACCTGATCCGGCTGCAGGCACTCGTGCCAGTGGACGTTGTTCACCATCATCACCGGCGCCTTGTCGCAGGCGCCGAGACACTCCATCTGCTGGATGGTGAACAGCCCCGAGGCGTCGGTCTCGCCGGCCTTGATGCCGAGCACCTGCTCCATCCGCTCGACCACGCGTTCGGCGCCGGCCAGCGCGCACGACAGCGTCGTGCACACCTGCAGCACGTACTTCCCCACCGGCGCGCGGTGGAACATCACGTAGTAGCTGACCACGTCCTCGACGTCGGCGGTGGTGATGCCGACCACCTCGGCGACGTGGCGGGCGGCGTTGCCGCTGATGTAGCCCTGCTGGTCCTGGGCCAGGTAGAGCGCGTAGAGCACCGCCGAGCGGCGGTGTTCCGGCGGGTACATCGCCGCCAGCCGCTCGAACTCGGCGCGGCGCTCGGCCGTGAAGGCGAAGTCCGGGCCCTCGGGCAGCGTCTGACGCTCCGAGCGATGCCAGCGCTCGGTGCCGTACGGCATCGCGGGATGAAAACTCATCGATCCACGTCTCCCATCACCACGTCGAGCGAGCCGATCACCGCGATCACGTCGGCGATCATGCCGCCGACGATGAACTTGTGCAGCGCCTGGCTGGCCATCAGCCCGGGCGAGCGCATGTGCACGCGCCACGGCCGGTTGCCGCCGTCCGACACCACGTAGCAGCCGTGCTCGCCGCGCGGCCCCTCGACCGGCACGTAGGCCTCGCCGGCCGGCACGTTGAAGCCCTGCGAGTAGATCAGGAAGTGCTGGATGAGCGCTTCCATCTCGGTGTAGACCTCGTCCTTGGGCGGCGGCGCGATGCGCCGATCGGCGACCGCCCACTCGCCCACCGCGTCGATGCGCTCGAGGGCCTGGCGGCAGATCTTGACGCTCTCGCGCATCTCGGCGACGCGGGTGAGATACCGGTCGTAGACGTTGCCGTTGCTGGCGCCGATCACGTCGAACGTGTAGGTCTCGTAGCCCGAATACGGGAAGGCGCGGCGGACGTCGTAGTCGCCGCCGGCGGCGCGGGCGATCGGCCCGAACAGTCCCCAGGCGTAGCAGTCGGCCAGGGTGATGGTGCCGACGCCGCGGGTGCGATCCAGCCAGATCGGGTTCTTGGTGATCAGCGTCTCGTACTCGTCGAGCTTGCCCGGGAAGCGGTCGAGGAACGCCGTCACCGCTTCCTTGAAACCGCGCGGGATGTCCTCGCGCAGGCCGCCGACGCGGATGTAGCTCGGGAAG
>CAYUAX010000068.1:0-22102 GCA_964442845.1 uncultured Bifidobacteriaceae bacterium | reverse complement strand
CACCAGCGGGTTCACGCTGCCGGCGATGCGGCCGGCGGCGCCGCGGCCGCGGGCGTGGCGCTGCATCACGTCGCGCAGCTGCACGGTCAGGTCGCGCATCGCCACCAGGTCGTCGTCGGTCTCGGTGGGCAGCCCGATCATGTAGTAGAGCTTCAGGTTCTCGATGCCCTCGGCGAAGATCAACTCGGCTTTCTCGAGGATCTCGGCGTTGGTGACGGTCTTGTTGATCACCCGGCGCAGCCGGTCGGAGCCGGTCTCCGGGGCAATCGTCAACGTCCGCTCGCCGCTGGCGCGCAGGCGGCGCACGATGGCCGGGGTGAGGTCGTCGAGGCGCAGCGACGCCGGGCTGATCGAGTAGCCCATCTCGGCGAGCCGGGTGAGCAACAGCTCGATGTCGGGATGGTCGCAGAGCGCGATCGACACCAGGCCGACGCGGTCGGCGTAGGGGCGCGCGGCCGCGGCCAGCTCGAGGATGCGCTCGGTCGGAAAGGCACGCACCGGCAGGTAGTTGTAGCCGGCCCAGCAGAAGCGGCAGAGGTTGGCGCAGCCGCGCACCACCTCGATCAGAAACCGGGATCCGAACTCGGTGTCGGGCGTGAAGATCGACGTCGCCGGCGGATCGACGGCGTCGGTCGTGCGCAGCGCCGCCTTCTTCACCGTCGGCGGCGCGCCGGTGCCGGGCTTGGGCGTCCACCCGGCCAGCGTGCCGTCGTCGTGGTAGGTCACGTCGTAGAACGCCGGCACGTAGAAGCCGCGGCCGGCGGCCAGGCGGCGCAGCAGGTCGTCGCGCGAGCTGGCTTCGGCCACCGCCTGCAGCAGCGCCGGCACCAGCACTTCGCCTTCGCCGGCGGCGATCACGTCGGCGAACGGCGCCAGCGGCTCGGGGTTCACGAAGGTCACGGCGCCGCCGATCACCACCAGCGGATGCCGGTGGTCGCGGTCTTCGGCCCGCGGCGGCAGCCCGGCCAGCCGCAGCATGGTCACGACGTTGGTGTAGTCCCACTCGAACGACACCGAGAAGGCCAGCACGTCGAGGTCGTGCAGCGGCGTCTGCGACTCGAGGGTGACCAGCCGGGCGTTCTGTGTGATCAGCGTCTGCAGCTCCTGCTTGGGCGGCAGGAAGACGCGCTCGCACACCGTGGCCGGGTCGGCGTTGAACAGCTTGTAGACGGTCTGGAAGCCGAGGTTGGACATCCCCACGAAGTAGGTGTTGGGGAAGGCCAGGCCGACGCGCATGCGGTCCACGTGCGGCTTCTGCACGTAGCCCACTTCACGGGCCAGGGTCTGTCGAGCGGCGTCGCGCTGGTGCCAGGACTGCATTCGGGCGGGAGTCGCACGACCCCCACCCGCCAGTGTACTACCCGCTCCGGCGGCCGCCGGGCGGCCCCTTCCCTACTCGTTCTGCCGGCGCAGGAAGGCCGGCACGTCGAGCTCCATGGTCAGATCGACTTCGCCGGGTTCGAGCCCTTCGGCGGGGCCGCCGCCGACGGCGACGCGGGCCAGCGGCAGGTCGATCGGCGGCCGGCGGGCGATCGGGATGCGTGCCGCCGCCGGCGTGGCGTCGATGGCGTGGCTGCCGGCGCCGGTGCGCAGGTGCGCCGTGTAGTTCGACAGGTCCACTGGCGTCGACGTCGCGGCCATCGGCATGGTCCGGGCCCGGCCCTGGTCGAATCCGGTGGCGATCACCGTGATCTTCACCTTGCCGGCCAGCGTCGGGTCCATCACCGCGCCGAAGATGATGTTGGCGTCCTCGTGCGCGGCCTCGTGGATGATCGACATGGCGTCGTTCACCTCCATGAGCGACATGTCGGGCCCGCCGGTCACGTTGACGATCACGCCGCGGGCGCCGTTGACCGAGGCGTCCTCGAGCAGCGGGCTCGACACCGCGCGGTTGGCGGCGTCCACGGCGCGGGTGTGGCCGTCGCCGGTGGCGGTGCCCATCATCGCCACGCCCATGCCCGACATGATCGCCTTCACGTCGGCGAAGTCGAGGTTGATGATGCCCGGCACCAGGATCAGGTCGGAGATGCCCTGGATGGCCTGACGCAACACGTCGTCGGCGGTGACGAACGCATCGAGCATCGAGGTCTGCCGGTCGATCACCGCCAGCAGCCGCTCGTTGGGGATGGTGATCACCGTGTCGACCGAGTCGCGCAGCGCCTCGAGGCCCTGCGCCGCCTGCAGCAGCCGCTTCTTGCCCTCGAACTTGAACGGCTTGGTGACCACCGCGATGGTCAGTGCGCCCAGCTCGGTGGCGAGGCTGGCGATGACCGGGGCGGCGCCGGTGCCGGTGCCGCCGCCCAGGCCGGTGGTGACGAACACCATGTCGGCGCCGCTCAGCGCCGCGATCAGCGCGTCGGTGTCCTCGAGCGCCGCCTGGCGGCCGACGTTGGGGTCGGCGCCGGCGCCGAGGCCCTTGGTCAGCTTGCTGCCGATCTGGATCTTGACCGGCGCCGGGTTCGCCTTGAGCGCCTGGGCGTCGGTGTTGGCGACCAGGAACTCGACACCTGACAGGCCGGCCTGCACCATGCGCGACACGGCATTGCCGCCGCCACCGCCGACGCCGACGACCTTGATCTTGGCGCCGCTGCGCAGCTCCTCGTCGAGCGTCAGGCGCAGCGGGTCGGCCGTCTCGGACTTGCCCGCCCCGGGTTTCAGCCATCCATCCATCAGAAGAACTCCTTGAACACGGTGCGAAGCCGGCCGAACATCCGCACGAGGGCGCTGCCGCCCGCGGCCGCGGGCTCCAGCTGACGGTGGCGATGCGCGTAGAGGACGAGCCCGACGGCGGTGGCGCACGCCGGGTTGCTCACGTGGTCGGCGAGGCCGCCGACACCGGCCGGCATGCCGCGGCGCATGGGGAGGTCGAAGATCTGCTCGGCGATCTCGGACAGGCCGTCGAGCACGGCGCCGCCGCCGGTCAGCACCAGGCCCGAGTTGAGCGACTTCTCGTAGCCGGCCTTGCTGATTTCGTCCCAGGCCAGATGGAACAGCTCCTCGGCGCGCGGCTGCAGGATGTCCGACAGGATGCGCCGCGCCATCACCCGCGGCCGGCGGCCGCCGACGCTGGCCACCTCGATGGTCTCGTCCTCGTCGACCATGCCTGACAGCGCGCACCCCGACCGCCGCTTGACCTTCTCGGCCTCGGGAATCGGCGTCCGCAGGCCGACGGCGATGTCGTTGGTGAAGTGGTCGCCGCCGACGCCGATGACGGCGGTGTGCCACAGCGAACCGCGTTCGAAGATGGCCAGGTCGGCGGTGCCGCCGCCGATGTCGAGCAGGGCGACGCCGAGCTCCTTCTCGTCGGGGGTCAGCACCGCCTCGGCGGCGGCGAGCTGGCCGATGACGGTGTCCACCACCTCGAGGCCGGCGCGGTTGACGCACGCCACCAGGTTCTGCGTCGAGGTCGAGGCGCCGGTCACGATGTGGACGTTGACCTCGAGGCGGGCGCCGGTCATGCCGACCGGGGCGCCGATGCCGTCCTGCTCGTCGACGACGAAGTCCTGCGGCAGCACGTGCAGCACCTCGCGGCCGGCCGGCAGCGACACGGCGCGGGCGGCGTCGATGGCGCGGCGGACGTCCTCGCGGGTGATCTCCCGGTTCTTGCCGGCCACGGCGACGACACCGCGGCTGTTGAAGCCCTTGATGTGCGGGCCGCTCATCGCCAGGTGCGCCGATCCGATCTCGACGCCGGCCATCAGCTCGGCTTCCTCGACCGACTTCTTGATCGAGTCGACCGCTGCCTCGAGGTTGATGACGACGCCGCGCTTGAGGCCCTTCGACTCGGCCAGGCCGATGCCGATGATGTCGAGCCCGCCGCCGTCCACCACCTCGCCGACGACGGTGCAGACCTTGGCCGTGCCGATGTCGAGGCCGACGATGTATCGCTCGTGCTGTGCCACTACTGCCCTCCCGTCCGTCCACTCACCTCACGCGAGGCGGGCTCGGGGCCGCCGCCGTCGCCGGCCAGCGGCCGCACGTACATCCGTTCACCGAAGCGCAGATCGACGCTGTCGATCGCCGCGACGCGCTCCTTGAGCGCCGCCGAGACGTCGAGATAGCCCTGCAGCCGGGCGGCGAAGTCGCGGTCGCCGAGGCGCAGCATCACGGTGTCGCCGTCGAGCAGCACCACGGCGTCGTGGGCGTCGCGGACGTCGATTTGCGACACCCGTGAGGCCAGCCGGGCATGGCCGGCGACGTCGCCGAGCAGCCGCGCCACCAGGGCGGTGCGCCGCTCGTCGACCAGCGGCGCGCCCTCCTGCGGCGGCGAGGCCAGGCCGTCGATTACCGGCAGGTCGAGGTCGGCGTAGGCCGGGCCGTACTCGTCGATGACCACGCCGTGCTGATCGACCAGGTAGAGGTCGCGGCCGAGCCGGGCGATGCCCATCGGCACGCGCTCGCGGACGACGACGTCGAGCGTGCTCGGCAGCACCCGGCGGACGACCGCCGACTCGACCCACGCCGAACTCAGCAGCCGGGCCCGGACCGACTCCAGATCCACGGCCAGGATGTTGCGGCCGCGCTGATCGGCGACCAGCGCCAGCACCTCGCCGCGCGAGAGGCGATTGGTGCCGTGCACCGACACGGTAGCGACGCGCAGCGCCGGCGACTCGGTGACGAGCGTGACGAACCGCCACGCCCCGAGCGCCACCAGCACGCCCAGCACGCCGACGCGGATCGCCAGCGCCGCCCGGCGCAGCCCGCCGCCCTTGCGTCCGGCCGGCTTGACCTGGGCGCGGCGGAACCGCTTGTCCGACGGCGACGGCAGGCCGGGCGTCATGACGCCGCCTCCGTGCCGTGACGCCGTTCCAGTTCGGCGACGATGCGCGCGGCGACGCCGCCGATCGAGCCGGCGCCGAGGGTGATGACCAGATCGCCTGGCGCGGCCAGCGCCGCCACGGCCGGGGCCAGCTCGTCGAGGGTGCGCACGACGACGGCCGGGCGCGGCCGGCGGCGATCGACCGCGGCGGCCAGGGCGGTGACGTCCACGCCCGGGATCGGCGCCTCGCCGGCGCCGTAGATGTCGGTGAGCACCACCTCGTCGGCGGCCGCCAGCACCGCCGCGAACTCGGGCAGCAGCTGGGCGGTGCGGGTGTAGCGGTGCGGCTGGAACGCCACCACGACGCGCCGCGGATCGGCGGCGCGGGCCGCGGCGATCACCGCCGCGATCTCCGTCGGGTGGTGGCCGTAGTCGTCCACCACGGTGATGCCATGGACGACGCCGCGGCGCTCGAAGCGGCGTTCGGCGCCCTGGAAGCCGGCCAGCGCCTCGGCCAGGACCGCGAACGGCACGCCCAGTTCGAGGCCGACGCCGACCGCGGCCAGGGCGTTCAGCACCGAGTGGCGGCCCGGCACCTGCAGACGCAGTGGACCCAGCGTCTCGACCGGCGGCGCGCCGCCGCCGGCGACGGTGCGGCGGACGACGGTAGCGGTGCTGCCGAAGCCGGCCAAGGTGACGTCCGTCGCGCCGAGGTCGGCGTCCGGGGCGTCGATGCCGTAGGTGATCACCCGCCGGGTCAGGCGCGGCAGCAGGCGGGCCAGCTCGGCGTCGTCGGCGCAGGCGATCACCGCGCCGTAGAACGGCACCTTGTTGGCGAACTCGACGAATGCCTGCTGCAGGTCGTCGAAGCCGCCGTAGGCTTCCATGTGCTCGCGGTCGACGTTGGTGACGACGGCGACGGTCGGCGACAGCTTGAGGAACGACCGATCGCTCTCGTCGGCTTCGACCACCATGTACTCGCCCTTGCCGAGCCGGGCGTTGCTGCCGAAGGCGCGCAGCCGGCCGCCGATGACGGCGGTCGGGTCGAGGCCGGCGCGTTCGAGGGCCAGGGCGATCATCGAGGTCGTCGAGGTCTTGCCGTGGGCGCCGGCGACGGCGATGCCCGAGCGCAGCCGCATCAGCTCGGCGAGCATCTCGGCGCGCGGGATCACCGGGATGCCGCGGCCGCGCGCCTCGACCACCTCGGGGTTGTCGGCGCGCACCGCCGACGACACGACGACGACGTCGGCGCCGTGGACGTGGGCGGCGGCATGGCCCTGCTGCACCGACACGCCCAGCGCCGCCAGGCGGTCGGTCTGCTCCGATCGCTTCTGGTCCGACCCCGAGACCGTGTAGCCCAGGTTCGCCAGCAGTTCGGCGATGCCGCTCATGCCGATGCCACCCACCCCCACGAAATGCACGTGCCGCGTCCGTCCGAGCACGTCACCGCGCTCCTGCCAGCGCGGCGATTCGATCGGCGACCCGCGCCGCCGCGTCGGGACGGCCCAGCGCCAGCGCCGCTCGCGCCATGTCCTGCCGCCGGACGGCGTCGCCGGCCAGCGCCGTCACCGTCGCCGCCATCCGCTCGCCGCTCAACTCGCGTTCCTCGATCACCTCGGCGGCGCCGGCCGCCGCCAGGGCCAGCGCGTTCTTGCGCTGGTGGTCGTCGGCCGCCGTCGGCAGCGGCACCAGCACCATCGGCTTGCCGAGGATGGTCAGCTCGGCCAGCGTCGACGCGCCGGCGCGCGACACGACCAGGTCGGCGGCACGCATCCGCGCGTGCATGTCGTGCAGGAACGGCTCGACGGTGGCCGGGCAGCCGGCCGCCGCATAGGCGTCGCGCACCCGGGCGAGATCGCGCTCGCCGGTCTGATGGGTGATCGCCAGCGTGGCGGCGTGGCCGGCCAGCCGCGGCGCCGCCGCCGCCATGGCCTCGTTCACCGCCCGCGCGCCCTGCGATCCGCCGACGATCAGCACGCCGACCCTCCCGTCGGCCCGCGCCGCGTCATCGCCGCCCCCCGCGGCGAGGAACTCGCGCCGCACCGGGTTGCCCGTGACGACGCCGACGCCGGGAAAATGCCGCAGCGTCTCGTCGTAGCTCACCGCCGCCGCCGACACCCACCGCGCCAGGGCGCGATTGGTGAAGCCCGGCGCGGTGTTCTGCTCCATCACCAGCGTGGGAATACGGCGCAGCACCGCCAGCGCCAGCACCGGCCCCGAGCTGTAGCCGCCCACCCCGACCACGACGTCGGGACGGCGCCGCGACAGCACCCGCCAGGCATCGAGCGCCGACAGCGGCAGCAGTGCCAGCCCGCGCAGCAGGGCGCCGGCCGACTTGCCCTTCAGCCCGGCGCTGCGAATCAGGTCGAGCGGCAGCCCGAGCGCCGGCACCACCCGGCTCTCCAGTCCGCGCGCCGTGCCGACGAAGCTCACCGTCGTCGCCGGGTCGCGCCGGGCCAGCTCCTCGGCGACGGCAATCCCCGGATAGAGATGGCCGCCGGTGCCGCCGCCCGCGATGAGGACGCGCAATCACGCCGCTCCCGGCTCCGCGGCTGCCGCCGTGCTCACCGCATGCTGTGAGATGTTGAGCAGGACGCCGATGCTGGCCAGGTTCACCAGCAGCGACGATCCGCCGCTGCTCACGAGCGGCAGCGGGATCCCCTTGGTCGGCGCCAGGCCGAGCACGACGCTGATGTTGAGCATCGCCTGCGCCACCACCATCGTGGTGATACCCAGGGCCAGGAACGCCCCGAAGCGATCCGGCGCGGTGACCGCGGCGCGCAGCCCGCGCCAGGCGATCACGCAGAAACACAGCAGGACCAGCGTCCCGCCGAGCAGTCCCAGCTCCTCGGCGATGACCGCGTAGATGAAGTCGTTGTAGGGTTCGGGCAGGTAGAACAGCTTCTGCACGCCGCCCATCAGGCCGCGGCCCAGCCAGCCGCCGCTGCCGACGGCGATGAGCGACTGCATCAGGTGGAAGCCGTCGCCGAGCGGGTCGCACTCTGGACACCAGAAGGCCATCCAGCGGCGCAGACGGTACGGCGCCGACACGATCACGAGGTAGACGACCGGCACGGCCAGCGCCGTCAGGCCGAGCACGTAGCGGTAGTTGAGCCCGGCAGCCATCACCATCACGCCGACGACCAGCGCCATCGCCGCCGCGGTGCCGAAGTCGGGCTCGAGCAGGATGAGGCAGGCCAGCCCGCCGACGACGATGGCAATCGGCGACAGGGCGTACTTCAACTCGTTGATGCGCGCCATCCGCCGGTCGAGCACCAGGGCCGTGAACAGGATGGCGGCGACCTTGGCCAGCTCGGACGGCTGGATGCCGAAGCCGCCGATGCCGAACCAGCGCTTCGAGCCCTTGATCGGCCGCGCGAACAGCACCGCCACCAGCAGCAACCCGACCAGTCCCAGCACCGCCCAGACCACCTGCTCGTTGCGGTAGGTGCGGTAGTCGATGCGCATGACGATGCTCAGCACCGCCAGCCCGGTCAGCGCCCACATCACTTGGCGGGTGACGAAGTAGTAGGGCTGCTGGTAGCGGTCGAGGGCGACCACCGCCGAGGCGCTGTACACCATGACGACGCTCACGCAGACCAGGGCCAGCGTCGCCAGGAACAGCCACTTGTCAGACTGGAGCTTCCGCGCCATACTCTCCCCCCCCTCGGGCGAATGCCCGGGGGACCCCCTAAAGTCCGGGGACCGAAGGACCGAAACATCCTGCCGGGCACCCCTCAGGGGGCGTCCGGCCGCTCCGCGACCGTATGTGTCGCGAGCGGTCAGCAGTCATCAGCCAGGCGGGGGACTGGGACACCAGCCTCGCAGACCGAGGAAGCCTGCGCTCCCAGCGACCGGCTCCCAATCGCCGCCACCCGGCTGATGACTGCTCACTGCTCGCCTCACACCTCTTCCCTCGTCGTTCCATTCCCTCCTAGCCGCCAGCCCGCAGCCGCCGCGTCCTAGCCGCTAGCCCCTAGCCCTGTTCTGAGTCCTTCCACCTCCTGTTTGAAGGCCCGCCCGCGCGCGGCGTAATCGCTGAACATGTCGAAGCTGGAGCAGGCCGGCGCCAGCAGCACCACGCCGTCGGGTGCGGCCAGGGCGAAGGCCCGGCGCACCGCGTCGGCCATGTCGGCCGCCTCCTCCACCGGCACCGTGCCAGCCAGCGCCTCGCGCACCAGCGGACGGGCCTCGCCGATAGCGACCACGGCGCGGCCGTGGGCCGCGAGCGGACCGGTCAGATCCTCGAAGCGGCCGCCCTTGTAGCGGCCGCCGACGATGGCGACGACGCCGGTGAAGCTCTCGATCGAACGCGCCGCCGCCTCGACGTTGGTGGCCTTCGAGTCGTTGACGAAGCGGACACCCGCGACCTCGCCCGCCGGCTCCATCACGTGCTCGAGGCCGGTGAAGCCGGCGAGCGCGCGGGCCATGCCCGCCGGCGACGCCCCGGCCAGGTGGCTGATCGCGCTGGCGGCGACGACGTTCGAGGTCATGTGGCGGCCGTGCAGCTCGATGGCGGCGAGCGGCACCAGCGGCACGTCGCCCTCCGAGGTGCGCAGGCGGATCACGCCGTCGGCCACCGACACGCCCTCGGCCAGTGGCGCCGTCGAGGAGTAGCGCAGTTGCCGGGCGCGGCTGGCCGCGGCCAGCGCCACCGCCTCGGGCTGGCCGGCGTCGGCGACCGCCCAGTCGTCCGGGCCCTGGTTGGCGAAGATCCGCGCCTTGGCCCGTGCGTACGCCGCCAGATCGGGATGGCGATCGAGATGATCGGCCGAGAGGTTCAGCAGCGCGGCGATCCACGGGTGGAACGTGTCGGTGGCCTCGAGCTGGAAGCTGCTGGCCTCGACGACGTGCAGCGTGTCGGGCGTGGACCGATCGACGTGGGCACTGAGCGGCACGCCGATGTTGCCGCCGACGAGCACGCGCTTGCCCGACGCCTCGAGCATGCGGCCGACCAGCGTCGTGGTCGTCGACTTGCCCTTGGTGCCGGTGATGGCGATGACCCGGCCCTGCACCCAGCGCCACGCCAGCTCCAGCTCGCCGATCACCTCGACGCCGGCGGCGCGGGCGGCCTCGAGTTCGGCCAGTTCGGGCGGCACGCCCGGACTCGTGACGACCAGGTCGGCGGCGGTGAACGCCGCAGCGTCGTGGCGGCCCAGATCGAGGGCCACCCCGAGAGCGCGGAGCCGTTCCTCGCCGGGCACCGTCGCCGCCCGATCCGTGAGCGTCACCGCGGCGCCCCGCGACGCCAGCAGCTCGGCCGCGGCCAGCCCGCTGCGCGCCGCGCCGACGACGAGCGCGCGCCGGCCGGCGACGCTGAACACCGGCCGGCCCGGTCCCGACGGAGGCTGGGCGGCGGTCATCGCAGTTTCAGGGTGGTGAGGCTGAAGAGCGCACAGAGGATCGCCGCGATCAGGAACCGCGTGATCACTTTCGGCTCGCTCCAGCCGACCAGTTCGAAGTGGTGGTGCAGCGGCGCCATGCGGAACACGCGCTGCCCGGTGAGCTTGAACGACCCGACCTGGATGATGACCGAGAGGGCCTCGGCCACGAACACGCCGCCGACGATCACCAGCAGCAGTTCCTGCTTGATGAGGATCGCCACCGTGCCGAGCGCGCCGCCGAGCCCCAGCGAGCCGACGTCGCCCATGAAGATCTCGGCGGGATAGCAGTTGTACCAGAGGAAGCCGAGGCTGGCGCCGACCAGCGCGCCGCAGAACACCGTCAACTCGGCGGCCGGCGGAAAGCGCACGAGCAGCAGATAGTCGGCGAACACCGCGTGGCCGGTGACGTAGGCCAGCGCGGTGAAGCACGCCGCCGCCACCGCGAAGGTGCTGATGGCCAGGCCGTCGAGCCCGTCGGTGAGGTTGACGGCGTTGCTGGCACCGACCAGCACCAGCATCGCCAGCGGCACGTAGGCCCAGCCGAGGTCGGGGATGAGCTGCTTGAAGAACGGGAAGATGAGCCGGGTGTTGTAGAGGTTCTGCGACGCCAGCCACATCAGCGCCAGGCCGACCACGAAGGCGACCAGCAGCTGCAGGCCCATCTTGTAGCGCGCCGCGAGCCCGCCCGACGAGCGGCGGGTGATCTTGAGGTAGTCGTCGAGCAGGCCGATCGCCCCGAACGCCGCCGTCGCCAGCACGGCCAGCCAGATGTACTGGTTGGTCAGGTCGGCCCAGAGCAGCGTCGGCGCCAGCGCCGCCGCGAGGATCAGCAGGCCGCCCATCGTCGGCGTGCCGGCCTTGGCGCGGTGCGACTGCGGGCCCTCCTGGCGGATCACCTGGCCGATCTGGAAGGCACGCAGTTTCCGGATCAGCCAGGGCCCGAACGCCAGGCTGATGAGCAGCGCGGTGACGCTGGCCGCGGCGGTGCGGAACGTGATGTAGCGGGTCACGTTCAGGACCCCGACCTGCGGCGCGAACGAATAGAGGAGGTGATACAGCATCACGCTCCTCCGCCGACGAGACGGGCGACGACGGCGTCGGTGCCGATGCCGCGCGAGCCCTTGACGAGCACCAGGTCCCCCGCGCCGACGAGCGCGGCGGCCAGGTCGGCGGCGGCGGCGCTGGTCGCGACGTGATGGACGGCGGCGGCCGGCAGGCCGGCGTCGACAGCGGCGGCCGCCAGCTGCGCCGCCGGGGCGGCGCCGACGGCGATGAGCACTTCCACACCGGCGGCAGCGGCGACCCGCCCGCACTCGTCGTGAAGCGCCACGCTCGACGCGCCGAGTTCGAGCATCTCGCCGAGCACGGCGACGCGGCGTCCGGTCGGGCGGCTCGCCGCCAGCACCTCGAGCGAGCGCTGGAGGGCGCTGGGGCTCGAGTTGTACGAGTCGTCGATCACCGTGGCGCCGCCGGGAGTGGTCAGGACCACGCCGCGATGCGCCGCGGCGGTCAGCCCGGCGAGGCGATCGGCGATGTCGGCCAGCGGCACGCCGAGTTCGACGCCGACCGCGGTCGCCGCCAGCGCGTTCAGCAGGTGTCCGCGCCCCGGCAGCGCCAGGGCGAGGTGGAAGGATCCCGCCGGCGTCGTCACATCGGCGTGGGTTCCGGCGACGCCGCGATCCTCGACGGCCACGGCGCGCACCGTAGCGTCGTCCGCCAGGCCGAAGGTCGTCACGCGGCCGGCGAAGCCGCGGGCCCGCGCCATCACCAGCGGGTCGTCGGCGTTGCCGACCAGCAGCGTGTCGGGACCGGCCTGTTCGAGGATCTCGGCCTTGGCGTCGGCGATCGCCTCGCGCGAGCCGAAGTAGCCGATGTGCGCGTCGCCGACGTTGGTCCACACCCGGACGTCGGGGCGGGCGATGTCCACCAGCACGCGGATCTCGCCGGCGTGGTTCATGCCGAGCTCCATCACCGCGACGTCGGGCGCGGTGCGCAGCTCGACGAGCGAGATCGGCAGGCCGAGGTGGTTGTTGAGATTCCCGCGGTTCTTGACGACGCGGTAGCGGGCGCCGAGGACGGCGGCGATGGCGTCCTTGGTGGTGGTCTTGCCGGCACTGCCGGTGATGGCGACGACGCGCGCCGCCGATGCCTGGCGCACTGCCCGGGCGAGATCCTGCAAGGCGCGCAGCGTGTCGGCGACCTCGACGACCACCGCGTCGCCGGCGCCGGCCGGCAGCGTGATCGGCCGCTCGACGACCACCCCGGCGGCGCCGCGGGCCAGCGCCGCCGGCACGAAGTCGTGTCCGTCACGGGCGGCGCGGATGGCGAAGAACAGCTCGCCCGCGGCCAGTTGCCGCGAGTCGATGGCCACGGCGCCAAGGCGGCGATCGGCCGCCCCCGCCAGCTGGCGGCCGGCGATCGCCCGGGTGAGGTCGGCGGCCGAGTAGGTGCCCTGCTGCAGCTGCATCAGTGCACCCTTCCCTGCGTGCGCCGCGCCAGTGCCGCCCGCGACACCGCGGCGTCGTCGAACGGCAGCACGCGGCCGCCGATGTGCTGCGTCTTCTCGTGGCCCTTGCCGGCCACCAGCACCACGTCTCCGGGGCGGGCCCGCACCACCGCCCGCTCGATGGCCTCGGCACGGTCGGCGATGGCGGTGACGTCGGGCACACGGCCGCCGGCGGCGGCCTCGCCGGCCGGGATGCCGCGCTTGATCTCCTCGATGATGGCCAGCGGATCCTCGCTGCGCGGGTTGTCGGAGGTGATGACCACGACATCGCTCAGACGCGCCGCGACCATGCCCATGAGCGGCCGCTTGGTGCGGTCGCGGTCGCCGCCGCAGCCGAACACGGTGATCAGCCGGCCGGCGGTGAGCGGGCGCGCCGTCTCGAGCAGGTTGCGCAGCGCGTCGTCGGTGTGGGCGTAGTCGACGACGACCGTCACCGCGTCGCCGGGCGCCGACACGACCTCGAAGCGGCCCGGCACTCCGGGCAGGTCGGCGAGCCCGCTGGCGATCGCCGGCAGCGGCAGGCCGATGGCGACGGCCGCGGCGGTGGCCGCCAGCAGGTTGTAGACGTTGGGCCGACCGACCAGGGACGAGCGCACCGTCACCGCGCCGACCGGGGTCACCGCGTCGAAGCGGACGCCGGCGAGGTCCATCGCCAGGCGCTCGGGGCGGACGTCGGCGGGCTTCTGGATGCCGTAGGTGACCGGGCGCGTGCAGATGGCGGCGAGCGCCGCAGCGCGGGCGTCGTCGGCGTTGATGACGCCGGGCGCGTCGTCGGGCAGCATCTCGAACAGCCGCCGCTTGGCCGCGAAGTAGGTCTCCATGTCGGCGTGGAAATCGAGGTGGTCGCGGGTCAGGTTGGTGAAGACCGCGGCGGCGAAGCGCAGCCCGTCGACGCGCTTGAGCGCCAGCGCATGCGACGACACCTCCATCACGCACGATCGATTGCCGGCCGTGACCATCTCGCGCAGCATCAGCTGCACGTCCGAGGCCTCGGGCGTGGTGCGGGCGGCTTCGCGGGTGGTGTCGCCGATCTTGTAGTGCACCGTGCCCATGACCCCGGCCGAGCGCCCGGCGGCGTCGAGCACCGCGGCGAGCAGGTAGGTCGTGGTGGTCTTGCCGTTGGTGCCGGTGACGCCGATCACCGGGATCTCGCGGCTGGGATGGCCGGCCACCTCGGCGCCGAGCCGGGCCAGCGCCAGCCGGCCGTCGCGCACCTGGATCCACGGCACGTCACCGGCGGCGATCGCCGGCTGCTCGGCGACGATCAGCGCGGCGCCGGCGGCTATCGCCTGCGGCACGAAGTCGTAGCCGTCGGCCTTCTCGCCGCGCATGGCGACGAACGCCGCGCCCGGATGCACCTGGCGGGAGTCGTAGGCGACCGCGGTGATTGGCGGCGCCGTCGCGGCGGCGCCGCCCGTGGCCACGACCAGATCGCCGAGCGCGCTGGCGGCGGTCTCGACCGTCACGGCACCTCCGCGAGCATCGCCTGCGCCAGGCGGCGCGGGCTGCGGTCGAGGACCAGCAGGCACGTCGTCGCGGCGTCGAGCGGCGTGCCCGGCGCCGGCGACTGGGCGACGACCAGGCCGGCGCCCTGCATGCGGGCGGCGACCCGGCGGCTGGCCAGGCGGCGCAGCGCCTCGCGCGCGCTCAGGCCGCGCAGGTCGGGCATGCTGTGCGAGTCGTCGGCGACGGCGACGGGGATGACCGTCGGCTGAACCGCGGCCGTCGACGGCTGGTCGCGGGTCACCAGCACGGGCGGCGCCGGGAACACGGTCGGCGCCACGCCGAGATGGCGCAGTGACGCATCGACGATGCGTTTGAAGATCGGCGCGGCGACGCTGCCGCCGAAGTACTTGCCGGCGCGCGGCGTGTCGATCACCACGATCGCCGTCAACACCGGCGCCCGCGACGGCGCGAAGCCGACGAACGACACGTTGTACTCGGTCTTCGAGTAGCGGCCGGCGACGATCTTGCCGGCCGTGCCCGACTTGCCGGCGACGGTGAAGCCGTCGACGCGGGCCTGGGTGCCGGTGCCGTGATCGACGACGTCCTCCATGATCGACGTCAGCTCGGCGGCGGTGCGGGCGGTGATCGGCGTGCCGACCTCGGCGGGCACGACCGGAGTGCGGACGCCGTCCTTGACCACGGCGCGGACCACGCGCGGCTGCAGCAGCCGGCCGCCGTTGGCGACGGCGCTGGCCGCCGTCACCATCTGCAGCGGCGTGACGCCGACCTGGTAGCCCATCGAGATCGAGGCCAGCGCGCTGTCGTTGAGGCGGCCCGGATCCCAGACGATGCCCGGGCTCTCGCCGGGGAAGTCGGGCGAGGTGACACGGCCGAAGCCGAAGCGCTTGACGTAGACGCCGAGCCGTTCGGGGCCGAGCTTGAGGCCGACCTTGATGGCGCCGACATTGCTCGACTTGGCAATCACCTCGGCGAACGACAGCACCTTGTAGCGGGCGACGTCCTCGATCGGCGGCCGGCCGGCGAACTTGATCATCCCGGCGCTGACGTCGATCGGGTCGGCGGGCGACACCACGCCCTCCTGGATCGCCGCCGAGGCGGTGACGATCTTGAAGGTCGAGCCCGGCTCGTAGAGGTCGGTGACCGCGCGGTTCTTGCGGACGGCGTCGGCCGCGGCGCGGAAGGTGTTCGGGTTGAACGTCGGGTAGGTGGCCATCGCCAGGATCTCGCCGGACTGCGGGTCCATGACGATGGCCGTGCCGCCCTCGGCGCGATGCTCGGCGACGCCGGCCTGCAGTTCCCGCTCGACGATGTGCTGCAGCTGCTCGTCGATGGTCAGCTCCAGCGTCCCACCGGCGGTCGGCGAGCGCTCGACGCTGCTGAAGCCGCGCCGCCGGGCGTCGGTCTGCACCAGCACCTTGCCGTCGCGGCCGCGCACCACGGCGTCGTAGGCCGCTTCCAGCCCGCCGAGGCCGACGTTGTCGACGCCGACGTAGCCGAGCAGCTGCGCCGCCAGCTCCTTCTTCGGGTAGTAGCGCCGGCTCTCTTTCATCAGGCCGACGCCCTCGAGGTCGAGCGCGGCGATTCGCTCGGCGACCCGCGGCGCCACGAACCGCTCGACATACGCGAACGCCCGCGACGACGACAGGCGCTCGGTCAGGGCCTTGCGTTTGCCGGCATCGCAGTCGTCGAGCGCGGCGCACAGCGCCCGCGCCGTCCGCTCGGCATCGGCGATGTCGGCGGGCACGGCGTAGACGCTGTCGACGTCGACGCTGAAGGCGAGCAGGCGGCCGTGGCGGTCGCGGATCTCGCCGCGGCGGGCCGGCGCCGTCACCACCCGCTGCTGCTGGCGCACGGCCCGCGCCGACAGGTCGGCGTGGCGGACCACCTGCAGGAACACCAGGCGGGCTTCGATGGCCGCCGTCCACGCCAGCAGGCACACCCCGGCCACGACGACGCGGCGGCGGAGGACGTCGCGCCAGGGAGGCGGGGTCGGGTCGGCCATGACGACGGGTTCCTCGCCGCGCTACCGCGCCGCGACCACCGACCGCGAGGGGGTCTCGGCGGGCAGCACGCGCTCCAGCACGACGGCGTCGTCGCTGGTCGGCGCCACCATGCCGAGCTGCTCGGTGGCCACCTTCTCGATTCGCTGCGGGGCGCGCAGCGACTCCATCTCGAGGCGCAGGTGCTGGCGCACCTCTTCCTCGGCGGCGCGCTGCTTCTGCATCTCGTCGAGCTGGTAGCCGTGGCGGATCAGCTCGAAGTGCTGCCAGGCGCTGAACATCACCACCAGCACCAGCACCACGCCGACGCCGAGCGAGCTCCACAGCTCGCGCTGCCGGCGCTCGTCGACCTCGCGGACGATCGGGTTGTTGCGCACGTCTTTGCGGATCGCGTACTCGAAGGTCTCTGCGTGCTCCATGGCGCCCCCTTGTCCCCGTGCCCTACGCCAGCCGCTCGGCGGCGCGCAGCTTGGCGCTGCGCGCGCGCGGATTCCGCTCGATCTCGTCGTCGCCGGGCACGACCGGCTTGCCAGTCAGCACCCGCACCAGCCCGTCGCCCTTGTCGAGGGCGCGCAGCGTGTGCTTCACGATGCGGTCCTCGAGCGAGTGAAAGCTGATCACCACCAGCCGGGCCCCGGCGGCGAGCCGCGCCGCGGCGCGGCGCAGGAAGTCGTCGAGCCGATCCAGTTCGGCGTTGACCCAGATGCGCAGTGCCTGGAAGGTCCGCGTCGCCGGGTCGATGCGCTGCCAGCCGGCGCCGCCGGCGGCCCGGCGGACGATCGCCGCCAGCTGGCCGGTGGTCTCGATCGGGCCGCGCTCGCGGGCCGCGACGATCGCACGGGCGATGCGCCGGGAGCGCCGTTCCTCGCCGAACTGGAAGATCACGTCGGCCAGCGCCCGTTCGTCGACGGTCGCCAGCCGCGCCGCCGCGGTCTCGCCGCGCGACTGGTCCATCCGCATGTCGAGCGGTTCGTCGCGGCGGAAGCTGAGGCCGCGGCCGGCGGCGTCGAGCTGCAGCGACGACACGCCGAGGTCGGCGAGCGTGCCGGCGCTGACCGCGACGCCCTGCGCGTCGAGCACGGCGTCGAGGTCGCGGTAGTCGGCGTGCACCAGCCGCAGCCGCTCGCCCCACGCGGCCAGGGCCTCGGCGGTGAAGGCCAGCGCCTGCGGATCGCGGTCGATGCCGATCACCCGGTCGGCGCCGCCCTCGAACAGCGCCCGCGTGTGGCCGCCGAGCCCGACGGTACAGTCCACGTACGTGCCACCGCGCCGCGGCTCCAGGAACCGCATGGCTTCATCGACCATCACCGGCAGGTGCTGGGACACGTGGACGTCCGTGGAGAAGCGGCGACCGAACTAGATGCCGAACTCGGCCAGGGCCCGCGCGTCGTCGTCGGAGAACGGCTCGCGCAGGAGCTTGTCGAGGAACCGATCGTGGTTCCAGACCTCGAGGAAGTCGTACTTGCCGAGCACGTCGACCTCGCCGGTCATCAGCGCCGACTCCCGCAACCGCGGCTGGATCAGGACCCGCCCCTGCGGATCGAGCTCCGCCACCTGGCCGTAGAAGTTGACGCGATCGAGGAACTTGAGCCGGGCCGGGTGGATGGAGGGGGCCTGCGCCAGCTTCCGCTCAATTTCGAGCCACACCGGCATCGGATAGATCCGTACCGAATCGCCGGTGAGGCTGGTGACGAAGACTTCTCGGCCGTGCTCGTCTTGAATCGCGGCTTTGAAGGCGGTGGGGACCTTGAGCCGGCCTTTGTCGTCGATTTTCGCCGGCGAGTTCCCGCGAAGCACTTTTACTCCACTCCACTCCAGATAAGACCACCGGGATGGTAGAAGAGGCGTCGCGACGTGTCAACGGCGAACTTCGCCTAAGTTGTCGTCGATAGAGAACTTACGTATTACTTTCGCCCGCTGTTCTCCCGTCACACCACAAGTCGGTTTGCCGAATTTTCGCTCGCCGACCGCCGTGCTACGATGGGCGGTTTCGTTCAGAGGTCCCGTCCCGCATGCTGCACGCCGCCCTGATTGGCCTCCCATCCACTGGTAAATCCACGCTCTTCCAGCTCATGACGAGCGCCAAGGAGGGCGGGCGGAGCGGCAAGGGCGACACCGTCGTCGGCATCTCCAAGGTGCCCGACGGGCGGCTCGACCGGCTGACGGCGATGTTCAACCCGCGCAAGCGGGTGCCGGCGACCATCGAGTTCACCGACGCCGCGTCCCGCGGCGGCGCCACCGCGCTGGTCGACGTCGCCGGTTACAAGAACGCCGACGCCCTGGTCCACGTGGTGCGGGCGTTCCGCGACGAGGCGGTGGTGCACCCGTCGCTCACCATCGACCCGGCCCGCGACGCCCAGGCCATGGAAGACGAGCTCATCCTCGCCGACCTCGGCGTCGTCGAGCGGCGGATGGAGCGGCTGGAGAAGGACCTCAAGAAATCGAAGACCGCCGAGCTCGAAAAGGAACGCGACGTGCTGGTCCGCGCCGCCGCCGCGCTCGCCGACGGCCAGCCGCTGCGCGCGCTCGGCCTGGCCGGCGACGATCTCAAGCGCCTGCGCGGCTTCCAGTTCCTGTCGGCGAAGCCGCTGCTGCTCGTCATCAACCTCGACGAAGCCGACATCGCCCACGCCGGCGACGTCACCGCCGCCGCGGCGGCCGCCGGCCTCACCGGCTTCCTGTCACGCGCCGCCACCCGCGCCGTGCCGGTCTGCGCCAAGATCGAACTCGAGATCGCCCAGCTCGAGGCCGCCGACGCCGCCGCGTTCCTCGCCGATCTCGGCCTCGCCGAGTCGGGCCTCGACCGCGTCATCCGCGCCAGCTACGACCTGCTCGGCTACATGTCGTTCTTCACCGTCGGCGAAGACGAGTGCCGGGCCTGGTCGATCCCGCGCGGCACGCCGGCCCAGCTCGCCGCCGGCGAGATCCACAGCGACATCCAGCGGGGCTTCATCCGCGCCGAAGTGGTCGGCTACGATGCGCTGGTGACGCGCGGGTCGATGGCCGCCTGCCGGGACGCCGGCGAAGTCCGGCTCGAGGGCAAGGAGTACGTCGTTCAGGACGGCGACATCATCAACTTCCGCCACGCCACCTAGACCCCGCGATGGCCGTCCGCACCGTGCTCGTCTGCGAGACCCAGGTGCCGCTCGTGCGCGGCGGCGCCGAGCTGCTGGTCCGGCAGCTGGTCGACGAGCTGCGGGCCCGCGGCTTCGACACCGACCGGGTGTCGGTGCCGTTCAAGTGGTATCCGAAGGCCGAGATCCTGCCCCACGCCGCCGCCTGGGGCCTGCTCGACCTGTCCGAGAGCAACGGCCGGCCGATCGATCTGGTGATCGCCACCAAGTTCCCGACCTACCTCGCGCGCCATCCGCGCAAGGTCTGCTGGCTGGTGCACCAGCACCGCGCCGCCTACGAGCTGGCGGCGACGCCGTACTCCGACTTCGGCCACGAGGAGCTCGACGTCGCGCTGCGCGACCGGCTGATGGCCATCGACGAGCGCGCCCTGGCCGAGTGCGCCGGCCGCTACACCATCTCGCGGACGGTGACGGCGCGGCTGGCGAAGTACAACGGCCTGTCGTCGACGCCGCTGTACCATCCGCCGCTGCTGGCGCCGCGGCTGACGCCCGGCCCGTACGGCGACTACGTGCTTTCGGTGGCCCGGCTCGAGCAGAACAAGCGCGTCGACCTCACGGTGCGCGCGGTGGCGGCGTGGCCCGAGGGCCTGTCGCTGGCAGTGGTCGGCGAGGGCAGCCAGCGGGCGCTGGTCGAACGTGCCGCCGAAGAGGCCGGCGTCGCGCATCGCGTCCGCTTCCTCGGCGCGGTCGGCGACGCCGCGCTGCTCGAGCTGTACCGCGGCGCGCTGGCCGTGGTCTACGTGCCCTTCGACGAGGACTACGGCCTGGTCACGCTCGAAGGGTTCCTGGCCGCCAAGCCGGTGGTCACCGCGACCGACTCGGGCGGCACCCTCGAGTTCGTCGAGGACGGCGTCAACGGCGCCGTCGTCGCCCCGGAGCCGGCGGCGATCGGCGCCGCCGTCCGCCGTCTGCACGAGCGCCGCGGCGAGGCCGCCGAACTCGGCGCGGCGGGCCGCGAGCGCGCCGCGGCAATCACCTGGGACACGGTCATCGAGCGGCTGGTGGCGCATGGCTGATCGCCGTCTGCCGGCGCTGCCCGGCGTCCTGATCCTGCTGCCGACCTACAACGAGTGCGACAACCTGCCGGTCATCGCCGAACGCCTCCTCGCCTACGCCGACCTGAAGGTGCTGGTGATCGACGACGGCTCGCCCGACGGCACCGGGCAGATCGCCGACCAGCTCGCCGTCGCCAGCGGCGGCCGGCTGAGCGTGCTGCACCGCACCGGCCGGCGCGGCCTCGGCCGTTCGTATCTCGACGGCATGCGCGCCGCGCTGGCCACCGACGCGCAGCTGGTGTTCAAGCTGGACGCCGACCTGTCGCACGACCCGCAGTACGTGCCCGACATGGTCGCCGCCGCCGCGCAGCACGACATCGTCATCGGCTCGCGTTACCTGCAGGGCGTCAGCGTCGTCAACTGGCCGCTGCGCCGGCTGATTCTCAGCACCTTCGCCAACTGGTACGTCCGCACCATCACCGGCATGCAGGTGCGCGACTGCACCGCCGGCTTCCGCTGCTGGAGCCGCGCCGCGATCGGGCGACTGCCGCTCGACCACATCGTCTCGGACGGCTACTCGTTCCAGGTCGAGACGCTGTTCCTGGCGCTCGAGGCCGGCTGCTCCGTCGGCGAGGTGCCGATCATCTTCGTCGAGCGCCGGGTCGGCGCCTCGAAGATCTCCGGCAACGTCATCCGCGAGTCGTTCTTCACGCCGTGGCGGATGGCGCTGCGGCGGCTGTTCGGCCGCCGGCGCGCGGAGACGCCGCGCTACAATCCCCCGACGACGTGACCACCGCCGCGCCGCCCGCCGCTGCTCCCAGCCTGAGCGTGTTCTTTCCCGCCTACAACGACAGCGGGACGATCGCCAGTCTGGTGATTCGCGCGCTGCACGTCGCCGCGACGCTCACCGACGACTACGAGGTGATCGTCGTCAACGACGGCAGCCGCGATTCGACCGGTGACATCCTCGACGAGTTGGCCCGCGTCTACCCGGATCACTTCCGCGTCGTCCATCACGCGGTCAACCGCGGCTACGGCGGCGCGCTGCGCTCGGGGTTCGCCGCCGCCACCAAGGACCTGGTCTTCTACACCGACGGCGACGCCCAGTACGACCCGGCCGAACTGGCGCTGTTGTGGCCGGCCATGCGCGCCGACGTCGACTGGGTGAACGGCTGGAAGATCAGCCGCTCCGACCCGCTGCACCGCATCGTCATCGGCCGTCTCTACCACCACACCGTCAAGCTGCTGTTCGGCCTCAGGGTGCGCGACGTCGACTGCGACTTCCGGCTGATGCGGCGGCGGATGTTCGACGTCGTCCGGCTCGAGAAGAACAGCGGCGTCATCTGCCTGGAGATGATGAAGAAGTTCAAGGACGCCGGCTTCCGGGTGGCCGAGGTGCCGGTGCACCACTACCACCGCGCCCACGGCAAGTCGCAGTTCTTCAACTTCCCGCGCATCGCCCGCACCGGGGTCGACGTGCTGAAGCTGTGGTGGGCGCTGGTGGTGCGCCGCGAGCACCTGGGCGCGTTGCCCGAGCGCGGCGGCGCGGAGCGGACGCGGCCGTGACCGGCGACTTCTATCGCGGCTGCCGCGTGATGATCACCGGCGGCCTCGGCTTCATAGGCAGCAACCTGGCCATCCGCCTGGTCGAGCTCGGCGCCGACGTCCTGCTGGTCGACTCGCTCATCCCCGACGCCGGCGGCAACTTCGCCAGCATCGAGCCGGTGAAGGACCGCCTGCGCGTCAACGTCGCCGACATCCGCCAGGCCAGCACGATGAACTGGCTGGTGCGCGGCCAGGAGGTGATCTTCAACCTCGCCGGGCAGGTCAGCCACATCGACAGCATGCGCGACCCGC
>CAYUAX010000067.1:0-22199 GCA_964442845.1 uncultured Bifidobacteriaceae bacterium | reverse complement strand
TCGCGCGGGCTCTCGATGATGCGCGCCGCCACCACCCCGGCGGCGTTGCAGCCCCAGCCCATCGCCATCGTCAGCGCCTGCTTGCCGTGGGCGCCGACGCGGCGGAAGGTGCGATCGAGGTTGAACGCCACCCGCGGCAGGTAGCCGAAGTCCTCGAGCAGCGTGAACATCGGGAAGAAGATCGCCATCGGCGGCAGCATCACGCTCACCACCCAGGCCGTGGCGAGGTACATGCCGTCGACGAGCAGGCCGGCCAGCCACCACGGCAGCACCGACAGGGCCGCGCCCTTCAGTAGCGGATGCGCCCAGTCGATCAGCACCGACGCGAGCATGCCCGACGGCACGTTGGCGCCGGCGATGGTCAGCCAGAACACGACGGTGAGGAGCGCGATCATCAACGGCACGCCCCACAGCCGGCTGGTCACCAGGCGGTCGATGGCGCGGTCGAGGTCGAACCGCCGTGGCCCGTCCGCGCGGGTCACGGCGCGGTCGGCGATGCGCGCCGCTTCGGTGTAGAGCGCCTCCATCAGCGACTGGTGGAACTCGGCGCCGACCTGCCAGCGCAGTTGCGAGGCGAGGGCGATCGCGGCGTCGGCGGCCGCGGGGTCGGGCGGCGGCGGCGCGGCGACGGCCGCCTCGCCCGGCGCCGGCGCCTGGTGCAGTTCGCCGAGTTCGCCCGAGCGCAGCGCCGTCTGGATGCGCTCGTCGCCGTCGAGCAGTCGAAGGGCCACCCACGCCGAGTTCGGCAGGTGCGGGTAGAGGCCGAGCACGGCCTCGCCGACCCGCGCGACGGCGCGCTGCAGCGCCGGCGTCCGCTCGCCGACGCGATACGGCGTGGCCGCGGCGGCCCCGTTGGCCACCTCGCTGATGGCCTGCATCAGCTCGGGCAGGCCCTCGCCCTGGCGGGCAGCCGTCGCCACTACGCGCACGCCCAAGTCGCGAGCCAGCCGCCGCGCGTCCACTTCCAGGCCGCGGCGCCTCGCCTCGTCCATCAGGTTGAGGCACACCACGGCGCGGTTGGTGATCTCGAGCACCTGCAGCACGAGGTTGAGGTTGCGCTCGAGGGTCGTCGCGTCGACGACGATCACCGTGACGTCGGGCTGCCCGAACAGCAGGAAGTCGCGCGCCACCTCCTCGTCGAGGCTGGCCGAGAGCAGGGAGTAGGTGCCGGGCAGATCGACGAGCTTGTAGCGGTGGCCGCCGGTGGCGAAGCCGCCCTCGGCCCGCGTCACCGTCTTGCCCGGCCAGTTGCCGGTGTGCTGGCGCAGGCCGGTGAGGGCGTTGAAGACCGTGCTCTTGCCGGTGTTCGGGTTGCCGGCCAGTGCCACCACGTAGTCGTGCCCGGCCATGTCCACGCCGAGCCGCTGCAGGTTCGCGAGGTGATGGGCCGGGCAGGCAGCACAGGCCTCGGGTGACGGGTGGCTCATAGGGACGCCTCGCCGAGGCGGTGCACCAGGATGTGATGCGCCTGGTCGCGGCGCAGCGCGATCAGCGCGCCGCGGATGCGATAGGCGACGGGATCGCCCGACGGCGCGCCCAGTTCGTTGGTGACGCGCGTGCCTGGCACCACGCCCAAGTCGAGCAGGCGCCGCCGCTGCGCGCCGCGGCAGCTCGCCGCCAGCGCGACGACCTCGGCGCTCTCGCCCGGCGCGATCGCCGACAGCCGCGTCGTGACCGCCAGCGGGGCCGCCGGCTGCTCCACCGGCAGCACGGTGACGTTCGCGGCGACGACCGGCGCCAGCACCACTTCCTCGGCGTCGGCTTCGAAGCGCAGGCGCTTGGGCGACCGCTCGATGAGGCGCACGCGCATGCCCGGCGTGAGCCCGGCGGCGACGATCTGCGCGAACACCGCGTCGGGTTCGTCCTCGAGGTGGACGATCTCGGCGACCTGATCGGGTTGGAGCTGCGTGAGCGGCACGCCCTGGTGCGGCGGCAGCTCGCCGCTCGGCATCGGAATCGGATCGCCGTGCGGGTCGTAGCGCGGGTGGCCGAGCGTGGCGGCGAGCGCGGCGGCCTGCTGCTCGCTGGTGCCATGCTCGCGGCGTTCGGCGTGGGCGTGCCACTCGCGGGCGTCGAGCCCGGTTTCGTCGGCGAGATACCGCTCCCACAGGCGGTGGATGCGAATCACGCGCAGCGCCTCGCGCCGGCCGTCGGCGGTGAGGCGAAGCGCGGTGTCGTCGTGGTCCACCAGGTCGAGCCGGCCCAGGCGATCGACCAGCTCGGCGGCGGCGCGGCCAGTGAGCCCGAGCGCTCCAGCGAGGCTCTCCAGCGTGGCCGGGCGCTGCCGGTACTCGCCGTCCCAGACGTGCTTGAGCGCGTCCTCGACCTCGACGCGGTCCGACGCCGCCAAACCACGGCGCCAGCGCCACGCCAGCCCGGTGCCTGGCCAGAACAGCGCCACGGCCAGCACGACGGCGGCGAGGACGGCGACGAGGGACACGAGCGGGTCGGTCATGGAGAGCACATCCCGGCCACTCGCGGTGCGCTGCGGAGTCGGGACAAATTTTGAGTAATCAAAATATGAACGTCTTCGTCTCAAAAGTCAAGTGAATCCAGTGACTCTGTTAGGATTTCGGTTCCCATGGCGCCGTCCAGCACCGTCGAGAACTACTTGAAAGAGGTCTATCTGGGGGCCTCCCGACTGCCGGCCGGAACGCGCCTCCTGCCGATGGGCCAGCTGGCGGCGGCGCTGGGCGTGGCCCCGGGCACCGCCACGACCATGGTCAAGGCGCTGGCCGAATCGGGCCTGGTCGAGTACGAGCCCTACAACGGCGTTCGCCTGACCGACGCCGGCTCGAAGCTGGCCGCCACGGTGCTGCGCCGGCACCGCCTGGTCGAGCTGTTCCTGGTGCAGGTGATGGGCATGCGCTGGGACGAGGTGCACGACGACGCCGAACACCTCGAACACGTCGTCTCGGATCGCCTGATCGAGCGGATGGACGAGATGCTGGGGCATCCAGAGACGGACCCGCACGGCGATCCCATCCCCGGCCCCGAAGGCACGTTCCGCGAGCGTCACCTCGACACGCTGCTCAGCTGCCCGGTCGGCCAGCGCGTCGTCGTCGCCCGCGTCACCGATCAGGACGCGGCGTTCCTGCGCTTCGTCGAACGTCACGGGCTGAAGCCGGGCGAAGCGGTGGAAGTCGAGTCGCGGGACGAGGCCGCCGACAGCGTCCGGCTGCGCGGCAAGGACGGCGCGGTCGTGACCATCGGCACGCGCGCCGCGTCGAAGCTGCTGGTCGAAGCGCCCGCTGCGGTCTAGGGCGTGGTCAGGCGGTCGGCACGCCGGCCGCGCGCAGCGCCGCGTCGATCGCCGCCGGCAGATCGGCGAGCGCGGCGGCGACGAAGGCGTCGGCCGCCGCGCCGCTGGCGAACGCCGCCGCGCCGAAGCCGTAGGCGGCCAGCACGAACGGCACGCCGGCACGCCGCGCCCGTCTCGGCGTCAACCGGCGAGTCGCCAACCAGGATCAGCGGCCCGCCATCGGCGTGGAGGCGCAACGAGCGCAGGCCGGCCGGATCGGGCTTGCGCGGCAGCGGGCCATCGCCGCCCACCACTTCCAGGAACAGCGGCCGCACGCCCAGCGCGTCGAGCAGGCGCTCGGCGGGCACTCGCGGCTTGTTGGTGAGCACGGCGAGCGTCAATTGCGGATCCAGCGCGTCGAGCACCTGGCGGACGCCGGGGTAGAGCCGGGTGGTGTCGAGCAGCCGCTCGTCGTAGAGGGCGAGGAAGCGATCGAGGGCCCCCGCGGTGGCCGGGTCGAGCCCGGCGGCGGTGAGCGCGCGCCGCACCAGCACCGGGGCGCCTTCGCCGACCATGGCGACGACTTCGGCGCGGGTCAGCGCCCGCCCACCGAGTTCGACGGCCAAGGCGCTGGCCGCGGCCGCCAGGTCGGTGGCGGAATCGATCAACGTGCCGTCGAGATCGAACGCCACCACGCCGGCCGCCCCCGGCCGGCTCATCGTCCCCGCTCCGCGATCGTCGTGCTCCCCAAGCGTCGAGCTTGATTGTATCCTTCGGGTCGCCCCCGACTCGTGACCAAGCGCCCCATCTCCGTCGTACTCGTCTCGGGCGGCCTCGACAGCGCGGTGCTGCTCGCGCACGAGGCCGTCACGCACGACGTGCGTCCCGTGTACGTGCGGTCCGGGCTGGCCTGGGAGGGGGCGGAGCTGCGGATGCTGGCCCGGCTCATCGCCGCGCCGGCGCTGGCCACGCACCTGCTGCCGCTGACCGTCGTCGAGCTGCCGATGCGCGACGTCTACCCGCAGGACCACTGGGCGATCCTCGGCCAGGCGCCCGACTACGATACGCCCGACGAGGACGTGTACCTCATCGGCCGCAACCTCACGCTGCTGGCCAAGGCCGGCGTGGTCGCCGCCCGCGCCGACGCCCGCCGCATCGCGCTGGGCCCGCTCGCCGGCAACCCGTTCCCCGACGCGACGCCGGCGTTCTTCGCGGCGATGGCCGAGGCGCTGTCGCGCGGCCTGGCACACGCGCTGTCGATCGCGACGCCGTTCGCGGCGCTGCACAAGCACCAGGTGATCGAGCTGGGGGCGCGCCTCGGCGTGCCGTTCGAGCTGACGCTGTCGTGCATGCAGCCGGACGCCGATCGGCACTGCGGGCGATGCAGCAAGTGCCGCGAGCGGCGCGACGCGTTCGCCGAGGCCGGCGTGCTCGACCCGAGCGTCTACGCGCAGCCGTCGCCGCGCGAGCAGACCTGATCGACGTAGGGCAGCTCTTCAGAGCTGCCTTGGGGCCGGGCGCGGCTGGAGCGGCGGCTCTGAAGAGCCGCCCTACGAATACCCTGAAGGCGATCTAGCGCTCGAAGCGGATCGTGCCGTCGCCGGTGCGGATGCGCAGCGTGCGGCCGCCGGCGCCGAGCGTGGCGCGCAGCTGCCGGCGCGATTCCTCGTCGCCGTCGTCGCGGCTGCGCTCCACCGTCAGCCCCGCGTAGTTCGAGCGGACGCTGCCGTCGGAGGTGACGGCGTCCACCTGCACGTCGATGGCTTCGGGCAGCCGGACCTCCACGCTGCCGTCGCGGGTCTCGACGTTCCAGTCGTCGGCCGGGCGGCTGCCGGCCTCGACGGCGATGCGGACCGACCCGTCGCCGGTCTTGGCGCGCAGGTGGGTGAAGGTGCCGTTGACGACCACGCTGCCTTCGCCGGTCTCGACATCTACTTTGCCGGTGACCTCGCGGAAGCGGATGCCGCCGTCGTCGGTGCGGGCGGTGATCTCGCCCGACAGGCGCGAGCCGACGATTGCGCCGTCGTCGGTGCGCAGCATCGCCACGCCGTCCACTTCCTCGACCGTGATCGAGCCGTCGCCGCTGCGGAGATCGAGCGCCGTGGACTTCGGGACGGCGACGCGCAGCCGCGCGCTGGGCGAGTAGCTGACGCCGATGACCACGCCGTCGCCGCGCGACCATTGCGGGCCGCGGACGCGCAGGTGCACCTGGCCGGCGTCCTGGCCCTTCTCGACGACGATCTCCTGCAGCCGGGCGTCGTCCTGGGCCTGCTTCTCGACCACGACCTCCACTTCGGGCCGATCCCAGGCGTGCACCTCGATGGCGCCGTCGAAGGTGTCGAGCGTCACCTTGGCGGTGCCGGTCACGCTGAAGCGGTGGGTTTCCGAGGCGGTGGCGCCGTCGGTGTTGACGTTGACCGTGCACGCCGTGAGCGCGACGGCGAGTGTGCCGGCGCCC
The DNA here is from genome assembly GCA_964442845.1 of uncultured Bifidobacteriaceae bacterium. GTDB lineage: Bacteria > Acidobacteriota > Vicinamibacteria > Vicinamibacterales > UBA2999 > CAWAYR01. The sequence continues at coordinate 16,500 of CAYUAX010000067.1, read as the reverse complement.
ATCGCCCCAACGAGGCCTGTGCGAGCTGTCATCACGTCCTCCCGGGTTCAGAGACGGCGGCCCGGCCGGGCGGGTTCCACGCCGGCGCCCCGGCGATGAAGGTTCGGGCCACGCACCAGGCGGCGTCGAGCACCACCACGTCGGCGGCGGCGCCGACGGCCAGCCGGCCCAGGTCCGGGCGGCCCAGCGCGTCGGCCGGGGTCGTCGCGCAGATCCGGGCCGCCTCGACGACGCCGAGGCCCACCGAGCCGAGCAGCAGGCGGAACGCGCCGTCCATCGTCAGGGTGCTGCCGGCCAGGGTGCCGTCGTCGAGCACGGCACAGCGGTCGGTGACGCGAATCGGCCGGTCGCCGAGCACCGTCACGGCGCCCACCGGCAGACCGGCGCCGGCGGTGGCGTCGGTAATCGCCAGGACCGCGCCGGGGCCCTTCGCCCGCACCGCCAGCCGCACCATCGCCGGGTGCACGTGGTAGCCGTCCGAGAGCACTTCCGCCGTCACCTCGTCGTGCGCCAGCACGGCGCCGGCCAGTCCCGGCGCACGGTGGCCGAGCGGCGGCATGCGGTTGAAGAGATGCGTGGCGTGGCGCGCCCCGGCGGCGATGCCGGCTTCGCCCTGCTCGAAGGTCGCGCCCGAGTGGCCGAGCGACACCCGGTGACCGGCGGCGACCAGCCGGGTGATGAGATCGAGCGCGCCGTCGAGTTCCGGCGCCAGCGTGACGAGCCGCACCGACGGCTGGTGCCGCGCGATCGTCGCGACGATCGCCGCCCCCGTGTAGTCCCCGTCCACCCAGGGCGCCTCGCCCGGCCGCGGCGGGCGCCGCAGACAGGTCGCCGGCTGTGCGCCGTTGTAGGCCGGGTTGAGGAAGTTGCTCTCGAGGTGGGCGCCCAGCACGCGCGCCGCGCCGGGCGCGGGCGCGGCCATCACGCCGTCCACCGCGGCGAGGAAGCGTTCGAGCGCCGCCGGATCGCAGGCGATGGTCGTCGGGCAGAACGCGGTGACGCCGTGCCGCGGCAGCGCGGCGGCGACGCGGGCCACGGCGTCGCCGGCGCCCAGCACGTCGGTGCCTTCGACGCCGTGGATGTGGCCGTCGATGAAGCCGGGCAGTACCCAGCCGCCGGCGCAGTCGACGTCCCCCGGCGCGGCGGCGCGGGCCGGGCCGATCTCGACGATCGTCCCGTCGTGCATGGCGAGCGCGGCGTCCTCCAGGACGCGATCGGGCAGCACCAGCCGGGCGCCGCGCAGGCGGATCATGCCGGCGCGTCGCCCTCCTCGCGGGGCTTGGACGCCTCGGCCTTCAGGGCCGCGACCAGCACGTCGCGCTTGTGCACCAGGCCCTTCAGCGGCCGCCGGCCGTTGGCGTGGCCGACGGCGTATTCGGCGAAGAGCGGAAAGGCGATCGTGGAATCGCAGTAAGCGACACAGGTGTCGGGCAGCACCCCCGGGTTCACCTTGCCCCAGCTCACCGCCTCGGCCGGCGTCGCGCCCGACAGGCCGCCCCACACGACCTGGTCGGTGGTGATCTGGATGAAGTAGTCGTTGCCGCCCTTGGGGATGCCGTAGACCTCCCACAGCGTCGGCTGGCCCTGCAGGTAGAAGTTCTTCGGCGAGCCGCCGCCGAGGATGACGGCGCCGTTCTTCTGGCCGGCGAGGATGACGGCGCAAATCTCGTTGACGTCCTTGTTGGGATCGATCATCAACCGGCCGCCGTTCATCAGTTCGTGATAGGCGATGTTCATGCCGATCGAGCTGTCGCCGGGCGACGACGTGTAGATCGGCACGCCGGCCCGCGAGGCCGCCGCCAGCACCGAGTACTCCTCGCAGCCGGGATGCTGCGCGCGCAGGTCTTCGCCGAGCGCGAAGTGCAGGTCGGCGGTGGACACCGGCCCATCGAGTCCGGAGCGCACCAGGAACTCGCGAACGTAGCTGTCGGTATCGAGCAGCACCTGGGCCGGGAACAGCACGTCGTAGATGCGGATGATGCCTTCGTCGTACAGCTCGCGGTCGTCGACGAACGGCGAGCCGCGGTGCAGCGTGAAGTTCAGGGCGTAGTGCAGATCGTGGTACAGGTTGGCCCCGGTGCTGATGACGAAGTCGATGAGCCCACGCTCCATCAGCTCGATCACGCAGCCGCCGAGACCGGCCGGCGTCAGCGCGCCGGCGATGGTCAGGGCGATCGTCGTGTCGTGTTCCTTGGCGAGCATCTTGTCGCCGAAGATCCGGCACGCCTCACCGAGCCGGGCGGCGTTGAACGCCTGGAAGCCCTCGTCGATGAGGGTGCGGATGTCGGCGCTGCCGCGCGGACGGTAGTAGCGGATGGGCCGTCCGGCGAGCGCATTCCGCTTCTGGCCGGGCGATCCGGGAGCACGATAGGGCACGGGCCGCGTTCCTCCTGCGAAAGTGCCCGTAGAGTATCATCCGCATGGATCCGCCCGTCGCTGCACTCGCTGTCATGCCCCTGCACGAGACGGCATCCGAGCCTCAGCCGGAGGCGGTGCTGGAGTCACCGCCGACCCGCCCGGCCCGGCCGTCACCGGGCGGCTAAGCCTCTCGGCGGGAGTGTCCGATACAAGGACACAGGACCAGACCGCCGTGGACGACCTTTCATTCGCCGCCAGACGTGCGTCGAGCACCGCCCCGCGGTCCGACGCCGACCCCGAGGCCCGCTTCCGGGCCCTCGTCCAGTCGCCGCTTCGTGCCGGCATCCTCAGGTTCCTGAGCGCCCGGCCGGCCGAGCAGTTCGACGCCGAAGCCATCATGCAGGCATTCGGGCGGATGCGACTGGACGTCGAGAACTGCCTGAAGGAGCTGGTGGACTCGGGAGTGGTCCGGCGCGTCGCCGGCGACCCGGTGTCTTACACCGCCGCCCGACTCGATCCAGCGTCGTCGCTGGGCAAACAGCTCGACACCTTTCTGGAGCGGCGCGCCGCCGTCGGCATCGAGGACACCTCGCCGTCGGTGCAGCGGTTCCGCGAGCTCATCGGCCGCGACGAGAAGATGCTGGCCATCTTCGAGTGGATTCGCACGGCCGCCAAGTCGGACATCTCGGTGCTCATCCTCGGTCCGACCGGCGCCGGCAAGGAAGTGGTGGCGCGGATGATCCACGAGCTGTCGCGCCGCGGCACCGAGAAGTTCCAGGCGGTGAACTGCGCCGCGCTGCCCGACACGCTCTTCGAATCGGAGATCTTCGGCTACGAGAAGGGCGCGTTCACCGGTGCCCACGACCGAAAGCCCGGTCGGCTCGAGCTGGCCAACAACGGCACCTTCTTCCTCGACGAGGTCGGCGACCTGTCGCTGGTCGCCCAGGCCAAGATCCTGCGCGTGCTCGAGGAGCGGCGCTTCGAGCGGCTCGGCGGCAGCAAGTCGATCCACGTGGACTTCCGGCTGATCTCGGCCACCAACCGGCCGCTCGATCAGTTCGTCCGTGAAAACCGCTTCCGCGAAGACTTGTTCTACCGCGTCAACGCGTTCTCGATCCGCCTGCCGTCGCTCAAGGAGCGGGCGGTGGACATCCCGGTGCTGGCGCAGCGCTTCATCGGCCGCTACTGCGCCGCCAACGGCCTGCCGCTCGACGCCCGCCAGCTCTCGCCGGAAGCCACCGACCGGCTGCTGCGCTACCACTGGCCCGGGAACATCCGCGAGCTCGAGAGCACCATCTCGCGGGCCGCGCTGTCGGCGCCCGGCCCGATCATCCGCGCCGAGGACATCGAGTTCCTGCACGAGCCGGTGGCGCCGGCGGCGGGGACCCCGGGCCGGCTGCCGACCTTGCGCGACAACGAACGCGCCCACATCGCCGTCGTGCTCGACGCGGTCGGCTGGAACAAGCTGGAGGCGGCCCGCGTGCTGGATATCAGCCGCGGCACCCTCTACCGGAAGATCGAGGAATACGGCCTCGAGCCGTCGGCCGGGCGCCGGCGTCGCGAGCCGATGAGCGCCTGAAGCCGCCGACCTCACCGGTATGCGCGAGCTCCCTCCCTCCGCCAGAATCTACATCGTGTCCGTCGTGGCGCTGGGCGCCGCGGCGCTGGCTCACGCCCTGGCCGGCGTCCGTCTCGAGAACCCCTACCTGTTCGTCGCCCTGCTGCTGCTCTCGAATATCTCGTCGGCGTTCAAGGTGGCGTTGCCGCTGTCGGCCAGCGGCTCGACGATGTCGGTCTCCTACGCGGTGGACTTCGCGTCGCTGCTGCTGCTCGGCCCGGCCGAGACCACGGTGATCGCGGTGACCAGCGCGTGGAGCCAGTGCACGTTCCGCATGCGCCAGCCGACCTCGCTCTACCGGACGCTGTTCAGCATGGCGTGCCTGGCGATCACCGTGCAGGCCGCCGGCTGGGTCTACCTGCGCCTGGGCGGCGTCCCGGGGTCGATCGGCGAGTCGCTCAACGCCGAAGTGGCGGCACTGGTCGGCGCCGCGACCACGTACTTCCTCTTCAACACCGTGCTCGTCTCGGTGGCGATCGCGTTGTCGACGCGCCAGCCGTGGATGGCGACGTGGAACGAGAACTTCCTGTGGAGCGCGCCGAGCTACTTCGTCGGTGCCGTCGGCGCCTTCGGCACCGGTTACGCCGTCCTGAAGGTCGGGTCGTGGTTCGCGCTGCTGATGGCGGCGTGGACCTACCTCATCTACCGCACCTACAAGGTCTACCTCGGCCGTATCGAGGACGAACGGCGCCACGTCCAGGAGATGTCCGACCTGCACCTGGCGACCATCGAAGCGCTGGCCCTGGCCATCGACGCCAAGGACCAGACCGCGCAGAGCCACATCCGCCGCGTGCAGGTCTACGCCGCCGGCATCGCCCGGGCGCTGGGCATGCCCGACACCGAGATCCAGGGCGTGAAGACGGCGGCCCTGCTCCACGACATCGGCAAGCTGGCGGTGCCTGAACACATCCTCTCGAAACCGGGCCCGCTCACCCAGGAGGAATTCCAGAAGATCCGCATCCACCCGCAGGTGGGCGCGGAGATCATCAGCGCGGTGCCCTTTCCCTATCCGGTGGCGCCACTGATCCTCAGCCACCACGAACGGTGGGACGGCAAGGGCTATCCCCAGGGACTCAAGGGCGAGGAGATCCCGCTCGGCGCCCGCATCCTCTCGGTGGTCGACTACTTCGACGCCCTCACCTCGGATCGGCCCTACCACCGCGCCATGGAGCACGACGCGGCGCTGGCGTTGCTCGAGCAGGAAGCCGGCAAGGCGCTCGATCCGCGCGTGGTCGCCACCTTCTTCGAGTACCTCCCGGCGCTGTCGGCCGAGGCGACCCGTCAGGAGCAGCAGCCGTCACGGCGCCTGACGCTCGAATCGACGTCGCAGCTCGGCCGGCCGGCGGTGGGCTTCGAGCACGAGAGCGGCCGCGGCAACACGGTGTTCGAGGACATCGCCCTGGCCCACCGCGAGATCTACGCGCTCTACGAGATCGCCCAGTCGATGGGCACGAGCCTCGGCGTCGCCGACACGATGGCGCTCATCAGTTCCAAGCTGAGCAACCTGGTGCCGTTCGCCGCCTGCGCGCTGTTCCTCTACGACGAGGAGCACGACTGGCTGCGCTGCCGGTTCGCCACCGGTCTCGACTCGGAGCTGATCGGCGGCATGACCATCAAGAGCGGCCAGGGGTTGACCGGGTGGGTCACCCGCAACCGCCGGCCGCTGGTCAATGCCCGGCCGAGCGCCGATTTCGAGGCGGCCGGGCTGGCGCCGTCGAGCACCAATCTGCGGTCGGCGATCGTCTCGCCGCTGGTCTTCAACGACCGCCTGATCGGCACGCTCGCCGTCTATCAGGACACCGAGGATGCCTACACCGACGACCACCGCCGGCTGCTCGATCGGGTGTGCGAACAGGCGTCGGCCGTCATCAACAACGCCAGCGTGTTCGAGCGGACGCAAGAGGACTCGCTCACCGACGCCCTCACCGGGCTGCCCAACACCCGCTTCATGTTCATCCACCTCACGCGCGAGCTGTCGCGCGCCGAACGGCTGAAGTCCGAGGTGGCGCTGCTGGTGATGGACTGCGACAACTTCAAGGAGATCAACGACAACCACGGCCACCACGTCGGCGATCGAGCCCTGCGCGAGGTGGCCAACGTGCTGCGCAGCGGCGTCCGGCCCTACGACATCTGCGTACGCTATGCCGGCGACGAGTTCATCGTCGTGCTGTCGGGCTGCGGCGCCGACGAGGCCGAGCGCAAGCGCCTGGAGCTCAAGCGGGCCATGGAAGAGGTCGTCTTCGAGGTGCGGCCGGGCCGCCGCCTGAAGTTGTCGATCAGCGTCGGCGCGGCGATCTACCCCCACGACGGCGAGACCTACGAGGCATTGCTGGCCACCGGCGACGCGCGCATGTACCGCGACAAGACGGCGCGCCGGCAGCTGGCGCGGCCGGCGGCGGCGCGGCTCAGGGAACGCAGCGCGGCCAGCCTCAAGCACCCGGCCGTGCCGCTCGAGATCAGCGACGTCGAAATCGAACGGGCCAGGGCGGGGGTGCTCTGAGGCGGGGAACGGGGAACAGGGAACGGGGAACGGCCAGGGAACCTGTCACGCTGTCCGACCGTCACGGCTGTCCCACTGTTCCGCTGTCGCACCACCTGCGCGTCCAGTCTGCGTTCCTCAGCGCTCGACGACGATTCGGTCGGCGGTGACGCCCATCCCCGTGAGCGCGGCGGTGACGTCACCGACGAATGGGCCGGGACCGCACACGAGCGCCCAAGCGGCGTCGCCGGGCCAGGCCGTCGCCAGCAATCGGCCGTCGATACGACCCGTGCGCCCTTGCCACGGGGTCACGTCGTCGCGGGTGACGGTGCAATGCAGGCTGATGATGCCTTGGCGAGCCAGCCGATCGAACTCGTCACCGAACGCGAACTCATCGGCCGATCGGGCGCTATAGACGAGGCCAATCGGCGCGGGATGCCGTCGCTCCAGGCGATCGAACAGCACCGACCGCAGCGGCGCGATCCCGGTGCCCCCTGCCACCAGCAGGAGCGGCGCCCCGGCTGCGGCGGCCGGCACTCCAAAGCTGCCGATTGGGCCGTCGACATCGAGCAGCGCGCTGACCGCGGTCGCTGGGTCGAGTGACGGCTGACCGAACGCGCCGTCGGCGCCGACGAGCAACTCCAGGCGACCGGCCGCGGCAACCGCCGGGGCTGAAGCAATCGAGTACGGCGCGCGCTGCCCCGAGCCGTGAATGCCGACGGTCACTGCCTGGCCGGCGACAAAGGCCAGCACCTGGTCCAGCTGCAGGCTCAACCGCCGGGTGCGCGGCGTGGCTCGGGTGACGTCGACGAGGCGGGCGGTGATCACGACGGACGTGGCAGTCTGACGGGGAGACAGGGGGACAGCGTGATCCTGCGTTTCGCCGGTCCTTTGCCCCCGGTCCCCGGTCCCTGCACTCCCCTACATCCCCACCGCGTGGTAGCCGGCATCCACCATCATCACCTCGCCGGTGATGCCGCGGCCGCCGGGGCCGAGCAGGAACACGGCGGCGTCGCCGACCTCGGCGGCGTCGATGGCCCGGCGCAGCGGCGCCTTTTCGCGGACCACGCCGAGGATGGCCGAAAAGCCGCCGATGCCGGCCGCCGCCAGCGTCTTCACCGGACCGGCCGACACGGCGTTGACGCGCACGTTCTGCGGGCCGAGGTCGGCGGCCAGGTAGCGCACCGTCGACTCGAGCGCCGCCTTGGCGACCCCCATCACGTTGTAGTTCGGGAAGACGCGGTCGCTGCCGAGGAAGCTCAACGTCACGATCGAGCCGCCGCCGCGCGCGGCGAAGAGCGGGCGCGCCCCGCGCGCCAGGGCGATGAGGGAGTAGGCGCTGATGTCGAGGGCGGTGCGGAAGCCCTCCCGCGACGTGTCGGTGAAGGCGTTCGACAGGTCGTCGCGGGTGGCGAACGCGGCGCCGTGGACCAGGAAGTCGAGGCCGCCGTGCGCGGCGGCGATCCGGGCGAACACCGCGTCGATCTGGGCGTCGTCCTGCACATCGCAGGGCAGCAGCTCCGGCACCGGGTCGAGTGTCGCCGCCAATTCCTGCGTGTGCTCGGCGAAGCGCTCCTGGTAGGTGAGCACCAGCCGCGCGCCCTCGCGCGCCGCCGACTGGGCGATGGCCCACGCCAGCGACCGCTTGTTGGCCACTCCGACGATCAGTCCGACCTTGCCCGCCAGCGATCCCATCCGTCCGTCCTTTGTCGAGGCGGAGCCTCGGACCCAGGGGCACGTGCTAACTGGTGCCCCTCGGCCCGGCTCCGGCCCGCCAGTAACAGTATTCTCTTGCCCGCCCTGTGGGCGGGCGTTGATGACGACGGACGATCTTCCCTCAGATCAGCCCGCCGCGGCCAGCCACCGCCGGGTCTCGTCCAGGGCCGCCCGCACGGCGTCGGGATTGGTGGACTGCGGCGTCCGCCGCGCCCGCACCGACGCCAGGGCAGTGACGTCGCGAGTCACGTCGTCGCCGAACAGCTCGGAGTAGCCGCGCCACTCGGCCGGCGTCAGGTCGTCGAAGTCGCGGCCGGCGCCGAGCAGCTCGCGCACCATGCGGCCCACCACTTCATGCGCGTTGCGGAACGGCAGGCCGCGGCGCACCAGGTAGTCGGCGGCGTCGGTGGCGAGCAGCAGGCCCGAGGCCGCCTTGCCGGTGCGGTCGGGCCGCAGGGTGAGCTTCGACACCACCGATGCGGTGGCGTCGAGCGAGACGGTCAGCGTGTCTTCGGCGTCGAACACGCCTTCCTTGTCCTCCTGCAGATCCTTGTTGTAGCCGGTGGGCAGCCCCTTCATCGCCACCAGCAGCGCCACCTGGTGGCCGATGACGCGGCCGGCCTTGCCGCGCACCAGCTCCATCGGGTCGGGGTTCTTCTTCTGCGGCATCATGCTGCTGCCGGTGGCCGAGCTGTCGGCCAGCTCGAAGAACCCGAACTCCTCGGCGGTGAAGTAGATGACGTCCTCGGCCAGGCGGCTGAGGTGCACCATCGCCAGCGCCGCGGCGTGCAGGAAGCTCACCGCGAAGTCGCGATCCGACGAGGTGTCCATGCTGTTGGGGACGACCCGTGAGAAGCCCAGCGTGTCGGCGAGGAACGCCGTGTCGATGGCGTAGCCGGTGCCGGCGACGGCGCCCGAACCGAGCGGCAGCGCGTCGGCCTCGTCGCGGGCCACGGCGAGCCGCTGGTGGTCGCGGCGCAGTGCCGCGGCGTGGCTGAGCAGGAAGTGGCTGACCAGGACCGGCATCGCCCGCCGCATGTGCGTATACGCCGGCATCAGCGCCTCGCCGGCCCGCTCGGCCTGATCGGCCAGTGCGGCGACGACGGCGCGCACGCGGGCCTGCAGCAGCGGAATGCGGCGCCGCAGGTAGAGCCGAAAGTCCACCGACACCTGCTCGTTGCGCGAGCGGCCGGTGTGCAGGCGGCGACCGTCGTCGCCGACGAGCGCGACCAGCTGCCGTTCGACGAAGGCGTGGATGTCCTCGTCGTCGCCGGCGACCCACGCGGGGTCGCGGCGCCCGTGCTCGAGAATCTGCTGCAGCCCGTCGCGAATGCGGGCGACCGCTGCCGGCTCGAGCGCGCCGGCGCGTTCGAGCGCCGCCGCCCACGCCAGGCTGCCGGTGACGTCGTCTTCGAACAACCGGCGGTCGAAGGGGAATGACACCCCGAAGTCGAACGCCGCCGGATCCGGCGCCGCGTCGAAGCGCCCCGACCACAAATGCCCGCTCATGCCCTCACCTCGATCCCTCACCCAGCGGCCAGACCTTCGAACTGCTGCACGAGCGTGCGCGCGGCGCGCGGATCACGGCTGATGACGAGGATCGTGTCGTCGCCGGCGATGGTGCCGAGGACATCGGGCAGCTTGGCGCGATCGATCGCCAGCGCCAGCGGCTGTGCCTCGCCGGCGCCGGTGCGCAGCACCAGCAGCTGTTGCGACTGCTCGATGCCAGCCAGGTAGTCGACCAGCGCGCGCTGCAGGTGGTGGCGGGCGGCGTCGGTGCCGGGGCCGCTCGGTTCGTCGTCGGGCGCCGACTGATAGGCGCCGTCGGCCGCGCGCTTCACCAGGCTCAGCTCCTTGATGTCGCGCGACAGCGTCGCCTGCGTGACGTCGAAGCCTTGCGTGAACAAGCGCTGGCGCAGCTGTTCCTGACTGCGGACGGCCTCGCGCCGCACGATCTCGAGGATGGCCGCCTGGCGTCGCGCCTTCATGTTTATGCATCACAGTGTATACCAATATGCAGCGGACGCGTGGACATTTCGTCAGAGAAACTCTTGACGAGGCGCACGCCGTCTCGCATACTTATTCTTTCTTTCGTATAAACTTGCGACATCAGACGCCGATGGCCCATCCCGACGCGACGACCTCGACCCTCACCCCGGCCGCCACCACCACGGTGGCCATCGTCGGCGCCACCGGCTATGCCGGCCAGGAGCTGGTGCGCCTCCTGGCGCGCCATCCGCGCGCCCGGCTGACCATGGCGACCGGGTCCCAGGCCACCAGCACGCCGCGCCGGCTGCCGGCGCTGACGCGGATCTGGGACGGCGAGGTGGTGCCGCTGGATCTCGCGGCCGTCGGCCGCGCCGCCGAGGTGGTCTTCCTGGCGTTGCCCGAGGCCGCGTCGGCCGAGACCGCGCCGGCGCTGCTCGACGCCGGCGCCCGGGTGATCGATCTGTCCGGCGCGTTCCGGCTGCGCGACGACGCCGCGCGCGCGAAGTGGTACCCGGCGACCAAGACGCTGCCCGACGGCGTGGTCTACGGCCTCACCGAGTTCACCGCGGCGGCCATTCCGTCGGCGCGCCTCGTCTCCTGTCCGGGCTGCTATCCGACCGCGTCGCTGCTGGCGCTGCAGCCGCTCGCCGAGGCCGGCCTGCTGGCCGCCGGCAGCGACGTGATCGTCGACGCGAAATCCGGCGTGTCGGGCGCCGGCAAGGCGCCGTCGGAGCGCACCCACTTCTGCGAGAACCACGGCAGCGTCGCCGCCTATGGCCTGTTCGGTCATCGCCACACGCCCGAGATCGCCCAGGCGCTGGGCCGCGACGTCACCTTCACCCCGCACCTCGTGCCGCTCGACCGCGGCATTCTCTCCACCATGTATGCCCGCCTCGCGCCCGGCACGTCGGCCGCGCAGGTGCGCGACGCCATCGAGACGGCCCACGCGCGGTCGCCCTTCGTCCGGCTCACCGGCGACACGCTGCCGGAGATCAAGCACGTCGCCTGGTCGAACTTCTGCGACATCGGCTGGCGCGTCGACGAGGTCTCGGGGCGCGTCATCCTCGTCTCGGTGATCGACAACCTGATCAAGGGCGCCGCCGGCCAGGCGGTGCAGAACTTCAACCTGCTGATCGGCGCCGACGAGCGCACCGGCCTGCTGTGAAGAAGATCGTCGTCCTGAAGTTCGGCGGCGAGCTGCTCGAGGACCCGGTCCGCACCACCGCGATCGCCCGGGAAGTGCGGCGGGCCGCGACGCAAGGGCCGCTGGTGGTCGTGCACGGCGGCGGCCGCGAGATCGATCGGGCGCTGGCCACCGCCGGCATTCCCAAGCAGCAGGTGGATGGCCTGCGCGTCACCGACGAGGCCACGCTCGACGTGGTCGTGCAGGTGCTGGCCGGGCTGCTCAACACGCGGCTGGTGGCGACGCTGACCGCCGCCGGCGTGAAGGCCGTGGGCCTCACCGGGGCCGACGCCACGGTGGCGCCGGTGCGCCAGGCGCCGCTCTTCACCGCCGCCGACGGCCGCACCGTGAGCCTGGGCCGCGTCGGCGTGCCGAAGCGTTCGGGGCCGGCGACGCTGCTGCAGCGGCTGACCGCTGCCGGCTTCGTGCCGGTGGTCGCCAGCATCAGCAGCGACGGCCGCGGCGGTCTGTTCAACGTGAACGCCGACACGATGGCCGGCGACCTGGCGGCGCGTGTGAAGGCACGGCGGTTGGTGATCGCCGGCGCGACGGCCGGCGTGCTGGACCTCGCCGGGGCCACCGTGCCGGTGCTGGACGCGGCCGCGGCGCGGGCGATGGTCACGTCGGGGGCGGCCAGCGCCGGGATGATCGCCAAGCTGACGGCCTGCCGCGCCGCGGTGGCGGCCGGCGTCGGCGACGTGCGGATCGTGGACGGCCGGGCCGCGGCCGGGCTGCAGGCGGCGCTCGAGGGGCGGGCGTCGGGACCTTGGACGCGGGTGCGATGACCATGACGACGACAACGACGGCGGCCGACATCCAGGCGCTCGAAGCCCGGCACGTGCTGCAGACCTACAAACGGCAGGGCGTGGTGTTCGTGCGCGGCGAGGGCTGCCGCATCGAGGACATCGAGGGCCGCCGCTATCTCGACTTCGTGTCGGGCATCGGCGTCTCGGTGCTCGGCCACGGCCACCCCGGCCTGTCGCGCGCGGTCGCCGAGCAGGCGGCGGCGCTGCTCCACACCTCGAACCTCTACTACCACCCGCTGCAGGGCCAGGTCGCCGCGCGGCTGTCGAACCTCTCGGGGCTGGCCCGCGTGTTCTTCTGCAACAGCGGCACCGAGGCGATGGAGGCGTGTCTGAAGTTCGCCCGCCGCTACTGGTTCACGCAGGGCGTGCGCGGCCGCACCCGCTTCGTCGCCTTCGAGCACGGCTTCTCGGGCCGGACGATGGGGGCGCTCTCGGTCACCGCCAATCCGCACTACCGTGAGCCCTTCGAGCCGCTGATTCCCGGCGTGACGTTCGTGCCGCCGGGCGACGTCGCCGCGCTCGACGCCGCGGTGTCGTCGGCCACGGCGGCCATCGTCGTCGAGCCGATCCAGGGCGAGGGCGGGGTCCGGCCGATCGCCGTCGAGTTCGCCGCGGCGATCGAAGCGGCGTGCGCCCGCACCGGCGCGCTGCTCATCGCCGACGAGGTGCAATGCGGCCTTGGCCGCACCGGCGCGCCGTTCTACTACCAGACGCTGGGGCTCACCCCCGATCTCGTCACCGTCGGCAAGGCGCTCGGCGCCGGCGTGCCGGTAGGCGCGGCGCTGGTCGCCGAGGAGGTCGCGCGCCAGGTGCTGCCCGGCGATCACGGCACCACCTACGGCGGCAACCTGCTCGCCACGCGCGCGGCGCTCTTCGTCCTGGAGCAGCTGCAGGATCACGGCCTGCTGGAGGCGGTGCAGCGCACCGGCACGTACTTCGAGCAGCAACTGCAGGCGCTGGCGTCGAAGCACGCCGTCGTCACCGAGGTCCGTGGCGCGGGGTTGATGCGGGGGCTGCAGCTGGCGATGGATGCCGGACCCGTCGTCGACGCCGCGCGCGACCGCGGCCTGCTCGTCAACCGCACCGCCGAGACGGTGGTGCGGCTGCTGCCGCCGTACACCGTGTCACCTTCCGAGATCGACGAGGCCGTCGCGACCCTGGACGCCGCCCTGACCGCGCTACCGGTCCACGATCGGGCGCAGTGAGTCTGCCGATGTCCGTCACCCTCTCCGTCGTTCCCGGGGGCGTCACCGCCCCGCGCGGCTTCCGGGCCGCCGGCCTCCACTGCGGCATCAAGGCGAGCGGCAAGCCCGACCTGGCGCTCATCGCCTGCGACGGCGTCGCCGCCGCCGCCGGCCTGTTCACCACCAACCTGGCCAAGGCGGCGCCGGTGCTGGTCTCCACCGAGCATCTGCAGGCCGCCGGACACGCCCGCGCCGTGGTCACCAACAGCGGCTGCGCCAACGCCTGCACGGGTCCGCAGGGCCTCGCCGACGCACGCGAGATGGCGGCGCTGACCGCGGCGGCCCTGGCCTGCGCGCCCGGCGACGTGCTGGTCGCGTCGACGGGCGTCATCGGCGTCAACCTGAAGATGGCGGCACTGCGCGGCGGCATCCCGCAGGCCGCCGCCGCGTTGTCGATCGACGGCGGCGGCGCCGCCGCCGACGCCATCATGACGACCGACCCGTTCCCGAAATCAGCCGCGGTCGAAGTGACCACGCCGGCCGGCACGTTCCGCGTCGGCGGCATGGCCAAGGGCTCCGGGATGATCGAGCCGCGCATGGCGACCATGCTGGGCTACCTCACGACCGATGCCGCGGTGGACCCGGCCCGCCTGCACCGCGTGCTCACCGAGGCCAGCCGCTACACCTTCAACGCCATCACGGTGGACGGCGAACCGTCCACGAACGATTGCGTGTTCGCGCTGGCCAGCGGCGCCAGCGGCGTGATCATCGACGACGCCGCCGAAGCGGCGCTGTTCGAGGGATTCCGGGCGGTGGCCCAGGAGCTCGCCCTCGGGATCGTCCGCGGCGGCGAGGGCGCCACGAAGTTGGTCAGCATCACCGTCAGCGATGCGGCCAGCGACGCCGACGCGTGGACGGCGGCGCGCGCCATCGCCAACTCGCTGCTGGTCAAGACCGCCATCCACGGCGCCGATCCGAACTGGGGCCGGCTGGTGGCGGCGGCCGGCCGCTCGGGCGCACGCTTCGTGCTCGACCGGGCGCGCGTGCGCATCGGCGCCCTGGTGCTGTTCGCCGACGGCCGGCCGTTCGACGACCTGGCGCCCCAGGCCGCGGCCTATCTGGGCGGCACCGACCTGGAGATCGAGGTCGGCCTCGGCACCGGCGGCGGCTGCACGGCCACGGTGTGGACCTGCGACCTCTCCAAGATGTACGTGCAGATCAACGCGGAGTATCGCACCTAGTGGCCCGTCACTTCCTCTCGCTGCTCGACCTGACGCCCGACGACCTGCACCGCTGCCTCGAGCGGGCGGTGCGCTTCCGCGTGGCGCGGCGGGCGCGCACGGCGGTACCCGAGGCGACGGCGCTGGCCGGCCGCCAGATTGGCCTGCTCTTCGAGAAGCCGTCGCTGCGCACACGGGTCACGTTCACGATCGGCATCCGCGAACTGGGCGGCGACTTCGTCGACATTCCTTCGGACGTGATGCACGCCGACCGCGAACCGCTGCACGACGTCGCCCGCAATCTCGAGCGCTGGGTGGACGCGGTGGTGATCCGCACGTTCGCGCAGTCGCGCCTGTCGATCTTCCTCGAGTCGTCGCCGGCGCTGCGCATCGTCAACGCGCTGTCGGACGAGGAGCATCCGTGCCAGGCCCTCGCCGACATGCAGACGCTGGTCGAGCGCTGGGGCGCGGTGGCCGGACGCACGCTGGCCTTCGTCGGCGACGGCAACAACGTGGCGACGTCGCTCGTGCACGCCGGGCTGATGCTGGGCGCGCACGTCAAGGTGGCGACGCCAAAGGGCTACGGACTGCCGGCCGAGGTCGCCGAGCAGGCGAAGCGCATCGCCGTCGGCGGCGCGGAGTTGACGCAGTACATCGACCCCCAGGCTGCCGTGAAGGGCGCCGACGCCGTCTACACCGACGTCTGGACCTCGATGGGCCAGGAGGTGGAGTACGCCGAGCGGACCAAGATCTTCTCGCGCTACCAGGTCAACGAGGCGCTGATGGCCCGGGCCAGGCCCGACGCCATCTTCATGCACTGCCTGCCGGCGCACCGCGGCCAGGAGGTGACCGACGAGGTCATCGAGTCGCCGGCGTCAGTGGTGTTCGACCAGGCCGAGAACCGCCTGCACGCGCAGAAAGCGATGCTGGTGCACCTCTTCAGCGGCTAGCGGCCACTCAGGTCGATGCGCAGGCGCGGATCGTGACAGGCCTTGGGCCCGTTACAATGCGCGCGTGCGCATCGACCTGAATGCGGACCTCGGCGAGTCGTTCGGCGCCTGGCCGATGGGCCAGGACACGCTGTTGATGCCGGTCATCACGTCGGCCAACGTGGCCTGCGGGGGCCACGCCGGCGACCCGGGCACGATGCGCCGCACGGTGCGGCTGGCGCGCTCGCACGGGGTGGCGGTCGGCGCCCATCCGGGCTTCCCCGACCTGCTGGGCTTCGGCCGGCGCGAGCTGCAGATGAGCCCGCAGGACGTCGAAGACCTGGTGCTCTACCAGGTCAGCGCCCTGGCCGGCATCGCGCGGAGCGAGGGCGTCCGGCTGCAGCACGTCAAGGCACACGGCGCGCTCTACAACATGGCCTGCCGCGACGAGGCGCTGGCCGAGGCGATTGCCCGGGCCGTGCTGGCCATCGATCCGGCACTGGTCCTGTTCGGTCTGCCCGATTCGGCCCTCATCCAGGCCGGCCTCGACGCCGGGCTGCCGGTGGCCGCCGAGGCGTTCGCCGACCGCGCCTACCACGCCGACGGCAGCCTGGTGTCGCGCAGCACCCCGGGCGCCGTGCTGCACGACGTCGATGTCGTCGTGGCCCGGGCGGTGGCCATGGCCTGCGAGCGCACCGTCGAGACGGTGGATGGCGGCGCCATCTCGTTCGAAGCCGACACCCTGTGCGTGCACGGCGACACCCCCGGGGCGGCGCAGCTCGCCGCCGCGATCCGCCGCGGGCTGGAAGACGCCGGCGTCACGATTGCCCGGCTGACGCGCTGACGGCGGATCTGTAACCATCGGCCACAAAGTTGTCGGGCGCCCACCCGGCGCTCCCGCGAAAATCGGCCAGTTTTCGGCCGGCATGGAGCTTGTAACAGGGAAGAGCGTCGCCAGTTCTGTTGTTTGCGGTTTGGTGCCGTGAACGCTGGGGGGAGCCAGGCTGGCGACACCTAT
>CAYUAX010000066.1:0-22729 GCA_964442845.1 uncultured Bifidobacteriaceae bacterium | reverse complement strand
CCATCGCCGTCATCCGCGCCGCGTGCTCGGCGGCCGACGACTCGAGCAGCGCCCGGTTCACCTGCACCGCCACGTGGAACGGCAGCAGGGTGTCGAGCAGCTCGGCCGGCGACGGCTCGAACAGGTAGTCCACCTGCGACCCGGCGGCGGTTTCGAGGCGCGGAATCGGCAGCAGCCGTTCGACGACGACGCGCTGCGCGATGACCGAGCGGAATTCGTTGTAGACCAGGTAGACCGAGGAGACGTCGGGGCCGAGGAACTCCTTGATGCAGGTGTTCGCGATGGCCTGGGCGTGCGCCCACTTGACGTTCTGGAACAGCCCGACTTCCTCGTACTTGACGTCGAAGCCGCGGCGCTGGAAGAAATCGCGGCCCTTGCGGCCGACCAGCGCCAGCGCCACCTCGCGCCCCGGATCGGCCGGGTGGTCGGTGATGTACTGGGCGGTGGTCTTGATGACGTTGGTGTTGAAGCTGCCGCACAGGCCGCGGTCGGCGCTGATCACCACCAGCAGCGTGCGCGCCGCCTGCGGGTCGTCGGTGAGCAGCGGGTGCGCGCCCGGCTCGACCCGGCTGGCCAGACTGTTGAAGACGCGCAGCATCTCCTGGGCGTAGGGCCGGCTGCGGACGATGCGCTCCTGGGCGCGGCGCAGCTTCGACGACGAGACCATCTTCATGGCCTTCGTGATCTGCTGCGTCGACTTGGTGGCGCGGACGCGGCGGCGGATGTCGATCAGGGATGGCATCTCAGACTCGGGGCTGGGGGCTGGGGGCTGGGGACTGGGGCTTGTTCAAGGCACTCGTCCTCATCCCGGTGCCCGCTACGCTCTCGCTCCCGTCGAGGCGAAGGTCTGGGTGAACTCCTTCAGCGCGGCGTTGAGCTGACCTTTGAGTTCGTCGTCGATGGTCTTCTTGGTCTTGATGGCCGACAGCAGCGAGCCGAAGCGGCTGGCCATGAAGCGGTGCAGCTCCTCCTCGGCGCGGCGCACGTCGGCGACCGCAATCTCGTCGAAGTAGCCGTTGGTGCCGGCGTAGAGCGCCACCACCTGCTGCTCGACGGCGAGCGGCTGGTACTGCGGCTGCTTCAGCAGCTCGACCAGCCGAGCGCCGCGGTTCAGCTGGCGCTGGGTGGCCTGGTCGAGGTCGCTGCTGCCGAACTGCGCGAACGCCGAGAGCTCGCGGAACTGGGCCAGGTCGAGGCGCAGGGTGCCGGCCACCTGGCGCATCGCCTTGATCTGCGCCGAGCCGCCGACCCGCGACACCGAGTTGCCGACGTTGATCGCGGGGCGGACGCCCTGGTTGAACAGGTCGGCCTCGAGGAAGATCTGCCCGTCGGTGATCGAGATGACGTTGGTCGGGATGTAGGCCGACAGGTCCCCGGCCTGGGTCTCGATGATCGGCAGCGAGGTGAGCGACCCGCCGCCGTTGGCGTCGTTCAGCTTGGCGGCGCGTTCCAGCAGCCGCGAGTGCAGGTAGAAGACGTCGCCGGGATAGGCCTCGCGGCCGGGCGGCCGGCGCAGCAGCAGCGAGATCTCGCGGTACGACTGGGCGTGCTTCGACAGGTCGTCGTAGATGAGCAGCGCGTGGCGGCCGCTGTCGCGGAAGTACTCGCCCATCGCGGTGGCCGAGTACGGGCTGATGTAGAGCATCGGCGCCGGGTCGGCGGCGGCGGCGGCGACGATGATGCAGTAGCGCAGCGCGTCGGCTTCCTCGAGCGTCCGCACCACCTGGGCGATGGTCGACTGCTTCTGGCCGATCGCGTTGTAGATGCAGATGACGCCGGTGTCCTTCTGGTTCAGGATGGTGTCGAGCGCCACCGCGGTCTTGCCGGTCTGGCGATCGCCGATGATCAGCTCGCGCTGGCCGCGGCCGATCGGCACCATGCCGTCGATGGCCTTCAGGCCGGTCTGCATCGGCTCGCGCACCGGCTGGCGGTCGACGACGCCGGGGGCCAGCTTCTCGATCGGCGCGAACGTCTTGGTGCCGATCGGGCCCTTGCCGTCGATCGGCTGGCCGAGCGCGTTGACGACGCGGCCGAGCATCTCCTCGCCGACCGGCACCGAGATGATGCGCCCGGTGCGCTTGACCGGATCACCTTCCTTGATGGCGCGGTACTCGCCGAGCAGCACGGCGCCGACGCTGTCCTCTTCGAGGTTGAGCGCGATGCCGAACACGCCGTGCGGGAACTCAAGCATCTCGCCGGCCATGGCCCGTTCGCAGCCGTGCACGCGGGCGATGCCGTCGCCGAGCGAGATGACCGTGCCCACCTCCGCGACGTCGACGTCGGCGGCGAAACCGCCGATCTGGTCGCGGATGATCTTGGAGATTTCGTCGGCTCTGATGTCCATGCTCAGTTGCTCTATCGGTCACGGCGACGCTGGTCGCCGACCGCGTGACGCCGGGAAGCCCCAGCCCCCAGTCCCTAGCCCCCAGCCCCCGTGAGCTGTTTCCGCAGTTTGTCGAGTTGCGTTCTGACGGTGCCGTCGTAGACCGTGCTGCCCACGGTGGCCATCACGCCGCCGATGAGCGATGGATCGACCACGGTGTCCACCCGGACGGTGGTGCCGGTGGCGGCGCCGAGCCGGGCGGCGATGGCCGCGGTGGCCTCGGCCGACAGCGGCACCGCCGAGCGCACTTCGGCGCGCTGGATCTTCTGGCGCGCCAGCAGCCGCTCGCGATAGACGGCCAGCACCTCGCCGACCTCGCCGAGCCGGTCGCGTTCGGCGAGCAGGTCGAGCGCTCGACGGCTCGAGGCGGCGAGGCCGAGCTTCTCGCCCACCGCGGCGACGATCTTGCGCTTGGCGGTGGCCGGTACCGACGGCGAGGTCAGCGCCAGGTGCAGCTCGCGGTGGCCGTGCATCGCGGCGACGACGGCGGCGAGATCGCGATCGACGACGGCCGCCTCGGCGTCGCTGGCGGCGACGTCGAGCAGGGCCTTGGCGTAGCGGGTGGCAGCGGTCCGTGACGGCATGACTAGTGGGGCTTCACCTGCTGCACGTAGCGATCGACGAGGCGGGTGTGGTCCGCCGGCGTCATGCCGGTGGCCAGCTGCTGCTTCGCCAGGTCGAGGGCAAGCGTGGCGGCGTGCTCGCTGAGCTCGCGTTGGGCGGTCTTGAGCCGGACGTCGATCTCGCGGCGCGCCTGCGCCAGCAGGCGGTCGCGCTCGGCGGCCGCGGCGGCGGCGATGCGCGCCTCCTCGGCGGCGATCTCCTCCGTGCCGCGGCGACGCAGCGCGTCGATCTCGGCCGGCAGCGCCTGCATCTTGCGGTCGACCTCGGCGAGCTGCGCGGTCGCGGTCCGGTTGAGTTCGGCGGCGTCGACGAGGTCCTTGCGGATCTGCGTCGATCGGCCGGAGAGATACTCGCCGAACGGCGTCTTGAGGAAGTAGTAGAGCCCGCCGCAGAGGATGAGGAAGTTGGCGGTGGGCCACAGCAGCCCGGCCAGGCCACCGTGCTCGCCGCCATGCTCGTCGGCGGCGGCGTGCTCGCCGGCCGGCGCCGCGTGGGCGTCGGGCTGGGCCGGCGCGTGCGCGTCCTGGGCGAACACCGGCACGGCGGCGAACGCGCACCAGGCCACGAGAATGGCGGCGGTGCGGAGCTTGCGCCTTAATTCACAAGCCGGGGAGTGAGCGGCGGCGGGCATGACGGCGTCCATGGGATTACGCGGTGCGACCAAGCACGCGGCCGACGATGTCGCCGGCGAGCGCGGCGGCATCGCGTTCGAGGGTCGCTCGTGCGGCAGCGGCCTGTTCGGCCAGCCGGGTGGTGGCGTCGTGCAGGGCCCGTTCGGTTTCCTGCTTGGTTTCGGCCATGACGGCCGCGCGCTTGGCCATGGCGTTCCGGCGCGCGTCGTCCATCTGCGCATAGACCTCGGCGCGGGCCGACGAGAGGGTGCGGTCGAACGTGGCCGAGGCCTCGGCCGCCTTCTGCGCCGCCGAAGCGGCCAGTTCCCGGGCGTCGCGCACCGCGGTGCTGCGCGCCTCGGACATGGCGAGGATGGGCTTGAAGATCAGCGTGTTCAGGACGACCACGCAGAGCAGCAGCAGCGCGATGACCCAGAGGACCGACAGGTCCGGAATCACGGGATGGGGCCTCCATTGGCGCCGCCGACGGCGGGCCAAAACGCTCTTTTATACCATCCCGTGACGCCGCGGGACAAGGCGGCGAAAAAGCGGGCAAATCACCTAATGGTAAGCGTCGAGGGCTGTTTGTCCGTGACCATCGCGATGGCGGCAGCGTGGACCCCGGCCGCTTCGAGCCGTTCCAGGGCGTCGGTGACGGCGCCGGGAGGGAGGGCCACGAGCAGTCCTCCGGACGTCTGTGGATCGAACAGCAGGTCGGCGACTACCGGCGGCACGCTCGGCCGGACGTCCACGCCCGGGCCGAAATGGCTGCGATTGCTGCGCAAGCCGCCCGGGACGTTGCCGGCGACCAGCTCGACCACACCGTCGATCAGCGGCACCGCCCCAGCGTCGATCTCGATCGACACGCCACTGGCCGCGGCCATCTCGCTGGCGTGTCCGGCCAGACCGAACCCGGTCACGTCGGTGGCGGCGTGCACCTCCAGGCCGCGAAGCGCCTCGGCCGCCGCGCGGTTCAGTGTCCGCATGCTGGCCACGGCGGTCGCGGCCACCCCGGCGGGGGCCCGGCCGAACTTGATCGCCGTGCCGACGATGCCGGTGCCAATCGGCTTGGTGAGAATCAGCCGGTCGCCCGGGCGGGCGCCGGCGTTGCGCCAGATGCGGGTTGGATCGACGGCGCCAGTCACCGCGTACCCGAACTTCATCTCGCGATCGCGCACCGTGTGGCCGCCCAGCAGCACGACGCCGGCGGCGCGCAGCGTGTCGTGGCCGCCGCGGAACACCTGGGCGATCGTCTCGGCGTCCACCAGGTCCTCGGGGAAGCCGGCGATGGCCAGCGCCGTCAGCGGCCGGCCGCCCATCGCATAGACGTCACTCAGCGAGTTGGCCGCCGCGATCTCTCCATAGACGTAGGGGTCATCGACGATCGGCGTGAAGAAGTCGACCGTCTGCACCAGCGCCGGCCCGGCCTCCCACGCGTACACACCGGCATCGTCCGCCGTCCTGAAGTCCACCAGGACACGGGGATCGGTTTCCACGGGGATGTCGCTCAACACGTGAGCGAGCTCGCCTGCGGCGAGTTTGCTCGCTCAACCAGCGCAGCTCACCAGTTCGGTGAGACGCTTTCTTTCCGTCGCCATGAAGGGATCCTACAGGTGTCAGCGGCTAGCGGCTAGGGGCTGGCGGCTAGACTCGAGGATGTCCCGCTTCGAAGAAGGCGTCGCCGGCGAGGTCATCACACGGCGTGACTGCATGATCAACCAGCCGCCAGCCGCTAGCCCCTAGCCGCTAGTTGGGAAGCCCCAGCGCCACCAGTTCCGGCAGCGCGCCGGTGCCGCTGCCCTGCACCGTGAGGGCGATGTACTGACGCTCGTTCCAGAGATACGTCATCGGCGTGCCGATGGCAGCGCCCGGCAGGTCGGCGGATGCGAGCTCTTTGCCGGTGGCCTTGTCGTAGGCGACCAGGCGCGGTCCGCCGCGCGTGCCGCCGGTGGTGAGCGCGTAGACGAGCAGGGTCTTCGTGAGCAGCGGGCCGCTGAACGTGCTGTCGCCGCCGAGCGGCGGCAGGTCCAGCCCGCGCAGCGCCTCGAGGGCGCGGATGCGGGCGCCGCTGCCGGCCGGCGTCATCCACACGTGGTCGCCGCGGTTCATGTCGATGGCGGTGATGCGCGAGTACGGGGGCTTCAACAGCGGCACACCGCCGGGCATGCGCGGGCTCGTGCCCGGCACCTGCACGTACTGCAGATTGCTGTCGAGCGTCGCCGGAGGTTTGGCGAGGGGCGTCACGCTGAGCGCGTTGCGCGACGGCACATAGAGAATGCCGGTCTCCGGATCGACGGCAGCACCGCCCCAGTTGGCGCCGCCCACGGTGCCCGGGCGCTGCAACGTGCCCTGCAGCGACGGCGGCGTGTAAAGCGGGCCGG
Organism: uncultured Bifidobacteriaceae bacterium; assembly: GCA_964442845.1. GTDB lineage: Bacteria > Acidobacteriota > Vicinamibacteria > Vicinamibacterales > UBA2999 > CAWAYR01. The sequence continues at coordinate 16,730 of CAYUAX010000066.1, read as the reverse complement.
CGCGGAACGGCTTGATGGCCTCGACGGCCTGGGCGCGCAGGGCGGGAGTGAAGTCGACGAGGTCGTCGACGGTGATGCCCTGATATTCGAAGGGGGCGGGCCGCGTCGGAAACGGCTGCGTCGTGGCGGCCTGCTCGCCGGGCACATCGGACGCCGGCACCGGCCGTTCCTCGATTGGCCACAGCGGCGTGCCGGTGAGGCGGTCGAACGCATAGACGAAGCCCTGCTTCGTCACTTGCGCCACGGCCCTCACGCGCCGGCCCTCGATGGTGACATCGAGCAGGTTCGGCGCGGCAGGGTTGTCGTAATCCCAGAGTCCATGATGGACGGTCTGGAAGCTCCAGATCCGTCGGCCGGTCTTGACGTCGAGGCACAGCAGGCTCTCGGCGAACAGGTTGTGGCCGGGACGGTGGCCGCCGTAGAAGTCGGGGGCCACGGTATTGGTCGGCACGTAGAGGTAGCCGAGCTCGGGATCGGCGCTCATCGCGGTCCACACCGTGACCTTGCCGGCGTCGCGCCACGAGTCGCCCTTCCACGAGTCGTGACCGTCTTCGCCCGGGCCTGGCACGGTGCGGAACGTCCACAGCAGGCGGCCGGTGCGCACGTCGTGGCCGCGGATCCAGCCGGGGATCTGCTCCTTCTGGATCACGAGCGACGAGATCGACGCCGGTGTGACCACCACGTCGCCGACGACGATCGGCGGCGACTGCACGGAATAGGTCAGCGCGTTCAGGTAGTCGCGCGTGCCGCGCGCGGCGCGCGGCAGCCCGGCCATCAGATCGACCCGGCCGTCCTCGCCGAAGGTCGACACCGGCCGGCCGGTCCGCGCATCGACCGCGACGAGATAGCCGTCGCCGGTCCCCCACAGCACGCGGGCGTCGTCGCCGTCGCGCCAGTAGGCGACACCGCGCTGGTTCCAGCGCAGGCTCATCGTCGTGGTGCCGGCTTCGTAGCTCTTGGGGTTGTAGGTCCACAGCGTGCGACCGGTGGCGGCGTCGAGGGCCGCGCCCACTGAGGTCGGCGTGTTCAGGAAGAGGCGGCCGCCGACCATCAGCGGCGTCGCCTTGAAGTTGCCGAGGACCGGCGGATCGCCGTCGCGCCAGCGCTTCGGGTCCTGGCGGTTCAGTTCGGCGAACACCGCCTGCGGCGGCCCCGTCCACTCGCCGCCGCCGGGCAGCGTGACGCTCAGCTGGGCGTCGGGCGTCGGCACGCGCCAGGCGATTCGCAACGTCGAGAAGTTGGCCGCGGTGATCCGATCGAGTGCCGAGTACTTGCGGCTGGCGAGATCGCCGCCGTAGGTCGGCCACTCACCGGCAGGGGCCTGGGCGGAGAGCGCAGCCGCCAGCGCGGCGATGCCGATGCACGCCGCGGCGGCTCTGGTCACCCGTGCGTGCTCAGGCGTTGTTCGGTGAGCAGATCGTAGAGCCGTTGCAGTTCAGCCTCTGACGCGAAGCCGATCACCACGTCGCCGCCGCGGCCGCGCCGCACGATCTCCACCGGCGCGCCGAGCGCGCGATGCAGCGCGTCCTCGGCGGCGCGAGTGTCGGCGTCCTTGGCGCGAGGCGCCGGGGCTGACCTCGCCGGGGCTGGACCGAGGGCCCGCTTCACGAGCGCTTCGGTCTCGCGGACCGACAGGCCGCGGGCGATCACCTCGCGGGCGATCCGCCGCTGATCGCCGTCATCGGTGAGCGACACGAGGGCGCGGGCGTGGCCCATGCTGAGGGCGCTCGACGCCACCTCGGCGCGCACTTCCGGCGCCAGCTTGAGCAGGCGCACCGTGTTGGTGACCGACGTGCGGTCCTTGCCGACGCGCGTCGCGATCGCCTCGTGTGACAGCTGGAACTCGGTGGCGAGGCGCTGGTAAGCCGTGGCTTCCTCGATCGGGTTGAGATCCTCGCGCTGGAGGTTCTCGATGAGCGCCCACTCGAGCAGCTGGCCTTCCTGCCCGGGCGGCACCTCTTTGACGACGACCGGGACGCGGGTCAGTCCGGCGCGCTGCGCGGCGCGCCAGCGCCGCTCGCCGGCGATGATCTGATAGCGCTCGGCGCCGACGCGGCGGACGACGACGGGCTGCACGACGCCGTTGGCGCGAATCGACGCCGCGAGGCCGTCCAGCCGCGCGTCGTCGATGTGCAGGCGCGGCTGGAACTCGCTCGGCTCGATCTGATCGACGTCGAGTTCGAGCGGCGTGCGCGCCGGCGCGGCGACGGCCGGGGCGTCGGGAATGAGGGCGCTCAGGCCCTTGCCGAGTGCTTGACGCTTCTCCATCGCGTGCGATCCCCTGACGAGCTGCTATGCCGCGGTCTGGTCGTAGCCGCGGGTGATGACTTCATGGGCGAGGGCGAAGTAGGCCTCGGCGCCGCGGGACCGGGCGTCGTAGACGACGCCTGGCACCCCGTGGCTGGGCGCTTCGCCAAGCCGCACGTTGCGGGGGATCACCGTGCGGAACACCTTGTCTTTGAAGAACTCGCGGACGTCGCGCGCCACCTGCTGGCCGAGGTTGGTGCGCTCGTCGTACATCGTCAACAGCACGCCCTCGATCTCCAGCGCCGGGTTGTAGGCGGCGCGGACGCGGCGCATCGTGCCGACCAGGTCGGCGAGACCCTCGAGCGCGAAGTACTCGCAGTGCAGCGGAATCAGCACGGTGTCGGCGGCCACCAGGCCGTTCAGCGTGAGGAGTCCGAGTGACGGCGGGCAGTCGATCACGACGAACTCGAAGCGGTCCTTCACGGCGTCGATGAACTGCTTCAGGCGACGCTCGCGGTTCGGCACCGAGATCAGTTCGAGCTCGGCGCCGGTGAGTTCGCGCGTCGCCGGGACCAGCGACAGCCGCTCGACGCCAGAGGGGATCACGTAGCGGCCCGCCGTCGTGGGGTCGTCGGCCATCAGGGCGTCGTAGACGCTGCCGGTCTCGGTGGCGCGCTGCTTCAGTCCGACCCCGCTCGTCGCGTTGCCCTGCGGGTCGATGTCCACGAGGAGCGTGGCGTGACCGCTGAGGGCGATTCCCGCCGCGAGGTTGATCGCGGTAGTGGTCTTGCCGACCCCGCCCTTCTGGTTTGCGACGGCGATGACTCGGGTCATTTTCTGTTATACGACCAAATATAACGGCCTACTTCTGGAGAATACGCGTGATGGCGCAGCGCGTCAACGGAAAACGTTCCACGTGGAACGTCAGGGACGCCCGACGGCGGTCTTTTTCAGGATCACCAGGCGGCTGCGGTTGCCCGGCAGCAGGTCGTGCTCGCCAATCACCGTCAACGGCGGAACGGCGGTCACGGCAGCGCCGCCGCTCGTGAAGCTCAGGATCTCACCGCCAGGGCGCAGGAACGCCTGAAGGGTCGTCAGCACCCCGGGGTCGATCCGCACGGCTCGAATCGACACGGCGGACATCGCCTCGTGGAGGTCAGCGCGCGTCAGCAGCTCCTCGAACCGGGCGGTGTGCACGGTGGTGTCGGTCAACCCGAGCGTCCGCGCCGCCTGTCGGAGAAACACCGACTTCCGCACTTTGACCTCCACCATGTGGAGCGCCACGTCGGGCCGGGCGAGCTTGAGTGGAATCGCCGGCGAACCGCCACCAGAGCCCGCATCGAGCAGGGCCGTCGCTCCAGGCGACAGATGGCGGGCGGCGAGCACCGGCTCGATCAGCAACCGATCCACGGCCGCGTCGGTGCCACCGCCTGTCAGCGAGAACGCCGTCAGGTTGACCTTGGCGTTCCAGCGGGCGAGCTCCGAGAAATATGCTTCGAGGCCGGCGACGAGGCCGGCCGGCAGGTCGAGGCCGGCAAGGTGGGCCCGGCGCAGCAGACGGTCACGAAGCGTGCGGGCGCTCACGCCCGCATGTTACCGCCGCTCGGCGGCGCTGGCCCTGGCGACGTGAGCCGAGAGCAGGGCCGTAGCCGCGGCGGTCATCCCTGGGATCCTCGCCGCCTGGCCGAGTGTGGCCGGCCGCGTCTCCTCGAGGCGCTGGACCACCTCGGCGGAAAGGCCGGGCAGCCCTCGAAACTGGAATTCTCCCGGGATGCGCTGTCCCTCGGCACGGCGCGTCCTGACCATCTCGGCCGCTTCCCGCCGCAGGTAGCCCTCGAAGCGAACCTCCGTGTCGAGTGTCCTGAATGCTTCCCCTCTGGGATCGGCCTGCGCATCCAGCGGCACACCAGCGGCGGCCAGGTGCTCGGGCGACACGTCGGGGTGACGCAGGGCCTGGCGGGCCGAGACCCGCTCCCCCGACGCCAGGACGAACGTGTGACGATCCAGGGCGCTCCGATTCGCCTCCAGCCGGCTCTGCCGCTCCTGGAAGGCCTCCCACCGGCTCTGGTCCACCAGGCCGACCTCCCGGGCCAGCGGCGTCAGGCGGAGATCCGCGTTGTCCGCCCGCAGATGCAGTCGGTGCTCGGCGCGCGACGTGAACAACCGGTAGGGCTCGAGGCACCCCTGCGTCACCAGGTCGTCCACCATGACGCCCAGATAGGCATCGCTTCGGGAGAGCGTGATGCCGGGCAGGCCACGCGCCAAGCGCGCCGCGTTCGCCCCGGCCAGCAGACCCTGGCCAGCCGCTTCTTCGTATCCGGACGTGCCGTTGATCTGGCCGGCCAGAAACAGCCCTGGATACCTTCTCGTCTCGAGGGTGCTCGCGAGCTCGGTCGGCTGGATGAAGTCGTACTCGACCGCATAGCCAGGGCGGAGCATCCGGGCGCCACCCAAGCCCGGCATCGACGTGACGATTTCGGCCTGCACGTCAGCCGGAAGGCTCATCGAGAAGCCGTTGACGTAGATCTCGTCCACGCCGACGCCCTCGGGTTCGAGATGGATGAGGTGGCGCTCCCGATCCGGGAAGCGCATCACCTTGTCTTCGAGCGATGGGCAGTACCGGGGCCCGATGCCGCGAATGGCCCCGTTGTAAAGCGGTGAGCGTCCGATGTGACGACGTACGGCGTCGTGGACGGCAGCCGTCGTGTGGACCTGCCAGCACGACACCGTATTGGCCAGCGGCGTGCGCGTGAGAAACGACAACGGCGTTGGCGCGGCGTCGCCATGTTCCACGTGGAACAATCCCTCGGACACGCCGCGCTCGAAGTCGATCGATGCTGCCGACAACCGAGGCGGCGTGCCGGTCTTCAGCCGACCCCAACGCAAGCCGAGGGTTCGGAGCTGCTCGCCCAGATGAACCGCCGGCGGTTCGCTGGCCCGCCCGGCCGGACGGGTCTCGTCGCCGATGTGCACGAGTCCGTTCAGGAACGTACCCGTGGTCACGACGACGGCACGCGCCTCGAGTCGGCCACCTTCCAGTAGCTCCACGCCGACGACGCGTCCACCGGCGAATGCCAACGCGGCGACGTGCCCCTCGAGGACACTGATGCGCGAGTGGCCGGCGAGAGCCGCTTGCACCCAGGCCGCATACCGCGCCTTGTCGGCTTGGGCCCGCGGCGCCCACACGGCTGGGCCGCGGCTCCGGTTCAACACCTTGAACTGGATACCCGTCGCGTCGATGGCGCGGCCCATCAGTCCGCCCATCGCATCGATCTCGCGGACCAACTGGCCCTTGGCGGTTCCGCCGACCGCGGGATTGCAGGGCATCGTCGCGATGCTCGCCGTGGTCAGCGTGCAAAGCGCCACCTCGCAGCCAAGGTTGGCGGCGGCCCAGGCGGCCTCGCAGCCAGCGTGACCGCCACCGACGACGATTACATCTAATTTCGACATCAATTTAATCTAATTGAAACCTAAAAGTGATGTCTATTTGCCGATGCAGAACCGGCTGAAGATCTCGGCGAGCAGGTCGTCTGGCGCCCGACGCCCGACCAGCTCCTCGAGCGCAATCTGCGCCCGCTCGACGTCGGCGGCGAGGAACTCCTCAGGAAGGTCGTCGCCCTGTACGTCGAGTGCGGCCGAGGCATGGGCGAGGCTGGCCCGCGCGTCGGCGAGCAGCGCCCGCTGCCGCGCGCTCGTGACCAGCACGTTCGGCGGCGTTGCCGCCTCGGTCAACCGAGCACCCACGAGCGTCGCCAGGGCGTCGATGCCCGCCGCCGTCGACGCCGACACGATCAGGTCGGCGCCCTGCTCGGCGCCGGTGGCGGACGGTCGGTCGCCCTTGTTCGCGATCACGACGCGGCGCCGTGCCTCCGTCATCGCCAGCACCCGCTGGTCGTCGGCGTTCCGATGCCGCGACCGATCCAACACGACCACCACGAGATCGGCCTCGGCCATCACCGCCTCGGCCCGCCGAATCCCTTCGGCCTCGATGGCATCAGCCGCTACGCGGACACCGGCGGTGTCCACCAGACGCACGTGCGTCCCAGCCACCAGGACGTGCTCGCTCACCAGGTCGCGGGTGGTGCCGGCGATCGGCGTCACGATGGCCCGATCGCCGCCGAGCAGCGCGTTGAAGAGGCTCGACTTGCCGACATTCGGCGCACCAGCCACGACCACGAGGTGTCCATCGCGCAATCGACGGGCCGCCGACTCCCCGTCGCACAAACGCTCGACCGTCGCCAGCAGGCGGCGCAGGGCCATCGCCGCCTCGGGACGATCGACGAAGTGATAGCCCTCGTCGGGGAAGTCCATCGACGCTTCGAGGCGGAGGCGCAACGCGTCGAGGTCGGTCACGACCTCACCGATGGCCCGGGACAGGCCGCCCTCGAGGTGCCCGGCCGCGATGCGGGCCTGGGCCGGCGACACCGCCTCCACCAGCTCGCCGACCGCTTCGGCCTGCACCAGGTCGATCTTGCCGTTGAGGAACGCGCGCAGCGTGAACTCGCCGGGCCGCGCCGCGCGGGCGCCGAGATCCACGGCGGCGGTGAGAATCGCCGCCATCACCACCGGGCTGCCGTGCGTGGAGATCTCGACGACGTCCTGACCGGTGTACGACGCCGGGGTCGGAAAGAACGTGATCAGCGCGTCGTCGGCGACGGTCACGCCGCGCAGTCTGACGCGGGTCGCACGGCGCGCCGTCAACGGCCGGGTCCTGCCGGCGAGTCGCAGCGCCAGCTCGTGCGCGGCCGGACCGCTGAGGCGCGCCATCGCCACGCCGCCTCGACCGGGCGGGGTGGCCACGGCCACGATGGTGTCGTCGGTGGAGAACACGCGAAGCCACATGGCGCGGCCGCGCCGCGCCGTCCCGCCCCCGGCTACTTCACCGAGATGATGACGGTCTTCTCGAACGCGTCGCCGATGCTCTCGGACGTCACCGACTCGATGGCCGACACGGCCATGTGCACGATGCGCCGCTCGTACGGATTCAGAGGCCCGATCTCCTGCGCCAGGCCGGTGGACTTGGCCTTCTCGGCCAGGAACCCCGCCATCTGGTGCAGCTCGGTGTCCTTGTCGCGCCGATAGCCGTTGCAGTCCACGACCAGGCGGCGCTCGTCGTTGCGGTCGCCGCGGAACGGCGCGCCGACGATCTGCTGCAGCGCCTGCAGCGCCTCGCCCTGCCGGCGCGTGAACACCGAGCCGTCGTCGCCGTCGAGGTTGATGCGGATGCCGTCGGCTTCCTCTTCCGCCGTCACGGTCAGGTCGAGATCCATCGCGTCGACGACGCGCTGGACGAAGTCCACAATCGGGGCCGTGTTCATCGCTTGCCTCCCGCGGCCGGCACCTTGGCCGGACCGATCAGCCAGTTCGTGAAGTACTGCTGGCCGATCGCCCAGAGCTGGCTGACGAACCAGTAGATCACCAGCCCGCTCGGCGCCCACAGGAACATGACCGTGAACATCACGGGCATGAACATGAGCACCTTCTGCTGCACCGGGTCGCCGGTGCCGGGCTGCAGCTTCTGCTGCCACACCATGGTCGCCCCCATCAGCAGGGGGGTGATGTACCACGGATCGTGCTGCGACAGGTCGGTAATCCAGCCGGCGAAGGGCGCACCGCGAATCTCGATCGCCTGCGACAGCAGCGAGTAGAACGCGAAGAGGACCGGCATCGTGAGCAGCATCGGCACGCAGCCGCTGGCCGGATTGACGCCCTTGGCCTTGTAGAGCGCCATCACCTCTTCGTTCATCTTCTGGCGCCCGGGGTCGGTCATCTTCAGGTGCGAGTAGCGATCCTGGATGGCCTTCAGCTGCGGCTGCAGTTCCTGCATGCGCCGCATCGACACGACACTCTTGTGGCGCAGCGGCCACATCACCAGGTTGATGAGAATCGTCAGGACGACGATGGCCCAGCCGTAGTTGCCGACGAAGCCGTGCACCCACTGCAGGGCGCCGAGCAGCGGCACGGCCAGCACGGCGAACATCCCGAAGTTGATCACCTTGGTGAACTCGGGATCGACGGCGCGGAGCAGTTCGAACTGCTTCGGGCCGACGAACACCTTGAGCGCCGGCGGCGGCGCGTCGAACGCCGCGGCGAACGAGACCAGCTGCCGCACCGCGGCGGGATTGGCCGGGTCGGGCAGCGGGGCGTGGCCGAAGTCCACCTTCTGGCTGCCCGGGGCATCGACCACCGCGGCGACGAAGTAATGGTCGTCCACGCCGAAGAACCGGAACGCTCCCTGCTGCTGCCCGGCCGTCGCCGCCGCCGCCGCGGCGTAGCGCGTGACCTCGCCGTCGCGATAGACGAAGCCCTCGGCGGGATACACGTAGGTGCCCGAGAAGAACCCGCCGGACCCGGCGCTGCGGGCGATCTCGTCGCCGAGCCCCGGGCCCCATTGCACGGCGGCGTTCACGGCCGCGCCGCCCTGGCTGACCTGCGGCGTGAAGGTGACCACATAGCCCGACGGCTCGAAGGCGAACTGCTTGCGGACGGTGAGTCCGTCGGCGCCTTCGTAGACGAAGGCCAGCACCGCCGGCGTCGTCGTGGCGTCGATGCGTTCCGGCGCCACGGGATCGACCGTGAACAGCGCGTCGTTCAGCCGCGCGCTCTGGGCGGCGTCGGCCGTGACGAGCGAGAACGGCAGCGGTGCGCTGTCGGTCGTCGGTACGAGATCCACCGGCGCCCCGGAGGCGTCGCGATAGTGGCGCAGCCGCCAGTGGCGCAGCCGGGCGCCGCGGTTGGTGAACACGGCCTCGACATCGGCGGTGGTCACCACGAACTCGCGCTCGCGGTCGTCGGCGCGCACGGCGGCGACCGGCGCGCTTGCCACCTGAGCCGGGGCCGACGTGGCGGCCGCTGGCGCGGCGGCACCAGGAGTGGCGGAGGCAGTGGTGGCGACCGGGGTTCCGGACGCCGGTTCAGGGGGTGGCGGGATCAGACTCTGGTAGAGGAACAGGACCAGAAACGACAGGCTGATCGCCAGCAGGACGCGACGTTCCATGAGTTCAGGCTACTGATGAGGTACCGGGTCGTAGCCCGAACCGCCAAGGGGATGACATCGGGAGAGCCGCCGCAGGCCGTACCACACGCCTTTGAGGGCGCCGTGACGCATCACGGCCTCCCGCATGAAGTCGGCGCATCCGGGCACGTAGCGACAAGTCCCTGAAAAATAAGGAGATAGGAAGTACTTATAGCCTGACAGCAGGGTCAGGACGAGGCGCGAGGGGAGGGGAAGGACGTCTGCCATGCCGCGCCGCCGAGTGGATGAGTGCTTCGAACTCCTGCCGGGAAGCGGTGAGGGTCGCGGCCAGCATCGCCTGGCGCGGCATCACCACGATGTCGAGGCCCGCCGGCAGGTCGAGGCGGCGAAAGATCTCGCGCACCCGACGCTTGACCAGATTCCGCTCGACGGCCCCGCCGACCTTCTTGCTGGCGGCGATGCCGACGCGGCTGCGGGGCCCTTCCGTGCGGCGAACGCACACGCTCATCAACTGACCGTGGCGCTTGACGCCCTGCTCGAACACCCCGCTGAACTCGCTCCGCCGGCGCAGCCGGGCGCCACGCGGAAACGTCTGGGGCATGGCCGTAGGGCCCGGATCAGGCCTCGTCGGAGACCGTGAGGCGCTTGCGGCCCTTGGCCCGGCGCCGCTTCAGCACCAGTCGGCCGTTCTTGGTCTCCATCCGGACGCGGAAGCCGTGGGTCTTCTTCCGCCGGCGGGTGTTGGGTTGGAACGTGCGCTTCCCTTTGGCCATGTCGTATGCGGTCCCTGAAACCACGCAGTGTAGTCCCGGTTCCGATGACGTGTCAACGCACCACCCCTTGTGGTGGCGCCCAGAAACAGCGGATTTTCCTAGGAATTTCGCCGTTCTCATGCGGCACTGCCATATCGCCGCTGTGCTACAGTCGGCGACTCGGCACCCGCTCGCAGCGGCCACGGGGACGCCGATTCCGGCCGAAATCGCCCGGTTTTCCACAGGTGTGGAAAACCCTGTGGAAAAGCGCAGAGTGAGCTCGCGGGATATGTCTGCAAATGTCTGGGACCACGTGCTGGCGAAGGTCGAAGGCAAGATCAACCGTCACAGCTTCTACACGTGGTTCAAGCCGACCAGCTTCATCGCCGACGACGGCCACGGCCTGACGATTCGCGTCCCGAACCCGCTGTTCAAGGACTGGCTCACCAAGCACTACGCGGTCGTGCTGTCGGAGGCCCTTCGTGAAGCCGGCCGACCCGACGCCGTGCTCACCTTCCTGGCCAGCGGCGCCGAGCCGGCCGAACCGGCCGCGGAGCCGCACGACGACGCACCGGCCGAACCAGCGGCGCCGGTCACCGCCCAGGGCCTGAATCCGCGCTACACGTTCGATACGTTCATCGTCGGGCCGTCGAACCAGTTCGCCCATGCCGCCTGCCGCGCCGTGGCCGAGGCGCCGTCGCTGTCCTACAACCCGCTCTTCATCTACGGCGGCGTCGGTCTCGGCAAGACCCACCTGATGCACGCCATCGGGCAGTACGTCGTCCAGCACGCCCCCGCCCTGCGGCTCACCTACATCTCGTCCGAGCGGTTCATGAACGAGATGATCAACGCCGTCCGCTACGACCGCATCCTCGAATTCCGCGAACGATATCGATCGGTGGACGTGCTGCTCGTCGACGACATCCAGTTCGTCGCCGGCAAGGAAGGCACGCAGAACGAGTTCTTCCACACCTTCAACGCGCTCTACGACGCCCAGAAACAGATCGTGCTCAGCAGCGACCGGCCGCCGCACGAAATTCCTCGCCTCGAGGAGCGCCTGCGGTCGCGGTTCGAATGGGGCCTGATCGCCGACGTACAGCCGCCCAATCTCGAGACCAAGGTGGCGATCCTCCGGAAAAAGGCCGATACCGAAGCTATTCCGCTGCCCGACAACGTGGCCATGTACATCGCCACGAAGATCAAGTCGAACATCCGCGAACTCGAGGGCTCGCTGATCCGGCTGCTCGCCTACGCCTCGCTCACCGGCCGCACCATCTCGATCGAACTCGCCCAGGAGGTGCTGCGCAACGTCATCGATCACGACGAGCGCGCCGTCACGCTCGAGCAGATCCAGAAGTACGTCGCCGACTACTACCAGCTCAAGATCACCGACATCAAGTCACGCAACAACGCCAAGTCGGTGGCGATGCCGCGTCAGGTGGCGATGTACCTGTGCAAGATGCTGACGCACGCCTCGCTGCCCGAGATCGGCAAGACCTTCGGCGGCAAGCACCACTCGACGGTGATTCATTCGATCAAGAAGATCGAGGAATTACGCAAGAGCGACGGCGATTTCAACAACCTGATCACCAGCTTCCTCGAAGCGTTTCGCTGAGCGATCCGGCCCGGCCCGGCCCCCTCACCCGCCGATTTCCACAGCCCGTCCTACACCGCCTGTGGACGGCCGCGGACGACCCGATCCGCGGCCCGGTCCCCACCATTCACCCGGTCGTCGTTCCACAGAAAATTCAACAGTACAACCCGTTGAAACTAAACGATTTACTGGACCGAATCATTTGGTTTTCCACGGGCATTCCTGTATACTTTTCTATCTTCTCTTTCCCTTTCCAACTCTCTATAGGGAACGTACGGCCGCTCGGCCCTATCTCGAGGTCTCGCTGACATGGAACTCGTCGCCCGGAAGGCCGATCTTGTGCGTGAGCTGCAGTTCTTCCAGCAGATCGTCGAGCGCAAGAACACGATCCCGATCCTGGCGAACGTGCTGATCGAGACCGATGGCAACAGCATCAAGCTGCTCGCTACCGACATCGAGGTCACGCTCTCGAGCAGCTGCGAAGCGGCCGTCGATCGGCCCGGGGCGATCACGCTGCCCGCGAAGAAGCTCTACGAGATCGTTCGCGCCCTGCCCGATGGCGACGTCAAGCTGTCGTCATCCAAGGACGGCACGCAGGTGACGGTGTCGGCCGAGCGGTTCGAGTCGAAGATGCCGACCATGCCGGTAGCCGACTTCCCGACGCCGCCGACGTCTGATTTGGCCAAGGCCATCACCATCACGCCGCAGGCGCTCCGGCAGCTCATCGCCAAGACCCAGTTCGCCATCACCGGCGAGGACACGCGCTACTACCTGAATGGCGCCCTGTTCGTCGTGAAGCCCGATGGCATGACCATGGTCGCCACCGACGGACATCGCCTGGCACTGGCCACCGCGGCCCGAGAGGGCGCCAAGACCGACGACCTGAAGGCGATCCTGCCGCGCAAGACGCTGGCGGAGTTGGGGCGGCTGCTGGCCGACAGCGACAAGGACGTGGAGTTCGAGCGCGGCGAGAACCATATGTTCTTCCGCATCGGGCCGCGCCTGCTGGTGTCGCGGATGATCGACGGGCAGTTCCCCGCCTACGAGAAGGTCATCCCGAAGGGCAACGACAAGCACCTCGAGTTCGAGCGCGACCGACTGACCAGTGCCGTCAAGCGCGTGTCGATTCTCTCGAACGAGCGCTCACGGGCCCTCAAGTTCACCATCGACAGCGGCAAGGTCGACGTCACGACCAGCAGCCCGGAGTTCGGCGAGGCGCACGAGCCGCTGGCCGTCGACTATGCCGGGCCCGGCATGACGATCTGCTTCAACGCCCAATACGTGGTCGACTTCCTCAACGTCGTCGACGTCGAGACGGTGGCGCTCGAGGTGAAGGACGACGTCAGCCAGGCGGTGCTCAAGCCGGTCGGCGCCGAAGGCTACGACTACACCTACGTCATCATGCCGATGCGCGTCTGATCGGGGCCGCCTGCCGCCGCCTCGCCGTTCCACCTCGAAACGAAGGGTAGATGTCGCAATCCGAGACTCCGTCGCTGACGCCGCCCGGCCCGTCCGCCGACGACTACGGCGCCGATAAGATCAAGGTCCTCGAAGGGCTCGAAGCCGTCCGCAAGCGGCCGGCGATGTACATCGGCTCGACCGGACCAGCCGGGCTGCACCACCTCGTCTACGAGATCGTCGACAACTCCATCGACGAGGCCCTCGCCGGCTACTGCACCGAGGTCAACGTCTCGATTCACCTCGACGGCTCGGTCACGGTGATCGACAACGGCCGCGGCATCCCGGTCGACATGCACGAGAGTGGCCGCTCGGCCGCCGAGGTCGTCCTCACCGTGCTCCATGCCGGCGGCAAGTTCGACAACGACAGCTACAAGGTGTCGGGCGGCCTGCACGGCGTCGGCGTGTCGGTGGTGAATGCCCTGGCCGAGCGCCTGGATCTGGAGATCTGGCGCGGCGAGCAGGTCTACGTCCAGTCGTACGAGCGCGGCAACCCGCTGACGCCGCTCAACAACACCGGCGTCACCGAACGGCGCGGCACGAAGATCACTTTCAAGCCCGACGCGCAGATCTTCGAGACCACCGAGTTCTCCTTCGACGTGCTGGCCCAGCGGCTGCGCGAGCTGGCGTTCCTCAACGCCGGCATCGTCATCACCCTCGATGACGAACGCGACGGCAAGAGCCACCGCTTCCATTACGACGGCGGCATCAACTCCTTCGTCCAGCACCTCAACACCAACAAGGGCGTGGTGCACGACAAGCCGATCTACATGCGCGGCGAGAAGGACGGCATCGACGCCGAAATCTCGCTGCAGTGGAACGACGGCTACAACGCCCAGGAATTCTCGTTCGCCAACAACATCAACACCCACGAGGGCGGCACGCATCTGTCGGGGTTCCGCGCGGCGTTGACCCGGACGGTCAACGCCTACGCCCAGCGCAACAACCTGGCCAAGGAACTGAAAGACACCTCGATCAGCGGCGACGACATCCGTGAGGGCATGGTGGCGGTGATCTCGGTGAAGATCCCGCGGCCGCAGTTCGAGGGCCAGACCAAGACCAAGCTCGGCAACACCGAGGTCAAGGGCATCGTCGAGACCATCGTCAACGACAAGCTCGGCCAGTTCCTCGAAGAGAACCCCAACGTCGCCAAGCGCGTCGTGCAGAAGGTGGTCGACGCGACCCGGGCGCGCGAAGCGGCGCGCAAGGCCCGCGACCTGGTGCGCCGCAAGGGCGCACTCGACGGCAGCTCACTGCCCGGCAAGCTGGCCGACTGCCAGGAACGCGACCCGGCGCAGAGCGAGATCTACATCGTCGAGGGCGAGTCGGCCGGCGGCTCGGCCAAGCAGGGGCGCGACCGCCGCTTCCAGGCGATCCTGCCGATCAAGGGCAAGATCCTCAACGTCGAGCGGGCCCGGCTCGACCGGATGCTCAGCTCCGACGAGATCAAGACGATGATCGCCGCACTCGGCTGCGGCATCGGCACCGAAGACTTCGACATCGAGAAGCTCCGCTACCACCGCATCATCATCATGACCGACGCGGACGTCGACGGCTCGCACATCCGCACGCTGCTGCTGACGTTCTTCTATCGGCAGATGCCGCTGCTCATCGAGCGCGGCCACGTCCACATCGCCCAGCCGCCGCTGTTCCGCGCCAAGCGCGGCCGCAGCGAGACTTACATCAAGGACGAGCGGGCGCTGGAGGCGTTCCTGGTGCGTCGCGCCGTCGAGTCGCGCGTCGCCCGGCTCGGCGACGGCAGCGAGATCTTCGGCCCGACCCTCGAGCGGATGCTGCACGGCGTGATCGCCTACCAGCGCGTGCTGCGGGTGGTGCAGCGCCGCGGCCACGCCGGCGACATCGTCGAGGCCCTGCTCGACCGCGGCGTCCGCGACGCGTCGTTCTTCGCGGCCCAGGCCGACATCGAGGCGTTGGCGCAGGAACTGACGACACCGACCCGCGACGTCACCGCGGTGCACGACGCGGAGCACAACGCCTGGCTGCTGCACGTGGACGACCGGACCACCGGCTACTCGCGCTTCGACCGGCTCGGCGTCGAGTTCGTGGCCTCCGGCGAATACCGCACCCTCGAGGCCAGCTACCACGAGATTCGCGATCTGGTGCGGGCGCTGCGCCGGGGCCACGTCGAAGTGCGGCTGGCCTCCGGTGCTCCAGAAGCGGCCGACGAGCCGATCGCCGACGAGGAATCGGCGGCGCCCGACGCGACGGAGACGTCGGCGCTGAATGCGCTCGGCGTCGAGGTGCCGGCGCCGGCCGCCCCGGTCCCCGGCAGGCCGAAGGACACCGCGGTGACGTTGACGTCGGTGGACGCCTTCGTCGAGCACTTCCTGCTGCTGGGCCGCAAGGGCGTCGCCGTCAACCGCTACAAGGGCCTCGGCGAGATGAACCCCGAGACGCTGTGGCAGACGACGATGGACCCCGACAGCCGCACGCTGCTCCAGGTGCGCGCCGAGGACCACACCGAGGCCGACCAGATGTTCACGACGCTGATGGGCGACCAGGTGGAGCCGCGGCGCAAGTTCATCGAGGACAACGCGTTGGATGTTCGAAACCTCGACATCTAGTTTCGAACGGCGCCAGCGGCTAGCGGCTCGCGGCTAGCGGCTAGGACAACCACGAACAGCGGCTAGCGGCTCGCGGCTAGCGGCTAGGAAGAGCATGACCTCCGAAACCCGGCTGCCGGTCAACATCGAAGACGAGATGAAGCGCTCGTACCTGGATTACGCCATGAGCGTGATCATCGGGCGCGCGCTTCCCGACGTCCGCGACGGGCTCAAGCCCGCCCACCGCCGCGTGCTCTACGCCATGCGGCAGATGGGGCTGGCCAGCAACCGCGCCTACCGCAAGTGCGCCAAGATCGTCGGCGAGGTCATCGGCAACTACCACCCGCACGGCGACGCCCCGGCCTACGACACCCTGGTCCGCCTGGCCCAGGACTTCAACATGCGCAAGACCCTGGTCGACGGCCAGGGCAACTTCGGCTCGATCGACGGCGACACTCCGGCTGCCTACCGCTACACCGAGGCCCGGCTCGACGCGCTCGCCGAAGCGATGATGGACGACCTCGACAAGGACACCGTCGACTACGTCCCCAACTTCGACGAGACGACCACCGAGCCGACCGTCTTCCCGACCGTCTATCCGAACCTGCTGGTCAACGGCTCCACCGGCATCGCCGTCGGCATGGCCACCAACATCCCGCCGCACAACATGCGCGAGGTGATCGACGGCGTGGTCTGGGTGATCGAGCAGACGCTGATGGCGCCGGCCGACGGGCCGGCCTTCACCCGCGAGCAGAAGCTGCGCGAGCTGATCCGGCTGATCCCCGGCCCCGACTTCCCCACCGGCGGCCTGATCGTCGGCCGGCGCGGCATCCACGAGGCCTACGTCACCGGCCGCGGCGGCATCCAGGTGCGCGCCCGCTGCGAGATCGAGCAGCAGAAGCGGGCCGACCGCCAGCAGATCGTCGTCACCGAGATCCCCTACCAGGTCAACAAGGCCAAGCTGGTCGAGCGCATCGCTGATCTGGTGCGCGACAAGACCATCGAGGGGATCAGCGACATCCGCGACGAATCCGACCGCGACGGCATGCGCGTGGTCATCGAGCTGAAGCGCGGCGAGGTCGGCGAGGTCGTCCTCAACAACCTCTACAAGCACACGCAGCTGCAGCAGACCTTCGGCA
>CAYUAX010000065.1:0-23097 GCA_964442845.1 uncultured Bifidobacteriaceae bacterium | reverse complement strand
CCATGTGGAAGATCTCGTTGCGCTTCTTCTCGCCGCCCGAGAAGCCCTCGTTGACGGCGCGCTGCAGCATGCCGTCGTCCATGTGCAGGCGCTTGGCTTCCTGTTTGACCAGGGCCATGAAGTCGATGGCGTCGAGTTCCTCGAGGCCCTGCTCCTTGCGCTTGGCGTTGAGCGCCGCCTTCAGGAAGTAGGCGTTGTTCACGCCGGGGATCTCGACCGGGTACTGGAAGGCCAGGAACACGCCCTTGCGGGCGCGCTCGTCGGCGGCCAGCTCGAGCAGGTCCTCGCCCTGGTAGCGCACCTCGCCGGCGGTCACTTCGTAGCCGGGATGCCCGGCCAGCACCCGCGCCAGCGTGCTCTTTCCGGAGCCGTTCGGCCCCATGATGGCGTGCACTTCGCCGGCCTGCACCGACAGATCGATCCCATGGAGGATTTCCTTGTCCTCCACCCGCACCGTTAGTCCACGAATCTCAAGCATTTGCGTTTCCTGGTCCCCGGTCCCTGGTCCCCGGTCCCTTAACCGACGGATCCTTCCAGGGAGACACTCAACAGCTTCTGAGCCTCGACGGCGAACTCCATCGGCAGCTCGCGGAACACTTCCTTGCAGAACCCGCTGACGATCATGTTGATCGCGTCTTCCTTGGCGATGCCGCGCGACTCGCAGTAGAACATCTGGTCCTCGCCGATCTTCGACGTCGAGGCCTCGTGCTCCACCTTCGCCGTGGTGTTCTTGATCTCCAGATACGGGAAGGTGTGCGCGCCGCACTTGTCGCCGATGAGCAGCGAGTCGCACTGTGAGTAGTTGCGGGCGTTCACCGCCTGCTTGGCGATCTTCACCGCGCCGCGGTAGGTGTTCTGGCCGAGTCCGGCCGAGATGCCCTTCGAGACGATGGTCGAGCGGGTGTTCTTCCCGAGGTGGATCATCTTGGTGCCGGTGTCGGCCTGCTGCCGGTTGTTGGTCACCGCCACCGAGTAGAACTCGCCCACCGAGTCGTCGCCCTGGAGGATGCAGCTCGGGTACTTCCAGGTCACCGCCGACCCGGTCTCGACCTGCGTCCAGGTGATTTTCGAGCGGCGGCCCTTGCAGGTGCCGCGCTTGGTCACGAAGTTGTAGATGCCGCCGCGGCCTTCCTTGTCGCCCGGGTACCAGTTCTGGACCGTGGAGTACTTGATGGTGGCGTCGTCGAGGGCCACCAGCTCGACCACCGCGGCGTGCAGCTGGTTCTCGTCGCGCATCGGCGCGGTGCAGCCTTCCAGGTAGCTGACCGAGGCGCCGGCTTCGGCGACGATCAAGGTGCGTTCGAACTGGCCGGTGTTCTTGGCGTTGATGCGGAAGTAGGTGCTCAGCTCCATCGGGCAGCGCACGCCCTTGGGCACGAACACGAAGCTGCCGTCGGAGAACACCGCCGAGTTCAGCGCCGCGAAGAAGTTGTCGGTGTGCGGCACGACCGAGCCGAGGTACTGCCGCACCAGTTCGGGGTGTTCCTTCACGGCGTCCGAGAACGAGCAGAAGATCACGCCCAGCTTGGCCAGCTTGTCGCGGAAGGTGGTGGCCACCGACACCGAGTCGAACACCGCGTCGACGGCGACGTTGGCGAGCAGCTTCTGCTCCTCGAGCGGGATGCCGAGCTTCTCGAAGGTCGCGCGGATCTCCGGATCGACCTCGTCGAGGCTGTTGAGCTTGGGCTTCTGCTTCGGCGCCGCGTAGTAGCTGATGCCCTGGTAGTCGATCGGCGCGTAGGTGACGTTCTGCCAGGTCGGCTCGGTCATCTTCTGCCAGGCGCGGAACGCCTTGAGCCGCCAGTCGAGCAGCCACTCGGGCTCTTCCTTCTTAGCGGAGATCAGCCGCACGACGTCCTCGTCGAGGCCGACCGGCGCGATCTCCTGTTCGACGTCGGTGACGAACCCGTACTTGTAGTCCTGGGCCGCCAGATCCTCGAACACCTTGGTCGTTGCTGTGGATTCCATGTCCTGTCTCTCTAGCCGCTCGCCGCTAGCCCCTAGCCGCTAGACTCCGAACGAAGTGCCGCACCCGCATGCGCTCTTGGCGTGCGGATTGCGGAGCGTGAAGGTGGTGGCCATGAGGTTGCCCTCGTCGAAGTCGAGCACGGTGCCGTCGAGCAGCTTCAGGCTGCGCGGATCGACGAACACCTTGACGCCGCCGGGCCCGTCGAACACCTGATCGGTGGCCTTGGCCTCGCGCTCCCACTGGAACACGTAGCTGTAGCCCGAGCACCCGCCGGCCTTGATGGCCACGCGCAATCCGCCGCCGGCCGTACCGCTCTTCACGAGCTGCCGGTTGATGACCCGCGCCGCGCTCTCCGTGATTTCAATCATCGTGTCGTCCTAGCCGCCAGCCGCTAGCCCCTAGCCGCTACGGTCTTTCGTTCCCAGTCCCCAATCGCCTGCCGCACCGCGGCCACCGCGTGCGCCGCCATCGCCCGCTTGTCCTCGGGCAGGTCGAGCGCGTCGGCCACCGCCGCGGCGTCGAGCGTCAACGCGGCAGCGCACGGCCGTCCGGCGACGAGGTCGGCGGCCAGGCTGGCGCTGGCGATCGCCGCGCTGCAGCCGAACGCCTTGAAGCGCGCGTCGGCGACGACGTCCGCGTCGATCCGCACCTGCAGCCGCACCAGCGTGCCGGCCTCGAGGCTGCCGACGACGCCGGTGCCCACCTGCGGATCGGCCTCGGGCCAGCCGCCGGCCCTGGCCATCTGCTGGCAGCGGCGCACGACCTCTGCCGAGTACCGCACCGCGGTCGTCATGCCCGCCCCACTTCTACCGGCGATGCGGCGCGCAGGCGCTGTACCAGCGCCACGACGCGTTCGGCGGCGAACTCGACCTCGGCCGCGGTGGTGGTTCGCCCCAGGCCGAAGCGCACAGCGCCCCACTGTTCGGCCGCCCCCAGGCCCAACGCCTTCACGACGTGCGACGGCTCGCGGCTGCCCGACGCGCACGCCGATCCCGACGAGGCCGCGACGTCGTCGGCCAGCCCGCTCATCAGCGCCTCGCCGTCGACGCCGGCGAAGCTCACGTGCAGGTTGTGCGGCAGCCGTGCCACCAACGATCCGTTCACGGTCACCGACTCCAGGCCAGCCTGCAGGGCGGCCAGCAGCCGGTCGCGCAGCGCCGCCACGCGCGGGCCCTCGGCGGCCAGCTCCTGGCCGCACACTTCGGCCGCGGCGCCGAACCCCACGATGCCTGGGACGTTCAGCGTCCCGGGGCGGATCCCGCGTTCCTGGCCGCCGCCGGTGAAGAGGGGGGTCATCTCCACTTTGGACGCACGGCGCACGTACAGCGCGCCCACCCCCTTGGGGCCGTACATCTTGTGCGCGGTGATCGACACCAGATCGGCGCCGAGCGACTCGACGTCGACCGGCACGCGGCCCACCGCCTGGACGGCGTCGGTGTGCAGCCACACACCGCGAGCGCGGCAGGCCTGCGCCAGCGCGGCGATCGGCTGGATGACGCCGATCTCGTTGTTGGCGGTCATCACCGAGGCCAGCACCGTCTGCTCGGTGAGTGCCGCGGCGAAGCGGTCGGGATCGACCAGCCCGTCGCGTTCCACCGGCAGCACGGTCACCCGGCAGCCGTCCGCCTCGAGGGCCTTGCAGGTATCGAGCACCGCGTGATGCTCCGTGGCGACGGTGACCACGTGGTTGCCGCGCGCCCGGCGGGCCGCCACCGCCCCGCGAATGGCCAGGTTGTTGGCCTCGGTCGCGCCGCTCGTGAAGACGATCTCCTTGGCCCTGGCGCCGATGAGCGCCGCCACCTGCTGGCGCCCGCGCTCCACCGCCTCCTCCGCCTTCCAGCCGAAGCGGTGCTGCCGGCTCGACGCGTTGCCGAACTCGTGGTTGAAGTACGGCAGCATCGCCTGCAGCACGCGCGGATCGACCGGCGTGGTGGCGTGGAAGTCGAGGTAGACGGGGCGCGAGACGGTCATCGTCGTCTCAGTCGGCGAGGCGCGCCGATGGCCGGCCCGGAGTCGCCATGGTGAGCGCGACCGGGACCGCCACTGCCGGCACCGCCTCGGGCGGTTCGGCCAGTTCGGCGAGGCTCACGGTGGCCAGCGCGTCGACGATGCGCGACTTGATCTTCCACAGCGGGTCGCGGATCTCGCAGCGCTCGAACTGCTCGCAGGTGTGGTTGGTCGGCGAGCAGGCGGTCACCGCCACCGGGCCGTCGATGGCCTGGATGACGTCGGCCACGGTCATCTGGTGTGCCGGCCGTCCCAGCTTGTAGCCGCCGCGCGTGCCCTGCACCGACACGAGCAGCCGGGCCCGCACCAGCCGCTGCAGCACCTTCGCGAGCAGCTCGGCCGGAATCGCGTAGCTCTCGGCGATCTCGCGCGCGCTCGACGAGCTGCCCGGCTCACCCGCGGCGAGGTGACGCATCGCGATCAGCGCGTAATCCGCCTTTTTCGACAAGCGCAGCATGTAAGTGTCCTGAGGCTGGGAAGCCGGGGATTGGGCCCCTGGCGACGCTGTCCAGCCCGGTCGCCCGGAAATGCGACCGTGCGAGTCCTATATTAGGGCGGGAAGTCCGACTGCGCAAGTCGGAATTGCCAGGGCTCGCCAAACAATCCAACGGATTGGCGCTCCCGACGCCTGAGAGCTCCGCCGGGCAGAGGATGGCCGCGGCGATCGCCACGTCCGGAGACGCCGTCGTGCCCGGGCGTCCCGCCGGCAGCGGCGTTCACGCGAGCACCGTATACTCCGGCCCTTCACCATGATGAGCACACGACATGTCGTCGCCACTGCGCTGACGCTGAGCCTGTTGTGCACCTGGCAGATCGGGTCGCACTCCCAAGCACCGGCCTTCGACCTGGTGATTCGCGGCGGGCGTGTCGTCGATGGCACGGGCAACCCGTGGGTCCTGGCGGATGTCGGCATCAAGGGCGACGTCATCACCGCCGTCACCCCACATCTGGCGACAGCCGGTGCGCGCGTCGTCGACGCGGCGGGACTGGTCGTCGCCCCGGGCTTCATCGACGTCCACGCGCACGGCGATGCCGGCAACACCGCGGTGCCGGCCGGCACCGTCGACCCGCTGGTCCGCGACGACAAACAGGACCTCATCGGCAATCCGGCGGCCGAGAACGACGTGCGGCAGGGCGTGACCACGGTGATGGCCGGTCCGGATGGGTTCGGCAGCCCGGCGATCGGCGCCTATCTCGCGAAGGTCGCGGCGGCGAAGCCGGCCATCAATCTCGGCGCCTTCATCGGCCACGGCGCCGTGCGCCTCGCGGTGCTGGGCATGGCCAACCGGCAGGCGACTCCCGATGAACTCCAGCGCATGCGCGACCTCGTCAGGCAGGGCATGCGCGATGGCGCCTTCGGGATGAGCACCGGGCTCTTCTACGTGCCCGCCAACTATGCCCCGCTGCAGGAAGTGATCGACCTCGCGCGCGTGGTCGGCGAGTTCGGCGGCGTCCATCAGTCGCACATGCGGGATGAGGGAATCCACGTCCTGGACAGCGTGCGCGACACGATTGCCATCGGCGAACAGGGCGGCCTGCCGACACAGGTCACCCACCACAAGACCATCGGCAAGGCCAACTGGGGAAGGAGCGTCGAGACCTTGCGCCTCATCGACGAAGCCCGGAGGCGCGGCGTCGACGCGACGCTCGATCAGTATCCGTACACGGCCTCGAATACCACGATCCAGTCAGGTCTGATCCCGCAGTGGGCGCAGGAAGGCGGGCGCGCAGCCATGCTGGCCCGCTTCAAGGACGGCGCCGCGCGGCCACGCGTGCTGAGCGAGATCGCCGAGGCGATCGAGCAGGGGCGAGGCGGCGGCGACCCGGCCAACGTCGTCCTGGCGTCCTGCGACTTCGACCCGGCGCTGGCTGGCAAGAGCCTGGCGCAGGTGCTGCGCGATCGCGGGCGACCGGTGACGTTCGACCAGGCAGCCGCCCTCGTGGTGGAGATCGTCGAACGTGGCAGTTGCGTCGGCATCTACCACGCCATGAGCGAAGACGATCTGGTGCGCATCATGAAGCATCCGGCGACGATGATCGCCTCCGACGCCTCACCGGGGATGCCGATCTTCGGCAAGGACGCGCCGCACCCGCGCGCCTACGGGACGTTCCCGCGCGTGCTCGGCGTCTACGTGCGCGAGAAGCGCGTGCTCACGCTGGAGGAGGCGATCCGCAAGATGACGTCGTTCCCCGCGCAGCGCATGGGCCTCGCCGATCGCGGCGTCCTGCGTCCCGGGCTCAAGGCCGACGTCGTCGTCTTCAACCCGGCGACGATCATCGACAAGGCGACGTTCGAGAAGCCACACCAGTACGCCGAAGGCGTCGTGGCCGTGGTGGTCAACGGCCGACTGACGTTGCACGACGGCAAGATGACCGGCGAGCGCGCCGGGCGCGCGCTGCGCCGCAACTAGTACTTGGGTTGGCTCGGGTCGACCTGATCGATCCAGCCGAGGATGCCCCCGGTCAGGTTCCGCACGTTGGTGAAGCCCTGCTGCCGCAGGAACGCCGCGGCCTTGCCCGAGCGGACACCCGACTTGCACTGCGTGACGATCTCGGCGCCCTTGTCGAGCTCGGCGAACCGGCTCGGCAGGTCGCCCAGCGGGATCAGCACCGAACCGGGGATGCGGTTGATCTGGTACTCGTTCGGCTCGCGGACGTCGAGGATGAACGGCGTCGTGCCGGCGTCCATCCGCGCCTTCAGTTCCAGCGGCGAGATGTCGGTGGCCGGCGAGGTCGGCGGCGGCGTGGCCGGTGCCGGCGTGATGCCGCAGAACTGCTCGTAGTCGATGAGCGCGGTCACCGTCGGGTGCGTGCCGCACACCGGGCAGTCGGGATCCTTGCGCAGCGTCAGCTCGCGGAAGCGCATCCGCATCGCGTCGTAGATCAGGAACCGGCCGGCCAGCGTCTGCCCGACGCCGAGGATCAGCTTCACCGTCTCGGTGGCCTGGATGGTGCCGACCAGGCCGGGCAGGATGCCGAGCACGCCGGCCTCGGCGCAACTCGGCACGAGCCCGGGCGGCGGCGGCTCCGGATACAGGCAGCGGTAGCACGGGCCGTCCTTGGTGCCGAACACCGAGGCTTGGCCCTCGAAGCGGAAGATGCTGCCGTAGGCGTTGGGAATGCCCAGCAACACGCAGGCGTCGTTGACGAGGTACCGCGTCGGGAAGTTGTCGGTGCCGTCCACGACCACGTCGTAGCCACGGAACAGATCCAGCGCGTTCTGCGAGCTGAGCGCCACCTCGTGGGCGATCACGTTGACGTGCGGGTTGAGGCGCCGCAGCGTCTCCTTCGCCGAGGTGAGCTTGGGCTTGCCGATGTCGTCGGTGCCATGCAGGATCTGCCGCTGCAGGTTGCTGAGGTCCACGGTGTCGAAGTCGACGATGCCCAGCGTGCCGACGCCGGCCGCCGCCAGGTACATCGCCACCGGCGAGCCGAGACCGCCGGCGCCGATGCACAGCACCTTGGCCGCCTTGAGCTTCTGCTGCCCTTCCATGCCGACTTCCGACAGGATGAGGTGACGGCTGTAGCGCTTGATCTCCTCGGCGTCGAGCGCCGGCAACGCGGTCGGCGCCGCCACGCCCGCCCCACCCGCCACCGACGGGATGATGCTCACCGTCTGGCCGTCGGCCACCGGCGTCTGCTCCTTCTGCAGGTAGCGGATGTCTTCGTCGCCGACGTAGATGTTCACGAAGCTCCGCAGCTTGCCGTCCGGCGTGTAGAGGTGCTGCTTGAGGCCGGCGTGCTTCGTCGTGAGGTCCTGGAGCACCTCACCGACGGTGGCGCCGTTGGCCTGGACGGTGTCGAGCTTGTCGGTGAACGGGCGGAGCGGCGTCGGGATGTGGATGGCTACGGGCATACGTCCTCGGACCTCAGTCTAGACGTCTTGGATGGCCAGATCAGCAAACAACTCGAGTCCCGCCATACAAGACGTCTACGCCCGCCCGGAGGGCGGGCCAAACGACACTGTGACTAGCGAGGTGGAGCCTTACCTTTATGCTCGCCGATCTCGGGCGGAGCCTCGCCAGTTTATGACGTCCCGGGCGTGGCGATCGTGTCGGCGCCGCTGACCGGCTGCTCGTCGTAGCCCGACCGATCGGCCTTCAGCCGCCAGGCGCGCAGCGCCGCCGGCTGGCCCTGCTGCACCGACAGGATCGGGTAGACGAAGGTCGGAAACGCGTGGTCGAGGTCGTACTGCGACGGCTCGGCCGGGTGGTCGGGGTGCGAATGGTAGAAGCCGAGCAGGCTCAGGCCGGCCGCCGACGCCTTCCGCTCGGCGGTCAGATAGTCCTTGTCGTCCACCCGGAACCGGCGCCGCGGCCCTTCGGTGGTGACGTTGGGCAGCGGATGCACGGCGTGGACGACGTCGCCCTCGCCCAGCAGCGCGCCGCAGCACTCGTGCGGATAGGCCTCCCGGCCGTGCGCCTCGATGGCGGCGCGCACGCCGGCGGCGAGCGTGAGCGGGGTCACGACGCCGTCGCCTCGGGCAGCACCGACGCCTGGCCCGCCGGCCGGCCCTCGTCCCAGAAGTGCTCGGACAGATAGCGATCGCCGGCGTCGCAGAGGATGACCACCATCACCACCCGATCGCGGGTCTGCCGCGCTTCGGCCGCGCGGGCGAGGCCGGCGGCGACGTTGGCGCCGCTCGACACGCCGACCAGCACGCCCTCGTCACGGGCCAGGCGCCGGGTCATCTCGTGCGCCGCCTCGGTGGAGACGACGTCGGCGTGATCGGCCAGCGTCTCGTCGTAGATGCCGGGCACGATCGCCGAGGCCATGTGCTTCAGGCCCTCGAGCCCGTGCAGCGGCGACTCGGGCTGCACCGAGACCAGGGTCACGCCGGGCACGTGCGCACGCAGATACCGCCCCGTGCCCATGAACGTGCCGCTCGTGCCGAGCGCGGCCACGAAGTGCGTGAGCCGGCCGGCGGTGTCGCTCACGATCTCCGGCCCGGTCGTCTCGTAGTGCGCCCGCCAGTTGAAGTCGTTGTTGTACTGGTCCGGGTAGAAGTAGTCGCCGGGCGCCGCGGCATAGCGGCGCCGGGCCTCGAGGATCGCGCCGTCCGAGCCGTCCATCGGATCGGTGAACACCAGTTCGGCGCCGTAAGCGGTGAGGATGCGCTTGCGCTCAGGGCTGGCGCTGGCCGGCAGGCACAGCGTCACCGGGAAGCCGAGCGCGGCGCCGATCATCGCGTAGGCGATGCCGGTGTTGCCGGAGGTGGCGTCGAGCAGCCGCTTGCCGGGGCCAAGGGCGCCGGAGCGGATGCCTTCGAGGATCATGTGCCGGGCGGCGCGGTCCTTCACCGAGCCACCGGGGTTGCTCGCTTCGAGCTTGCCGTACAGCTCCAGGCCGGGCACCTCGCGCTCGAGTCGCGCCAGGCGCACGAGCGGCGTCCGGCCGATGAAGTTCACCAGCGTCGCGTCCATGGGCAAGCTCTGAGCTTACGGCACAAACCGTTCCGACGCACGACGCGCATGTGACGGGCGTGGGGTCGAGCGGCACATTCGCTGGAGTGAATGCGCCGCGCGCATCGTGGGATGATGCCGCCGTGCCCCTCGACACCCGACGCGCGCGCCGGCATCTAATGGCCGCCGATCCGCGCCTGGCCGATCTGATCCGCCGCGTCGGCCCGTGCCGGCTGGGCGGGTCGGCCGCCGCCGACCCCTTTGTCCTGCTGCTGCGGGCGATCGCCTCCCAGCAGCTCTCCACGAAGGCAGCGGCGACGATTTTCGGACGGCTGTGCGCCCTGTTCCCGAACGGCGCTCCAACGCCGCGGCGCCTGCTGTCCGTCGACGACGCCACGCTGCGCGGCGTGGGCCTCAGCACCAACAAGGTGCGCTTCGTCCGCGACCTGGCGTCGCGAGTGCGCGACGGCCGGCTCGACCTGGCGGCGCTGCCCGGCCAGGACGACGCCGCGGCGCTCGAAGCACTGACCGCGGTGCTCGGCATCGGGCGATGGACGGCCGAGATCTTCCTGATGTTCCAGCTGCACCGTCCCGACGTCTTCCCGGCCGACGACCTCGGCCTGCTGACGGCGCTGCAGCGCGTCTATGGCCTGCGCGCCCGGCCGACGCCGAAGCGGGCCGCGAAGCTGGCCGAGCCCTGGCGGCCCCACCGATCGGTGGCCGCGTGGTACCTGTGGCGCAGTCTCGAGCTGTAACTACGACATCTACTGCCTCGTCGTCGGCGGCGCCGCCGCCTTCCCCGCGTCCAGATCGTTCCAGTTCATGATGGCGTTGAAGCCCAGGCTGTAGGTGCCCTGGGTCTGCCACCGCCAGAACGGGCGGATCGCGAACATCACCACGTGCCCCTTGCCGAGCGTGGCGTCCAACAGCGCCGCCTTGCCGGCCAGCGCCTGGCCGCCGGCCAGCGTGCCCGACAGCAGCAAGTCGTTGGCATTCGTGGAGAACGTCAGCGGCACGCGCGGACGGGCGTCGTCGAAGGCGATGCCGAATTGGGCCGCCATCGCCCGCAACGCCGCCATCTCGCTGGCCTGCGGCCCGCCGGCCGCCGGTTCGGCCGGCGCACCGTCGAGCGGCTGAATCGTCAGCCGCTGCGCGTTGGGGGTCACCACCTGACCGAGACCGGCGTTGGCGGCGCCGCCGCCGAAGAACGCGGCGAACGGCCCGAGCCCCGCGCCGCCGACGCTCAGCACCGGATCCTGGTTGAAGTAGACCGGCAGGTCGCTGCCGTCGAAGCCGTAGGTGAGCGGACTCAGTTTGTCGGCCACCTTGCCGCGGACGATCGAGCCGCGGACGAAGAGCTGCGCCGGGCTCTCGACGGTGACGCCGCCGAGCACGCCGTACTGCGGCAGGATGGTCGAGGTCGAGCCCTCGGTGATCAGCGTGCCGCCGTCGCGGACGAACTTCACCAGGTTGGCCAGGCCCTCGATGCCCATGCCGCCGCGGATGTCGTCGCTCTGATCGACGAAGCCCAGATTCGGGGTCGTGTCGGTCTTGCGATACGGCAGCGGCGCCGATCCGGTCATCGCCATGCCGTTCACCTGCGCCGTCGCGGTGCCGCCGACGTGCGGGAAGACGATGACGTCGTACTTGGTCCGCAGGTTCGGCTCGTCCTTGAGCTTCTGATCCGCGAAGTAGGTGTAGGGCACGCCGTAGGTGTCGAACGCCGCCCGCACCCAGCCTTCGTCCTGCGTCCGCGTCCAGCTGTGCACGTAGCCGATGCGCGGGATGTCGAGGTCGTGGGTCTTCACCGCCGGCGCCGACGCCGTCGCCCACGCCGACAGGCCGAGGTCCTGCAGGGTCGGCTCGAGCATCGCCCGGTCGGCGTTGGGCACCAGAATCGCGCCGGCACGGAACGCGTGGCCGTCGAGCGTGAAGTCCTCCTCGGCGGCCAGCATCGGCACCTGCGCGTGCTTGAAGCGGAACGTCACCAGCGCGTTGTCGGCGGTGTGATCGACGACCAGCACGGAGCCGCTGCCGGTGATGCCGCCGGCGGCCTTCACCGGTCCGGTCACGCGCGTCATCTTCTGGGTGAGCACCGCGGCGTCCCTCACTTCGGTGATGGTGATGTCGCGCATGTACTGGAAGGTCCAGCCGGTGTCGTCGTAGGGCCGCGGGTTCTGCGGCGGGTAGTTCTGGATCGAGAAGTACATGTCGGCGAGCGTGCGGTAGGGCTGGTCGCCGCGCACCACGTAGTCGCCGGCCGTGACCGAGGTCGCGCCGGCGGTGAAGGCGGCGTCGGCGCGGTGGATTTCCAGGCCCTGGCGCATCAGCTCGTTCACGGCATCGGCGGTGTCGGCCTTGCGGCGCTGGCCGGCCGGGATGTGCCAGGCGTACAGCGGGCCGTGCTTCCCCTTGTCCACCGCCCGCTTGTTCTTCAGCCAGTAGTTCTCGAGAAACGCCTGGCGGTTCTTCGCCACGTGGTTGAGCGAGAACAGCAGCGCCGACTGCTGGATGTTGGTGTTGTTGCGCGGTCCCCACTTGATCTCGGGCAGCGGCGGGTTGGGCCGGAACCACTCCTTGCTGGCCGCGGTGGCGCTGGCCCGCGCGGTGTAGTTGTCGGGCCCGTAGCTCTGCACCTCGTAGAAGCGGCCGATGGCGTTGTGCGAGTGGGCGATGAAGAACATGTAGTTCGGCACCCACCCGTCGTAGAACCCGTAGGTGAACACCCCGGGGACGCCGCGCTTGGTCATCTCGAGGACGTCGTGCTGGGCCAGCTGCCACCACTCGCTGATGACGATCGGGTCGAGAGCGTCGTTGTAGGGGCCGGTGCCGGTCGAGGAATAGAG
The DNA here is from genome assembly GCA_964442845.1 of uncultured Bifidobacteriaceae bacterium. Taxonomy (GTDB): domain Bacteria; phylum Acidobacteriota; class Vicinamibacteria; order Vicinamibacterales; family UBA2999; genus CAWAYR01. Next base: position 10,873 of record CAYUAX010000065.1, on the reverse strand, counting down.
ATAGGTCTGCGCCTCGTGCAGGTCGTGCATGACCGTCGGCGTCCACTGCAGCTGCATCCGCGTCACCGCCTTGGTCAGCTCGAGGAACTGCCCCATGCCGTCGCGGTTGTTGTCGTGCTGCACGTACTTGCCCCAGTACATCAGCGGCAGGCGGGCGTCGCCGGATTTTCGCGTCTTGTTGAAGTAGTAGGTGTCGACCTGCTTCTCGCGGCCGTCCACCTCGATCACCGGGGTGATGATCGTGATGACGTTGTCGCGGATCTGCTGGACGAACGGCGTCTCCTGCACGATCAGGCGGTAGGCCAGCTCGAGCAGCATCTCGGGACCGCCGTTCTCGGGCGAGTGGATGCCGCTGGTGATGTAGTAAATCGGCTTGGCGGCCTGGATCAGCGACTGCGCCTGGGCGTCGGTGGTGCGGCGCGGGTCGGTAAGCGCGGCGAGCTGGTCGCGGTACTTCTCGAGCGACGCGATGGTCGCCTCGTCGGCGATGGCCAGGGCCACCATGTCGCGGCCTTCCTCGCTCTTGCCGATGGTCCAGTAGCGGGCCCGCTTCGACACCCGCGCCAGCTCCTGGTAGTAGCGGTGGATGTCCCTGGCGTAGGTCAGCTCGCCGGGCTGGCCGACGAAGCGGCCGAGGAACTTCAGCGGCGTCGGCACGGTGGCGGAGGCCGGCAGGTGATCGACCAGCTCGGTGGTGATCCGCGGATCCTGGAGGGCCTCGCGGATCTTCGCCGTGTATTCCTCGTCGTTCTTCTGGGCCGCGGCCGGACGGCGCGCCGGGCCAGCTTGCTCGGCGAGCACCCCGGTGCCGAGGACGAAGGCGGCGACGACCAACAAGAGCGCGGTGCGGCGGGCGAAGCAGGCGGGCATGGCGTGATCCTCTCGAGGCCGCGCGGACGCGCGGTCTCTCCAGATTCTAGTCCCGAGCCCCGAGCCCCGAGTCCCGGGCAGGCTACTTGATGGTGGCGGTGAGGGTGACGGTGGCGCGGATCACCGCCTCGCCGGCGGCGATGGGCGGCGGTGGCGCGGCGGCGACGCTGTCGGCCGCCATGCGCATCATCGGCTGCTCGATCGGGCGGCTGACGACGCCGTCTTCCTCGATGCGCACGACCGCGACAATCGTCGCGCCGGCCCCCTCGGCGGCAGCCGCCGCGCGGGCGCGGGCGTCGGCCACGGCGCGGCTGAGGGCCTGACGCTCGAGCCCGGTCCGGTCCTTGACGTCGAAGCGCACGCCCTGCACGGCCGTCCCGCCGGCGGTGACCGCGATCTCGAGCAGCTCGCCGACGCGGCCGACCTGGTCGGCGCGTACCTCGATGACGTTGCGGGCCAGGAAGCCGCGCCCCACCTGCTTGCCGTTCACGTAGTCGAACTGCGGCTGCAGGTCGTAGCTCAGCGTCCGGATGGCGTCCTTGGCCAGGCCCGCGGCGCTCAGGCGCTGCTGCACCGCGGTCATCGCCGTCGCGCCCTGCGACTGCGCGTCCTTGGCGGTGGCGCCGCGGTGCTCCGTGGCCAGCGTGATGAAGGCGATATCGGGCTGGGCGCGCACTTCCCCTTCGCCGCGGACGACGACGACCGGCGGTGGCGGCCCGGACGGCGGCTGCGCCGCCGCCGGGGTGACGGCCACACCACACGCGAACAGCGCGCACAGAACACGTCGGGTCATTGCAGGGCCTCCTCGTCCGTGAGCGACGCGGCGATCTCGTGCGTCTCGGAGTACGCCACCCGGAAACCGATCGAGTAGGCGTAGGTGTCGGGGGGCACCTTGTGGCGATGCGAGCAGCGCAGCTGGCGGACGTCGTGCGTCACCCACGAGCCGCCGCGCAGCACGCGCAGCGCGCCCGAGACCGGGCCGCTGGGATTGGCGGTGTCGCCGCCGGCGTAGGCGTCGGGCTGATACCAGTCGGCCACCCATTCCCAGACGTTGCCGGCCATGTCGTGCAGACCGAAGGGGTTGGGCGGATACGTGCCGACCGGGCGGGTGCCGCGCATCCGTTTGAGGCCGACGTCGGGCAGGAAGTTCGAACGCGACGGGTCGATCTCGTCGCCCCACGGATACCGCCGGCCGTCGATGCCGCCGCGGGCGGCGCGTTCCCACTCGGCCTCGGTCGGCAGCCGCACCGCGCGGCCGAGCCGCGTGCCCAGCCACACGCAGTAGGCCACCGCGTCGGCGTGGGTGACCAGCGTGACCGGGTGCAGGCCGCGATCCTTCGGCAGGTCGCCGCCGCGCCAGATGTAGGGCGAGGCCAGCTCGCGGAACGCCGCCTCCGCCGCCGGGGCGACGAACGACGGCAGGTCGCGCACGTCGGGGGCGTGATAACCGGTGTGGCGGACGAACTCGGCGTACTGCGCGTTGGTGACCGGATGTGCCGAGAGCAGGAAGCGATCGAGGGTGACGCGCCGAACCGGCCGCTCGTCGTCGTCGCCGTCGGGGGCGCCCATGACGAACTCGCCGGCCGGCACCTCCACGAACCGCGGCTGCAGTTCCTCGCGCATCGGTCAGCGATAAGTATACTCGCCGCCATGCGCGTCGAGCCGTTCGCGATGGAGCGCTTCCAGTCCGTATGGGAGCACCAGGTGCGCCTCAACCTCTCGGAGAGCGGCGTCCATCCGCTCAGCGTGCGCGAACTCGTCGGCGACGGCGCCGCCCTCGACGCCGTGCTCGATCAGCCCCTCATCTACACGCAGACCAACGGCACCGAAGCGCTGCGCACGGCGATTGCCGCGCTGTATCCCGGCGCCACCGCCGCCCACGTCGAGGTGACCAACGGCGGCGCCGAGGCCAACTTCCTCGCCGCGTGGTACCTGGTGCAGCCCGGCGACGACGTGGTGATGCTGGTCCCCACCTACATGCAGACGCACGGGCTGGTCCGCGCCTTTGGCGGCGTCGTGCGCGAGTGGCCGCTGGTCGAGGACCCGGCGGCGCGGCGCTGGCGGGTGGATCTCGACCGACTGGCGGCGCTGGTCGGCCCGAAGACGCGGGCGATCGTTTTGTGCGCGCCGAACAACCCGACCGGCCTGCGGCCCACCGCGGCCGACTTCGACGCCATCGCCGCCGTGGCGGACCGGCACGGCTGCTGGATCGTCAGCGACGAGATCTACCGCGGCGCCGAACGCGACGGCGTCGAGTCGCCGACGATGTGGGGACGCGCCGAGCGCGTGCTGGTGACGAGCGGGCTGTCGAAGGCCTACGGGCTGCCGGGGCTGCGCGTCGGCTGGGTGATGGCCACGCCGGAGGTGGCCGAAGCGCTGTGGAGCTATCACGACTACACGACGATCGCGCCGGGGGCGATCAGCGATCGCCTCGCGCAGGTCGCGCTCGCGCCCGCCACGCGCGCCCGCCTCCTGGCCCGCACGCGTCGGGTCGTGGCCGAGAACCTCGCGGCGGTTGAACGGTGGCTCGACGCCCGCGCCGATCGGTTCTCGTTCTTCCCCGCCGACGCCGGCGCCTTCGCCTACACGCGCTACCGCGCGCCGATCAACTCGACGGCGCTGGTGACCCGGCTGCGCGAGGAAGAAGGCGTGCTGGTGGTGCCTGGCGACCAGTTCGGCATGGACGGCTACCTGCGGCTCGGCGTCGGCGAACGCACCGACTACGTACTGGAGGGCCTCGATCGTCTCGAGGCGCTGCTCGCCCGGCTACCCGACGCCGCGGCGGCGCGGTGATGGCGGGCCGGCCGCGACTCCAGATCGTCCTCGTCGGCGCCGGCCATGTCGGCCGGCGGCTCCTCACGCTGCTCGCCGAGATCGGCGACCGCCTGCCGTTCGACTGGTCGCTGGTCGGCGTCTGTTCGCGCACCCGCGGCGGGTGGTTCGACGCGGCCGGCATCGACCCGCGCCGACTGGACGGCCCGCCCGCGGCGGCCGCGCTGGCCGGCGACGGCGCCGCGTTTCTGGCGGCGGCGCTGCCGGCGCTGGCGCCGGCGTGCCGCGAGGGCCGCGTCGTCGTGGTGGAGACCACCGTGCTCGACGCAGCACGGGGCGAGCCGGCGACCACGCACGTCCGGCTGGCGCTCGACGCCGGCGCCCACGTGGTGACCGCCAACAAGGGCCCGGCGGCGTTCGCGTGGGCCGACCTGGCGGCGCGCGCCGAGGCGGCCGGCTGCGCGTTCTTCTTCGAGAGCGCGGTGATGGACGGCGTGCCGGTGTTCTCGCTCGTCGCCGACACCCTCCCGGCACTGCGGATCACCGCGTTCCGCGGCGTCCTGAACACCACGTGCGGGTACGTGCTCGCGGCGATCGAGCGCGGCGAGACGTTCGCGGCGGCGCTGGCCGAGATGCAGCGCCAGGGCATCGCCGAGGCCGACCCGTCGCTCGACATCGACGGCTGGGACGCCGCCGCCAAGGCGGCGCTGCTGGCCAACGTGCTGCTCGGGGCGCGGACCACGCCGCACGCGGTGACCCGTCGCGGCATCGCCGAGGTGGATGCCGCTGCGCTCGCCGCCGGCCAGGCGCGGGGACAGCGCCTGCGGCTGGTGGCCAGCGGCCGTCGCGACGGCGATCGCGTAAGCGTGGACGTGGCGCCGATCTGGCTCGCCGCGGACGATCCGCTGGCGCAGATCGCGGGGCTGGAGAACGCGCTGTACCTGGCCACGGATCACCTTGGGGAGATCGGCATCGTGCAGCGCGATGGCGGCCTCACCCAGACCGCCTACGGGCTGCTCGCCGATCTGTGCCGCGTCAGCCGCCGCCTGCCGCGGGCGTGACGGCGGCCGCCACGTCGATCGCCGCCCGCGAGCACATTCCGAGCGCGACGCCGCGGCATCGCGGGTACCATGGGTCGGATACGTATGGGACCCCTCACCGGCCTGACCGTCCTCGACTTCACCCGCGTCCTCTCCGGCCCGTACTGCACGATGATCCTCGGCGACCTGGGCGCCCGCGTGATCAAGCTGGAGCATCCCGGCCGCGGCGACGACACCCGCCGCTGGGGTCCGCCGTTCCTCGGTGAAGAGAGCGCCTACTTCCTCAGCGTCAACCGCAACAAGGAAAGCGTGGCGGTGGACTTCAAGACGGCGGGCGGAAAGGACGTGGTCGAGCGGCTGCTCGCCCGGGCCGACGTGGTCGTCGAGAACTTCCGCCCCGGCACGCTCGATGGCGCCGGCTTCGACGCGGCCACCGTGCGCGCCCGCCATCCCCGCCTCGTCTACTGCTCCATCTCGGGTTACGGACAGACCGGGCCGAGGCGTGACGAACCCGGCTACGACGCGGTGATGCAGGCCGAGGGCGGGTTGATGAGCATCACCGGCGCCGCCGACGGGCCGCCGTATCGGCTGGGCGTCGCCATCGTCGACATCGTCTCGGGCATGTTCGCGGCCCAGGGCGTCCTGGCCGCCCTGGTGGCGCGCGAGCGCACCGGCCAGGGCCAGGTGGTCGATCTCGGCATGCTGGACGCGACGACCGCGTTGCTCACTTACCAGGCCGGCAACTTCTTCGCGACCGGGTCGGCACCCGGACGACTGGGCAACCGCCATCCGACGATTGCCCCTTACGAGACCTTCGCCACCGCCGACGGCGACCTGGCGCTGGCGGTCGGGAACGACGCGCTCTGGCAGAAGTTCTGCCGGGTCGCCGAGCTGCCCGACCTCGGCGCTGACCCGCGCTTCGCCTCCAACGCCGGGCGGCTCGAGCACTACGCCGAACTCAAGCCGCGCCTCGACGCCGTCTTTCGCAGCCGCACACGTGCCGACTGGTCGGCGCGGCTGCTCGCCGCCGGCGTGCCGTGCGGTGCGGTCCGCTCGGTGGAAGAGGTGTTCGCCGATCCGCAGACCCTCGCCCGCGGGATGGTCCAGAAGGTGGGCCACGCGACCCTCGGCGAGGTGTCGGTCACGGGCGTGCCGGTGAAGCTGTCAGAGACGCCCGGCAGCGTCCGCACCGGGCCGCCGGTGCTCGGCCAGCACACGGCGGCGGTGCTCACCGAGCTGGGCTACGATCGCCCGGCCATCGACGCGCTGGCCGCCGCCGGCGCCGTCAGGTTGTCGTGATGGACATCGCCCTGCTCCGTAAATCGCTCGTCAAGGCCATCGAGAGCGCCCGTCGCGACGCCGCCGAGCGGCGCACGCGCGCCGACGAGGCCGGCCGCGACTACACCCGTTTCCTGGATCAGACGGCGACGCCGGTGTTCCGGGCGATGGCCAACGCGCTGCGCGGCGAGGGGCTGAGCTTCGACGTGATGACGCCCTCGGGCGGCGTGCGCCTGGTGCCCGAGCGGGCCCGCGAGGACGGCATCGAGGTGGTGCTCGACGCCAGCACCGACCCGCCGCAGCCGCTGGTGCGCGTCGTGCGGACGCGCGGCAGCCGCGTCACCCAGCACGAACGCCCGGTCGCCGGCCCCGTTCGCGCCGATGCGCTCACCGAGGATCACGTGGCCGCGATGCTGCTCGAAGAGCTGCGCCCCTGGCTCGAACGCTAGCGGCTAGCCGCTAGCCCCTAGCCGCTATCGTTCGTGGAACGCCGAGTCAGGCGAGGCGTTCAACGAACGAGGTATCGATCCCTTCGCGGCGTAGCAGGCCGAGCAGGCCGACCTTGTCGTCCGCCTTGCGGTAGGCCTCGCGCACGTCCACCGCGCCGCTCTGCACGAACGCCACGAGCGCGTCGTTGAGCGGGGCCATGCCGAGCTTGCGGCCGCTGTCGATGGCGCGCGGCAGCTGGGCGATCTGGCCGTCGCTGACCAGCGCCGCCACGGCGTTGGTGTTGAGCACGAGCTCGCGGGCGGCGAGGCGCCCGCCGCCGGCCTTGCGCAGCAGCACCTGGGCGACGACGCCGCGCAGGTGCTCGGCGAGGGCGGCACGGGCGTTGCGCCGCTGCTCCGACGGACACAGGTCGACCAGGCGTTCGAGCGCCGCGGTCGCCGACGGGGCGGTGACCGAGGCGAACACCAGCAGGCCCGACCCGGCGGCGTCGAGCGCCACCTGCAGCACGTCGGGCGAGCGCAGGTCCTCGATGATCAGCACGTCGGGGTTCTCGCGCAGGGCGGCGCGCGCCGCCGCCACGATCTCGCCGGCGCTGCCGCGCAGCTCGCGCTGGCTGATGAGCGAGCCGCGGCTCTCGTGGACGAGACGGATCTGCCCCTCGAGCGTGATGACGTAGTCGTTGCGCTGTCGGTTGATGAGATCGACGAACGCCGACACCAGCGTGGACTTGCCGCTGGCGCGCGGGCCGGTGACGATGATCAGCCCTTCGGGCTCCATCGCCAGTGCCTGGATCTCGCGCACCAGGCCGAGCTGCTCGGCCGAGGTGGCGCGGGCCGAGATCATCCGCAGAAGCGCGCCCGGGCCGCGGTAGTCGCGGAACGTGGTGATGCGGACGCGGCCGACGTCCTGGAGGTCGCGGATCCACTCCGCGCTCTCCTTGTCGCGGGCGCCGTCGGGCGCCAGTTCGAGCACCGCGGCTTCGACGTCGCCGCTCGACAGCGGCGACTCGCCCTCGAGCAGGCGGATGTCGCCGTCGACGCGCACGGCGGGCCGCGCCTGGGTCGTGAGGTAGAGCGCCGAGGCGCCGCGGGCGGCGGCCAGGCGCAGCAGGCGCTCGATGCCGCCGGCACGGCCATGGGCCCGCGACGACTGGCTGGCGGTCCGCGCCGAATCGCGGGTCAGCGACAGCACGACGCCGGGCAGCGTGTCGACAGGCGCGTCGACACGGGTGACGTCGTCGAATGCCGTGGGAGGCAGGCCGGGCAGGGTCGGCTGCGGCTCCAGCGGCCGGTAGGCAGGTGGCTCGGGCACGGCGGGATCGACGTGCGGCATCGGCGCGCGGGGGGAGGCCGCGGCGGCCGGCACGTCGTAACGGGGAACGTAGGGCTCGGCCGGCGGCGCCGGCGGCGCGATCGGCGGCTCGGGGGAGAGCGGCACGGACGCCATTGTCGCCGACGCAGCGGCCGGCGCGGAGAATTCAGGCACGGCCGGTTCGATCGCCACGGGCGGCTCGACGGGCTCGGGCGCCACGGGCGCCTGGGCAGCAGCTGCGGCTGGCGCCTCGCGAGCTTCGGCCGCCGCGACGGGTTCGGGCTCGGGTTCGGGTTCGGGCTCGGCGGGCTCGGCGGCCGGTGCGGGGGCCGACACGACGTCGGGAGCCGCGGCCACGACCGGCGCCGGCTCGTCGGCCGCAACGGGCTCGGCCAGCGGCGCCGCGGCGGCCTCGGGTTCGTCGACGGCAGGTTCCAGCGCGGGGACCGGCGCGAGCAGGTCGGCCACGACGGGTGCCGCTTCCACGACCGTCTCGGCCGGCGGCACCAGCGCGTCGAACGACGCCGGCGCGGCGGCAGCCGGCACGTCGAGCGTGAACTCCATCACGGGCGCGGCGGCCTCGTCGGGCGCCGTCTCGAAGTCGATGGCCGGGACGTGGTCGAGCGTCCACGCTTCGGGCGCGCCGGCATCGACCGTCTCGGCCACGGGCGCGTCCTCGATGTCATCGGCAATCGCCGCCATGGGTTCGTCGACCACCGGCATCTCCCTCTCGTCGATGACGGCGATCGGCTCGCCGGCGGACATGGCGGGCGCCTCGGCGGCGTCGCTCGCGACGGGTTGAGCCGCCACGGGTGCGACCTCGATCGACGTCGTCGAGTCCTCTTCTTCGGCGGATGCCGCCACGGGTGCGACGACCTCCGTCTCCGCGTGCGGCGAGGCCTCGTGCGCGGCGGCCGCGGGCGGTGCCTCCTCGACGAGTGGCTCAGCGAGCGGTTCGGGTTCAGCGGCGTCGGGCGCGACCGGCATCTCCGCGGGCAGCGAAGCGACCTCGACCGGCGCGGCGATCTCGACCGGCGCCTCGACGGCCACCGGCGTCTCCATCGCGACGGCCGGCACCGGCTCGGCGACCACGGCCGGCCGCGGCCGGCGATGACGGCGCACTTCGATCCAGATGTCGTCGCCGCCGCGCGCGGCGATGACCGTGAAGCGATCGTGGCCGGCGGCGGGGATCGAGGCCAGCTCGTGTTCGACGGCGCCCATCTCGCGCAGGCCGCGCAGCGCGTCGGCCGAGAGCAGCTGCGTCAGCAGCCCCTCCATGGCGCCGAGGCCGAGCCCCTGACGCGACAGCTCCACCGGACCGGCGGCCGCGACGACGTAGGGCTTTTCTCCCACGTGCAGCACCAGCGCATCGCCATCACTGCGGACGATGGCGGTCAAGAGCGAGTCGACGAGCGGCATCGGTTGCGACATGCGGCCGGGTTGCCCGGGGGTGCACTCCCCCTCACGGGAAGCCCGGACCCAACCATCCTGTGTTGGTGTTTCGGACCCTCGAGACCGCAACGATAGCGACGGATCTCACGAGCGACGCGTGCCGACATGCAATGACAACAGGCCGCCGAGGAGTCGGAAAACCGACACCTCGTCGAGCCCCGCCGCGGTCAGCGACGCGGCCACGGCGCGCGCGCCGGGATAGCGGCGAATCGACGCCGGGATGTAGCGATAGGCCGACGGATCGCGATGCAGCGCCCAACCCAGCGCGCCGCCGACGACGTCGAGATACAGCAGATAGGCGCCGCGCACGAGCGGCGCGTCGGGCCGGTTGAAGTCGAGCGACGCGAAGCGGCCGCCCGGCCGCAGCACGCGCGCGATCTCGGCGATCGCCCGCTCGAGATCGGGGACGTTGCGCAGACCGTAGCCGGTGGTCACGACGTCGAAGCTGGCGTCGGCGAACGGCAGCGCGGTCATGTCGCCGGTCGTCCACGTGCAGCGCGCGGCACCCGGCTTGGCACGGGCGAGCTGCAGCATCCGCGGCGTGATGTCGAGGCCGCACACCACGGCGCCCGAGGCGGCGAGGCGCGCGGCGATGTCGCCGGTGCCGCAGGCGAGATCGAGGGCACGCTCGCCCGGCGCGACCGCCACCAGCCGCGCCAGCCGATCCTTCCAGCGCGCGTCCTGGCCATAGGAGAGCACGCGGGTGATGAGGTCGTAGCGGTCGGCGATGGCCGCGAAGAGCTGGCGGACGTGCCGGCGTTTCGCCTCGGGCGAGGTGAACGCCGCGGCGAGCGGGCGCATCCCTCGACACTACCGCGATTCAGCCGCCGCTCAGACGCCGACGACCAGCCGCCAGGTCTGCGCGACGACGAAGCACAGCAGGAAGCCCATCGCCAGCGGCAGCAGCGCCGAGACGGCGGTCCACCGGGCGCTGCCGGTCTCCTTCCAGATCGTGTAGATGGTCGTCGAGCACGGGTTGTGGACCAGGCTGAAGAGCATGAGGCACACCGCGGTGAGCAGCGTCCAGCCGCCGGCCCGCAGCACCGCCGCGGTGTCGGTCGTCGAGTCGAGCTCGAACATCACGCCGGCGCCGCCGCCGACGTCGGGCACGCCGGTGACGAGCACGGTCAGCATCAGGATCGTCGGCACGACGATCTCGTTGGCCGGGATGGCGACGACGTAGGCGAGCAGGATCACGCCCGACAGCCCGAGCACGCCGCCGAACGGCTGCAGCCAGTCGACGATCAGCGCCGCCAGGCTGCCGCCGCCGACGCTGATGTTCGAGACCAGCCAGATCACCGCCCCGGCCGGCAGCGCGAAGACCACCGCCCGCCACAGCACGTAGAGCGTGCGATCGATGAGCGAAGTGTAGAGCGTGGCGAGCACCCGCGGCGGCCGGTACGGCGGCAGTTCCAGGCTGAAGGCCGAGACCTCGCCGCGCAGCAGCGTCCGCGACAGCAGCCACGACGTGGCGAAGGTGAGCACCACGCCGAGCACGGCGACGCCGACGACGGCCAGCGCCGAAATCAAGCCGGCCCAGTGCGCCGGCACCGCCCCGCCGACGAAGATCGACGCCACCAGGATCTGCGTCGGCCAGCGGCCGTTGCAGAGGGCGAAGTTGTTGGTGATGATCGCGATGAGCCGTTCGCGCGGGCTCTCGATGATGCGCGCCGCCACCACCCCGGCGGCGTTGCAGCCCC
>CAYUAX010000064.1:15162-23562 GCA_964442845.1 uncultured Bifidobacteriaceae bacterium | reverse complement strand
GCCTTGGCCCGCCGCGAGGCCCGCGAGGCGCTCGCCATCTTCCACGAGCATCGCGCCCGCGACCTCGAGACGGCGCGGGCCCTCGTGCTCGACGCCCTGGCCGAGCCTCAGGCGGCCCGCTACCGCGGCGAGGCCGAGCACCGGCTGGCGCGGTTGGAGCGCAAGCTGCGGCGGCCGTCGGTCGGCGCGTTGATTGCCGGACTCGACGACTAGCGGCTCCGAGCCTCTCGGAACGAAGACCGAGCGTTCGGTCGGCACGACCGGCTCGACGCCCGCTGGCGAACCGTGCCGCTTGGCATCGAGTCCGCACGATCCATTCGTTTTTCGGCTACAGTGCTGAGATCCGTTCCGGATCGGCGCCGTGCATCGGGTTGTCAGATCGCGGTCCGCCGCTGCCGGCGGGTGGAGGACAAGGTTCATGAATCGAGCGAGACGAATTGCGGCGCTTGCCGTGGCAGCTGCGCTGTTGGCGGCGGCGGCCGAGGCCCAGCAGACCGGCACGTTGTCGGGCGTGGTGCGGGACGGCCAGGGAGGGGTGCTGCCCGGCGTCACGGTCAGCGCGTCGAGTCCGGCGCTGATCGGCGGGGCCCGCACGGCCGTCACCGGTGATGCCGGCAGCTACACCTTCCAGCTGCCTCCGGGCGTCTACGAGGTGAGCTACGAGTTGACCGGCTTCGGCACGCTCAAGCGCGAGGGCATCGTCGTGCAGGTCGCCCGCACCGCCCGCGTCGATGTCGAGCTCGGCGTCGGCACGTTGCAGGAAACCGTGACCGTCAGCGGTGTCTCTCCGGTTGTCGACGTGTCGTCGACGGTCACCCAGACCAACATCACCAAGGATCTGTTCGAAGCCATCCCGACCGGGCGCAACCCGTGGGTGATGGCCGGCCTGGTGCCGGGCGTGGTCACGGGCCGGCTCGACGTCGGCGGCACCGAGGGCATGCAGCAGTACAACATCGAAGCCTACGGCTCGGCCGACAGCCAGAAGTCGTTCTCGATCGACGGCCTCAAGACCAACTGGGCCGGCGGCAACGGCGGCGCCACGATGATGTACTACGGCTTCGAGATGTACGAGGAATACAACATGCAGACCGCCTCGGGCACCGCGGAGAGCGATGTGTCGGGCGTCTACATGAACATGGTCACCAAGTCGGGCGGCAACCGCTTCGCCAGCGACCACAACTTCTACTTCATGAACGACAGCCTGCAGGGCAGCAACATCACCGACGCACTGCGTTCGCGCCTCGGGCTGCAGCCCGGGCAGACCACCGGCGCCGCCGGCAACCCGATCGAGATCAGCTACGACTGGAGCTCGACGCTCGGTGGGCCAATCCGCCGCGACAAGGTCTGGTTCTTCGGCGCGTCGCGGTGGTGGCGGCTCGACCAGGCGCAGATCGGCGCGCTCAATCCCGACGGCTCCCAGGCAATCGACGACAACCGGATCCGTAACTTCGTCGGCAAGCTCACCTGGCAGACCTCACCCTCGATCCGGACCTCGGTGGTCTTCAACCGCAATCTCAAGGACCGCTTCCACCGCCGCGACGCGCCCTACCTCTTCGTGCCCGACAAGGCGACCACGCTGCAGGACCAGCCGGCGCAGAACTACGCGTTCAACTACAACCAGGTCCTCGGCCGCCGCTTCGTCGTCGACGCCCGTTTCGGCCGCATGTGGGGCACGACGCCGTCCCGCTACCAGCCCGAGGTGCAGCCCACCGACATCTCGCTTCGCGACATCTCGCGGTTCACGATCGAGAACGCGGCGATTCAGCAGACCCTGAACCCGAACGAGCGCTACCAGGGCAACGTCACCGGCAGCTACTTCCTCGACGCCGGCCGTGGCGGTTCGCACGACATCAAGGGCGGGGTCCAGTTCTCGCGGGAGCGGATGGAACTGGAAACGACCCGCAACGGCGACTACTACCTGGAGTTCAACAACGGCGTGGCACTGCAGGCCCAGCTGGCGAACACGCCTCTGAACTCCGACCATCGTCTGTCGACCTACGGGCTGTTCGTGCAGGACCGGTGGACGATCGGTCGGGCCACGTTCAACCTCGGCCTCCGCGTCGACGGCGTCTCGGCCTACCTGCCGGCCCAGACCAGCCCGGCCGGCACCTTCGTGGCCGAGCGCACCTTCCCCAAGACCGACGTGTTCGACTTCGGTCCGAACATCCAGCCGCGCATCGGCATGACTTACGACGTCTTCGGCAACGGCAAGACCGCTCTGAAGGCCTACTACGGTCGCTTCTACAACCAGTTCGGGTCCGAGATCGCCCAGGCGGCCAACCCGAATGCCCTGGTCAACCAGGCGGTGTCGTGGACCGACAGCAATGGCAACCGTGCGCTCGACGCCGGTGAGCTCGGCGCGTTCACCGGATTCCCGCGCGGTCTGTTCCCGTCGGTCGATGGTGGCGCCACGCGTCCCTACAGCGAAGAGATCAACGCCGGTGTCGAGCAGCAGCTGGCCAACAACTTCGCCGTCGGCGTCAGCTACCACCGCCGCCAGCACCGCGACGGGCTCGGCGTGCTCGACCGCGCCCGCACGCCGGCCACCTACGACCCGATCACCCGTACCTTCACCGATCCGGTGAGCGGGCAGACGCAGTCGATCACGATCTTCAACCTGAACCCGGCGTTCATCACCGCCCGCGACCGCTACATCAGCAACGTCGACGACCTGCAGAGCAACTACAACGGAGTGACCGTCGAAGTGCAGAAGCGACTGTCGAACCGGTGGCAGGCGCTGGCCGGGCTCACGTTGCAGCGGCACATCGGCTTCGAGCACAACGGCACGTTCACCAACCTCGACTTCAGCAACCCGAACGTGTCGATCAACCGCGCCGACTCGCGCATTTTCACCGACCTGCCGTGGATTCTGAATCTGTCGGGCAGCTATCAGTTGCCCTACGGGCTGGTGGCGTCGGGCAAGTACACGGCGCGCGCCGGCGACCCGCTGATCCGCACCGCGAACTTCGGCGGGCTGACGGCGTCCCAGGCGAGCGAGACGGTGCGCCTCGTGCCGCGCGGCACCGACCGCACCGAGGACGTCACCAAGTTCCTCGACGTGCGTCTCGCGCGCCGCTTCCGTATCGGCCTGTCGTCGCTCGAAGGGTCGATCGACATGTTCAACGTGCTGAACGCCAACCACGTGCTGCTGCAGAACGAGAACATCGGGGCGACCTGGGCGCGGCCGACGCGCATCCTCGCGCCGCGCATCATCCGCTTCGGCGCGACCGTTCGCTTCTGAGCCGAACGGCCGGGCTGCCGGCCGTTCCCGCCTGTCTGGAATCGCCCGCCGGGTTCGCCCGGCGGGCGACTCGCCTTACCGCCCTCCCAGGCCCGGCTGTTTACGCCCCACCTGCCGGGATCGCCGATCCAATCCGTTGGATTCGCGAGGCATGCCGCGCCAATCCGGTACCAGCGATTCGCACTATATGGGCCTGTTCTCTGCCTTTGGGGGAACTCGGAGACAGAGCACGTGGTTTGCTTGTTCCGAACCGGCCCGTCTCCCTTTGGGCCGAATTGTGGGAGGACCACAGATGAACGTGTTGTTTCGATTGGCGACCGCGGCGGCGGTGGCGCTGGCCATGGTGGCTGGCTCCACGGCTGAGGCCCAGCAGACCGGCGCGCTGTCGGGCGTGGTGCGCGATGCCCAGGGCGGCGTGCTGCCGGGCGTGACCGTGAACGTCAGCGGCGGCGGCCTCGAGGGCGCCGGTCGCTCGACGGTGACGACGGATCAGGGCCTGTACTCGATCACCGCGCTGCCGCCGGGCAGCTACACGGTGGCCTTCGAGCTGACCGGCTTCACCACCCAGACCCGCGACGGCGTCGTCGTGCAGGTCAACCGCACCACCCGCCTCGACCTCGAGCTGACCGTCGGCGGCCTGCAGGAGACGATCACGGTGAGCGGCGAGACGCCGGTCGTCGACGTCTCGTCCACCGTGACGCAGACCAACATCACCAAGGACCTTTACGAGTCGATTCCGACCGGGCGCAACCCGTGGGTGATGGCCGGCCTGGTGCCGGGCGTGGTCACCGGCCGCCTCGACGTCGGCGGCACCGAGGGCATGCAGCAGTACAACCTCGAGGCGTTCGGCTCGGCCGACAGCCAGAAGTCGTTCTCGATCGACGGCCTCAAGACCAACTGGGCCGGCGGCAACGGCGGCGCCACGATGATGTACTACGGCTTCGAGATGTACGAGGAATACAACATGCAGACCGCCTCGGGCACCGCGGAGAGCGATGTCTCTGGCGTCTACATGAACATGGTCACCAAGTCGGGCGGGAACCGTTTCGCCAGCGACCACAACTTCTACTTCATGAACGACAAGCTGCAGGGCGACAACATCGACGACGACCTGCGCACCCGCCTCGGCCTCGGCGCCGGCGGCCAGACCGGTGCCGCCGGCAACCCGATCGACATCAGCTACGACTGGAGCTCGACCGTCGGCGGGCCGATCAAGCGCGATCGGGTGTGGTTCTTCGGCGCGACCCGACGCTGGCGGCTCGATCAGTTCCAGATCGGCGCCACCAACCCCGACGGGTCGCAGGCCATCGACGACAACCGCATCGAGAACTACATGGGCAAGGTCACCGCGCAGGTGGCGGCCAACACCCGGGCGTCGTTCATGTTCAACCGCAACCTGAAGTACCGCTTCCACCGGCGCGACTCCCCCTACCTCTTCGTCGAGGATCGCGCCTCGGTCCTGCAGGACCAGCCGGCGCAGAACTACGTCGCGCAGTTCAACCAGGTGGTCGGGCAGCGCGGCGTGTTCGACGCCCGCTTCGGCCGCATGTGGGGCGAGTTCCCGAGCCGCTACCAGGACGACGCCAGCGGGATCGCCGTGCGTGACGTGCAGACCTTCCAGCGGTTCAACGCCGCCGAGATCCAGTCGATCAACCCCAACCACCGCTATCAGGCCAACGGCACCTACAGCTACTTCGTGCCCAGCCTGCTCGGCGGCACGCACGACTTCAAAGCCGGCGTCCAGCTGTCGTGGGAGCGCATGGCCTACGACCGCATCCGCAACGGCGACATCCTGCTCGAGATGCGCAACGGCGTCGGGTTCCAGGGCCAGATCTCGAACACGCCGATCGTCTCGGACCACAAGATGGAGACGTGGGGCGCCTTCGTGCAGGATCGCTGGGTGCTGGGGCGGGCGACGATCAACGTCGGCCTGCGCTTCGACGCTGCCAGCGGTTACCTGCCCGAGCAGTCGAGCCCAGCCGGCACCTACGTCGGTGAGCGGTCGTTCGCGCAGACCGACGTCTACGACTTCTCGCTCAACGTCGCGCCGCGCATCGGCGTCTCCTACGACGTCTTCGGCAACGGCCAGACGGCCGTCAAGGCCTACTACGGCCGCTTCTTCAACCAGTTCGGCTCCGAGATCCTCGAATCGGCCAACCCGAACGCGCTCTCGACCTTGAACGTGGTCTGGACCGACAACAACAACAATCGGGCGCTCGACGCCGGCGAACTCGGCCCGCTGCCGACCTTCGTCCGCGGTCTGTTCCCGAGCTTCGACCAGGACGCCAAGCGGCCCTACAGCGACGAGATCAACGTCGGCGTCGAGCACCAGCTGATCCAGAACCTCGCGGTCGGCGTCAGCTACCACCGTCGCCAGCACCGCGACGGGCTGGGCATCGTCGATCGCGCGCGGCCGTCGTCGGCGTACACGCCCGAGACGCGCACCTACACCGACGCGGACGGGCAGACGAAGAGCATCGAGATCTACAAGCTGGGCTCGGCTTTCGGCGCCGTCCGCGACCGCGTGATCACCAACGTCGACGTGCTCAAGAGCGACTACGACGGCGTGCAGTTCGACATTCAGAAGAAGATGTCCAACCGCTGGCAGATGCTGGCCGGCCTCAGCCTGCAGCGCCACAAGGGCTTCGACCACAGCGGCACGTTCACCAATCCCGGTGCGGCGACCGACTTCAACAACCCGAACTACATCCTCAACCGCGACGACGGCTCGGTGTTCACCGAACTGCCGTGGACGTTCAACGTCTCGGGCAGCTACATGTTTCCCTACGACGTCACGGTGGCGGCGAAGTACACCGCCCGTGACGGTGACCCGCTGAACCGCACGCTGGTGTTCACCTTCACCAACCCGACGCTGTCGCAGGCGAGCGAGACCATCCGCGTCGCCCAGCGCGGCGAGGATCGCACCGAGACGGTGAACAAGTTCCTCGACGTGCGACTGAGCAAGCGGCAGCGCCTCGGCATCGCCAACGTCGAACTGTCGCTCGACATGTTCAACGTGCTCAACGCCAACCACGTGCTGCTCCAGAACGAGGGGCTGGGCGCGACTTGGGGCCGGCCGACGCGGATCCTGACGCCGCGGATCATCCGCTTCGGGCTGACGGCCCGGTTCTGAGGAGCCGGGGCTCGGGTCTCGGGACCCGGGTCTCGGGAAGAACCTTCGACGAAGGGCGGCCTGATCGGGCCGCCCTTCGCCTTGTACGAACGCCTCGCCTGTCTACGGCTCGCATCCCCGAGCCCCGAGCCCCGAGCCCCGGTATGATTCGCGGCATGAGGCGCCTCATCCTGCTGGCCACGATCGCGGCCCTGGGCCTGTTGCTGGCCGCCGGACGTGGCGCTGCCCTGCGGGCGCAACCGGCCACCGACCGCTCGTCGTGGCGCTGGTACAAGGGCAACACGCACGCCCACACGCTGGAGAGCGACGGCGACAGCACGTCCGACGAGGTGACGCGCTGGTACAAGGAGCACGGCTACCACTTCCTGGTCCTCAGCGACCACAACGTGCTGGTGCCGACCGCCGATCTCGCCCGCCTGCACGGAGAGCCCGAGCGGTTCCTGCTGGTGCCGGGCGAAGAGGTGACCGACGCGTTCGAGAAGAAGCCGCTCCACATCAACGGTCTCAACGTCGCGCAGCTCGTCGAGCCGCGCCATGGCACGAGCGTGCTCGACACCTTGCAGCGCAACACCGACGCCATCCGCGCGGCGCGCGGCGTGCCGCACGTCAACCACCCGAACTTCGGCTGGGCGATCGCCCCCGACGACCTGCAGGCGCTCGAGCGCTACCGGCTGCTCGAGATCTTCAACGGCCATCCGCTGGTCAACAACCTCGGTGGCGGCGATCGCCCGGGGATGGAGGCGGTGTGGGACCGCCTGCTCACCGCCGGCCGCCGGGTCTATGGCATCGCCGTGGACGACGCGCACTACTTCAAGCGGCCGTGGGATCCGCGGGCGCCGAAGCCCGGGCAGGGGTGGGTGGTGGTGCACGCGCCGCGGCTCGAGGCGGCGGCGCTGCTCGCCTCGCTCGAGCGCGGCGACTTCTACGCCTCCACCGGCATCGAGTTCGACGACTACTCGGCCGACCGCACCGCCATCGCCGTGCGCCTCCGGCCGTTCGGCGACACCCGCTACACCAGCCGGCTCATCGGTGCCGGCGGCCGCGTGCTGGCGGCGGTCGACGGCCCGGCGGCCCGGTTCGACCTCACTGGCCGCTCCGGCTATGCCCGCCTCGTCGTCGACGACTCCAATGGCGCCAGGGCCTGGGGACAGCCCGTCTTTCTCGAGGAGTGACGTGTCCGGGACCGGGGACCGGGACTGGGGACCGGCGAACGGGACCGCTACCGGCCACGGGGACCGGACGCGCGGCCAGCCGCCGGCCTTCCGGGCCGCGGCGGACTTGCTACACTGCAATGGTGCAGCTACGGGTGGCGCGGCTCTGTCTGGATTGCGAGGAAGTGCACGACGAGTACCGCTGCCCGGCGTGCGCGTCGGATGCGTTCAGCTATCTCACCCGGTGGGTGCCGGTGCCCGACCGGCCCGAGCGGCCGCGCCGCCCGCGCCCCGCGCCCCAGCCGGAGGTGGAGGTCTACCGCCAGCTGCTGCATCCCGCGGAGCCGCCGCGGCGCGGTCGGTTCCTGACGCGGACCTTGATGGGATTGGGCGCCGCCGCCGGCCTGGCCGGCTTGTTCATCGGTGCCCAGGGCGCCCGCGCCGAACGCGGCACGCCCGACGACGGCAACGACGAGTCGCGCTGAGGCGCGACCCGTCGTCGCCGACGGATCAGTTGGGCTTGGCCGCCTTCTTGGCCTTGGCGGCCTTGGCGGCCGCTTTGATGGCGTCGGCCGACTGGGTGCCGAACTTCTTGTTGAAGCGCTCGACGCGGCCCTCGGTGTCGATCAGCTTCTGCCGGCCGGTGAAGAACGGATGGCAGCTGCTGCAGATGTCGAGGTGGACGTCCTTCTTGGTGGAGCGCGTCTGCCACGTGGCGCCGCACGCGCAGTGCGCGGTCACCTCGTGGTACTCGGGATGGATGCCTGGCTTCACGGTCGTGTCCTTTCGCCGGATCCGGGGGGAGGGGCGATGGCCCCGTCCTGTCCACTTTCCGGCCGGTGGTGCAAGCCTTTCAGTATAGCAGGCGAAGAACC
>CAYUAX010000064.1:0-15062 GCA_964442845.1 uncultured Bifidobacteriaceae bacterium | reverse complement strand
GGGGCTCGGGGCTCGGGGCTCGGGGCTCGGGGCTCGGGGCTCGGGGCTCGGGGCTCGGGGCTGCTTTCTATCGAATCCGGCAGGCCACCGTCAACGCGGGTGGCGGGTGCGCCAGGCCGCGCCGGCCAGGCTGAGACCCAGCCACAGGGCCACGGCGGCGGCGGGGTAGGCCGCCACCGCGGGCCAAAGGGCCGCGACCACGCCGGCCACCAGCAGCGCCGCTGCGCCGGCTGCCAGCACCCAGGTCTCGGCGGCGCCGAGGTGCCGCGTCGAGGTGAGCGCCGCGCCCATGGTGTGGCCGAAGCGGAACGAGGCCGCCGCCGCCCGGCTCGTGCTGCCGCCGCCGCGTCGGCGCCGCGGCCCCCAGCGCCGCCGCCCTGTGGCCGCCGGTGCCGCGGCGCGTCGTGCCTGCCGTCCGAGCAACACCTCGGTGGCGTTGCCGAGGTCGCGCTCGAACATCGCCTCCATCGCCGCTCCGAACGTGGCGTCCTCGACCGCTACGTCGAGTTCCCAGTTCCCGATCCAGCTCTGCAGGTTCAGGTTGGTCGAGCCCACCCGCGCCCAGCGCCCGTCGGCCACCGCCGTCTTGGCGTGGATCATCGACCCGTTCCACTCGAACACCCGGACGCCGCCCTCGAGCAGGCCGCGGTAGCCGGCCCGCGACAGCGTCCGCACCAACGGCAGGTCGCTGCCGCCCGGCACCAGCAGTCGCACGTCCACGCCGTCGGCGACCGCCGCGGTGAGGGCCTGCACGTAGCCGGGCACGCTGACGAAATAGGCGTCGGTGATCCACAGCCGCTGGCGCGCCAGCGCCGCTACCAGGTTGTCGAGCCGCAGCATGCCGGCACCGGCCGGCCGCGAGCCGACCACGCGCAGCGCCGTGTCGCCCTCGGCCACACGGCCCTCGTGCGTGGGCCGTTCGTCGTCCGGCAGCGGCGCGCCGATGGCCGCCCAGATCTCGGCGAACTCGGCGTGCACGTCCACCACCGCCGGACCGCGGATCTCGACGCCGGTGTCGCGCCATGGCTCCACGTCCCTGGTGCCGACCCACGCGTCGCCGACGCACAGCCCGGACACGAAGGCGATGCGACCGTCCACGGCCAGCATCTTGCGATGGTCGCGCACCAGCCAGGCGAGCGGGCGCGACAGCCGCGGCGGGTTGAAGGCGCGCACCTCCACGCCGGCGTCCACCAGGGGGTACCAGAACTGGCGCGGCGTGGCCCCCAGCGCCCCCAGCCAGTCGTAGACGAGCCGCACCTTGACGCCGGCCCGCGCCTTGGCCGCGAGCGCATCGGCGAACCGTCCGCCGATCGTGTCGTCGTGCAGGATGTACATCTCGAAGTGGATGTACTGCTCGGCGGCCTCGATGGCGGCGAGCCACGCCGGGTAGTTCTCCGCCCCGTCCTGCAGCAGACGCACCGCGTTGCCCTCGACCAGCGGCGCGCCGGCGGCACGGGAGAAGGCCTGATCGGCGGCGACGCGGCTCAACGGGAGCGTCGGCATGCCGACACTGTATCGCGGCCGGTCGGCCTCAGCCGGCCGGCTGCTGCTGCGTCAGGCAGTGGATCGCGCCGAGGCCCCAGATGAGCGCCCGGCAGTCCACGCCGATGACCCGGCGGCGCGGCAGCGCCCGCTGCAGCGTGGCCAGGGCGCGGCGATCGTTGACCCGATCGCCGAAGGTCGGCACCAGCAGGCCGCCGTTGACGAACAGGAAGTTCACGTAGGTGGCCGGCAGGCGCAGGCCCTGGTGCACGACCGGTCGCGGCATCGGCAGCTCGACGATCGTGAACGGTCGGCCGTCGGCGTCGCGGGCCCGGTCCAGGGCGCGGCGATTGGCGCGCAGCACGCGGTAGTTGGCGTCGTGCGGATCGGCCTCCACGGCGGTGGCGACGGTGCGCGCGTCGAGGAAGCGGGCCAGGTCGTCGACGTGGCCGTCGGTGTCGTCGCCGGCGATGCCCTCGCCCAGCCACACGACGTGCCGCTGGCCGTACCAGGCCTTGAGGTGCCGCTCGATCTCGGCCTGCGGCACGCCGGCGTTGCGGTTGGGGTGCAGCAGGCACGACGTGGTGGTCAGCAACGTGCCCTCG
This sequence comes from uncultured Bifidobacteriaceae bacterium, assembly GCA_964442845.1. Lineage (GTDB taxonomy): Bacteria > Acidobacteriota > Vicinamibacteria > Vicinamibacterales > UBA2999 > CAWAYR01. The sequence goes on along the minus strand of CAYUAX010000064.1, from coordinate 12,975 downwards.
CCGTTGACGTCGATGGCGCCGCCCTCCATCACCAGGGAGTTGTGGAACACCGGCAGGCCGAGCGCCTGGGCGACGCGCGTCGGCACGGCGTCGTCGGCGTCCCACGGCGGATACTTGCCGCCCCAGGCGTTGAAGCCCCAGTCGACAACGGCGGTGTCGGTGCGGCCGCGCCGGATGCGCTGCACGAAGGCCGGCCCGTGGTCGCGCGTCCAGCACTCGTTGGTCGGGATGTGGAACACGCCGACCCGGCGCCTCGGCACCCGCGCGGCCGCGAGGCGCGCGCGGACGATCCGCTCGTAGTTGGCGTTGGGGACGTTGATCCGCACCGGTTCGTGACGGGCGATTTCCGCAATCACGCCGGTGACGTCCTCGATGGCGCGGTGGTAGAACCCCGGAAACGAGATGCCTTCCGGCCGCGGCCAGCTGATCCACGTGGCGACGTGGCGCCGCCACTCGGCGGGGAAGGCGTAGCCGTGCTCGGCCGGCGTGCCGGCCAGCACCCGCACCCGGACGCGGGTCATCGCCGGTGGGGACCCGGGTCGTCCACGAAGCGGCGCGTCAGGTCGCCGTAGGCGTCGACGCGGCGATCGCGCAGGAACGGCCAGTGCGTGCGCGAGAACTCGACGCGGTCGAGATCGCACGGCACCACCAGCGTCTCCTCGCGGTTCGTACTGGCGCGCGTCACCACCGAGCCGTCGGGCGCCGCCACGAACGACTGGCCCCAGAACTCGAGGCCGTCGGCGTGCACCGGCCGGCCGTCGGCGCCGGCCACATGCTCGTGGCCGATGCGGTTGGGCACGCACACCCAGCAGCCGTTGGCCACGGCGTGGCTGCGCTGGATGAGTTCCCACGAGTCGTGCTGGGCGCGCCCGTACTCGGCCTTCTCGCCGGGATGCCAGCCGATCGCCGTGGGGTAGAACAGGATCTCGGCGCCCTGCAGCGCGGTGAGCCGCGCCCCCTCCGGGTACCACTGATCCCAGCAGATCAGCACGCCGATCGTGGCCTTCTGCGTCTTCCAGGCGCGGAAGCCGGTGTCGCCGGGCGTGAAGTAGAACTTCTCGTAGAACAGCGGGTCGTCGGGGATGTGCATCTTGCGGTAGATGCCCAGCAGCGACCCGTCAGCGTCGATGACGACCGCGGTGTTGTGGTACAGCCCGGCGGCGCGCTTCTCGAACAGCGACGCCACGACGACCACGCGATGCTTCTTCGCGAACCGCTGGAAGGCGTCGGTCGACGGCCCCGGAATCGTCTCGGCCAGCGCGAAGAAGCGGTGATCTTCGGCCTGGCAGAAGTACTGCGAGCGGAACAGCTCCTGCGTGCAGACGATCTCGGCGCCCTGCGTCACGGCCTGGCCGGCCAGCGCGAGCTGGCGGGAAAGGTTGGCCTTCGGGTCGGCGCCGCAGGCCATCTGCGTGAGGCCGACGTGCACGATGCGGGATGACGGCCGGGGCACCGTACCGACGCGAGACGAGCGGACGGTCGAGCGGGCAGACGATCGGGCATGGCGCGAGGACGCAGGCATGTCGGTAGCTTCGTTATAGCATGCGAATGCCCGCGCGCTCGGGCGCCTCCGCATGCACGTCCATCTCGTCGACGGCACCTACGAGCTGTTCCGCCACTTCTACGCCGTGCCGTCGGCGCTCGACGCGGCGGGCGTGGAGATCGGGGCGGTGCGCGGCGTGGTCGGCTCGGTGAAGGCGATGCTCGACGACGGCGCCACGCACGTCGGCGTGGCCACCGACCACGTGATCGAGTCGTTCCGCAACGAGCTGTGGCCGGGCTACAAGACCGGCGATGGCATCGATCCGCGGTTGTGGGCGCAGTTCCCGCTGCTCGAGGATGCGCTGACCGCCTTCGGCGTACGGGTGTGGGCGATGGTCGAGTTCGAGGCCGACGACGCGCTGGCCGCGGCGGCGGCGAAAGCGGCGGCCGATCCCCGCGTGGAGCGCGTGGTGATCTGCACGCCCGACAAAGACCTCGCGCAGTCGGTGCGCGGCACGCGCGTCGTCCAGCTCGACCGGGTGCGGCGCACGATGCGCGACGAGGCCGGCGTGGTCGCCAAGTTCGGCGTGCCGCCGGCGTCGATTCCCGACTACCTGGCGCTGGTCGGCGACAGCGCCGACGGCTTTCCCGGCCTGAGCGGGTGGGGCGCCAAGTCGGCGGCCAAGGTGCTGGCGGCGTTCGGCCACCTCGAGCGGATTCCCGACGACCATCGGGAGTGGGGCCTGGACGTGGCCCGGGCCGGCATGCTCGCCGCGGTGCTGCGGCGCGACCGGGCCCAGGCGCTGCTGTTCCGTCGGCTGGCCACGCTGCGGCTCGACGTCCCGGTGTTCGACGCCGTGGACGACCTGGCCTATCGGGGGCCGGGCCCGGACTGGCCGGCGTGGGCGGCCAGGTTCGCTGCCGCCACCCATCCCTCCTAGACATCCATTCGTTGCCGTTTCTTCACGGCTGGACTACATTCTCCTGTCCGGTCCGCCGAGCGTGACCGAGAGGAGTGCTCATCATGACGCGTGTGTGTACCGCCCTGTTCGTGTTCGCGCTGGCTGTTCCCGCCGCCCAGGCCCAGATGGCCCAGGGGCCGCAGACGATTTCGCTGGCGAACGGCATGCAGCGCAGCTACGACGGCATCAAGCGCAACCTGACCGAGATGGCCGCCAACATGGCCGACGCCGACTACACCTACATGCCGACCAAGGACGTGCGCACGTTCGGGCAGCTGATGGGGCACGCCGCCAATGCCCAGTTCAACGCCTGCGCCGCCGCCCGCGGCATCGCCAACCCGAACCAGGGCAACGACAACGAGAAGAAGGCCGCCAAGGCCGAGTTCGTCAAGGCGCTGGCCGACTCGTTCGCGGTCTGCGACGAGGCGTTCAAGATGCTGACCGACGCCAATGCCACCGAGATGATGAAGCAGGGGCAGAACAGCGTGGCCCGCGGCGCGATCCTCGCCAACATGATCGCCCACAGCAACGAGGTCTACGGCACCGGCATCAGCTACATGCGCGGCAAGGGCCTGGTGCCGCCCTCGACCGAACGCGCGACCCGCAAGCCCTAGGGGCCGGGGCTCGGGTCTCTGGGCTCGGGACCCGGACGAGTACGGCGACGGCGGCCTCCGCACGGGGCCGCCGTTGCCATGTACGGCCCCGCCTCTCGCGATAGACTGCCGCGCATGACGACCTTGCCTCGCGCTCTTGCCGTCGTCGTCGCGACGGCCGTCGTTCTCGCCCTCGCGCCGCCGCTGGCCGGCCAGCGCGCGCCGCGTGCCCGCGACCTCGGTGTGCCGTTCGACGGCACGCCCGGCCCCGGCAACGCCATCACCGACGTGGCCGGCGTCACGGTCGGGCACTCGACCATCGTCTCTGGCGAGGGCAAGCTGGTGGTCGGCCAGGGCCCGGTGCGCACCGGCGTCACCGCCGTGCTGCCGCGCGGCCGCGACTCCATGGCCAAGCCGAGCTTCGCCGGCTGGTTCTCGCAGAACGGCAACGGCGAGATGACCGGCACCACCTGGATCGAGGAGTCGGGGTTCCTGGAAGGCCCGGTGATGATCACCAACACGCACAGCGTCGGCGTCGTGCGCGACGCGGTCATCCAGTGGCGCATCAGGAGCGGCCCGCCCGACGCCTCGGGCTACTGGTGGTCGCTGCCGGTCGTGGCCGAGACTTACGACGGCGTGTTGAACGACATCAACGGCTTCCACGTGAAAGAGCGCCATGCGTTCGAGGCGCTCGACGGGGCGCGCGGCGGCGCCGTGGCCGAGGGCAACGTCGGCGGCGGCACCGGCATGGTGGCCTATGGCTTCAAGGGCGGCATCGGCACGTCGTCGCGGCTGGTAAAGGCCGGCAGCGGCGCCTACACCGTCGGCGTGCTCGTGCAGGCCAACTTCGGCCGCCGGCCGCAGCTGATGATCGCCGGCGTGCCGGTGGGGCGCGAGATTCCGGCGCCGCCGGCCCGGGCCGGCAACGGCGTGCTCGACGACCCGGTGCGCGGCGATCTCGGCAGCATCATCATCGTCGTCGCCACCGACGCGCCGCTGCTGCCCCACCAGTTGAAGCGGCTGGCCCGACGCGCCACGCTCGGCATGGCCCGCACCGGTGGTCTGTCGGGCAACGGCTCGGGCGACATCTTCATCGCGTTCTCGACGGCCAATCCCGAAGCGTTCAAGGCCGAGGGCCTGGCCAGCCTGCAGATGGTCTCCAACGAGGAGATCAGCCCGGTCTTCGACGCCACGGCGTGGGCCACCGAGGAAGCGATCGTCAACGCGATGGTGGCCGCCGAGACCATGACCGGCGCCGACGGACGGCGCGTCGAGCGGCTGCCGCACGATGGGCTGCGGGCGGCGTTGAAGAAGTACAACCGGATGGCGCAGTAGGCGCCACCATCGCGCCTAGCGCAGGGGGCGGCCGTACTTCGCCATGACCTGGCGCAGGCGATCGTAGGGCAGCGCGTACACCGTGTTGCCGTTGACGCCGGTCATCGTCTCGCCCTTCATCAGCGCGTTCAGTACCGCTTCCTCGGTGGCCTCGGCAGTGGCGCGGAAGATCGGCTCGACGGCGTCGGTGGCGAGCAGCTTCACGTCGAGCACGCGCCGCGGGTCGTTCATCGGCAGGGCATTGCCGGTCGAGAAGGCGAGCACGATGTCGCCGCTGGTGTTGCCCGAGGTGCTGCCGATGCGCGCCAGGCCCAGCGTGGCGCGCCGGGCCACGCGCTCCAGCTGACGCGACGACAGCGGCGCGTCGGTGGCGACGACGACGATCACCGAGCCTTCGTGGCGTTCGTCGGCGGCCGGGCCGGGCGCCGCCGCGACGACCGGCAACGCGTCGGCGATCTCGCGGCCCACCGGCACGCCGTCGACGCGCAGCTGATCGCGCCCGCCGAAGTTGGCCTGGACCAGGACACCGATGGTGTAGCCGCCGTCGGCGGCGGCCAGCCGGCGTGACGACGTGCCGATGCCGCACTTGAAGCGGAAGCAGACCATCGCGGTGCCGCCGCCGACGTTGCCTTCCGCCACCGGGCCGCCGCGGGCGTCGTCGAGCGCGGCGAACACGTCGGCCTGACGCACGTGCCGGCCGGCGATGTCGTTGAGCGTGCCGTCCCAGGTCTCGGCGACCACCGGCAGGAAGCCCCAGTCGCGCCGCGGATGCCGCGCGGTGATGTAGGCCAGGGCGGCGTCGTGCACGGCGCCGACGCTGGTGGTGCTGGTGATCAGGATCGGGTGCGCCAGCGTCTCGAGGTCGCGGATCCAGTGGACGCCGGTCATCTCGCCGTCGCCGTTCAGCGTGTGCGTCGCGGCGTAGACGGCGGTGTACCAGATGTCCGGCCGGGCCAGCACCGCGGTGACGCCGGTGCGCACCGGGCCCTCGCCGACGCGCAGCGCGCCGGCGCCGCGGACGATCGTGGCGTGACCGACCCGCACGCCGTCCACGTCGGTGATGGCGTTGAGCGGACCCGTCGGGTACGATCCGATCGTGAGGCCGAGATCGCGCGCCCGCACCCGGGCCGACTGGGCGAGCGGCGCTGGCGCCGGCCACGTCAGGACCCCCAGGACGGCGATGCACAGCAGCACGCGGATCGACGCGGTCGGGTGTGGCATGCGCGGATCCTACCGTGCCCGGCACCCGTCGTAAGAACGCGATGACCATCTCGGTGCTGGTGCCGGCCTACAACGAGGCGGCGGGACTCGCCGCCGCCCTGGCGAGCATCCGCACGGCGATGGCCAGCTTCGCGGCGCGCGGGTGGCGGACCGAGCTCGTCGTCTGCGACAACAACTCCAGCGACGCCACCGCGGCCATCGCCGCCGCGGCCGGCGCCACCGTCGTGTTCGAGCCGGTGAACCAGATCGCCCGGGCCCGCAACGCCGCCGCCGCGCAGGCCAGCGGCGACTGGCTGGTGTTCGTGGACGCCGATTCCCACCCCTCGCCGGCGCTGTTCGCCGCCGCCGCCGCCGCGATCGCCAGTGGCCGGATCGTCGCCGGCGGCAGCGTCGTGCGGATGGAGAACGGCACCGCGTTCGGCGACGCGCTGGTCGCCGGATGGAACCTGGTCAGCCGCGTCACGCGCTGGGCCGCCGGCGCCTTCGTGTTCGTCGAGGCCGAGGCCTTTCGGGCCGTCGGCGGCTTCAATCAGCGGCTCTACGCCACCGAGGAGATCGACCTGTGCCGCCGCCTCAAGCGGCTGGCCCGGCGACAAGGCCGGCGGCTGGTGATCCTGCGCGCCCATCCGCTGCGCACCAGCGGCCGGAAGATGCGCCTTTACACGCCCGTCGAGATGCTGCGCCTCGGGCTGCGCACGCTCCTGACCGGCGGACGGACGCTGCGCCGCCCGCAGGATCTGTTCCTCTGGTACGACGGCCGGCGCTGACGGACGATAGTCCATCTCTATGTGATCGATGGGAACTATCTACTTTTTGGCCGCGCGGCGGCTGGCTAGCATCGTGACCAGCTCGGAGGCTTCCATGAACCCGACCGCCCCAACCCACACCCGTGACAGCGAGCCGACGACGAGCCGGGAGATCGCCGCCCTGGTCGCGGCGACCGGTCTCGGCGACGCCCATATCCTGGCCACCCTCCACGCCCATGGATTGCGTGGCGAGACCGTGCCGCTGCTCGAGTGGCTCCCAGCGATCGAGGTCTCGTGGCTCGGGCGCGCCGACGTGGCCGAGCGCCATGCCGTGCGGATGCAGTACCTCGGCGACGATCAGGCGACCGAGGCCGGAATGGCGTTTCTCGATCGATGGCTCGCCGAGCCGCCGCCGGCGCGCTTTCTCGCCGCCGGTCGCCACGCGTTGCGGGTCCGCCTCCAGTGGCTCGACCCCGAAGTCCGTGCCGCTGCCGTGAAGAAGATGCTGGCCCGCGCCGAGGCGGCGGGACGCGCGTCGGGCAGCGCGTTCGGTGTCGGGGCGCTGTCGCCGGCAGAACGAGCACTGATCCAGGGACTGCGCCACGACCTCCAGCCGTACAGCGCTTCCTGACCCGTGCCGCCGGTGCCCTCGCGGACCAGCGGTCGGTTCCGTCAGATCAAGAGTGGGACGATCTCAGCGGCGCAGCGACCCTCGACCACGGTCAGACGCGCGATCGTCACAGGCAAGGTGAACCGTCGTGGCCCGGCACTGCCCGGGTTGAGGAACAGCACGCCGTCGCGCGTCTCGGCCATCGGGCGATGCGAATGTCCGAACACCACTACCGTGTATCCCGCCGCAGCGGGGGTCGCCGGCACGTCGGCCTGGTCGTGGACCATGAACACCGTCGCGCCGCCGACGGCGACGACCTCGGTGAGGCGGAGGGCGGTGGCCCAGATCGCCGTGTCGACGTTGCCGCGAACCGCGATGGTCGGCGCGATCGCCCGCAGGGCGTCGAGAACCTCCGGCGATCCGACATCGCCGGCGTGCAGGATCAGATCGGCGCCGTGCAGCGCCGCCTCCGCCTCGGGGCGCAGCAGGCCGTGCGTATCCGAAATCACGCCGATCGTCATTCTGTGCGCCGGCTCTACCGCTAGGTCACCAGGGCGGTGATCCAGCCGACGAACGTCAGCATCAGCACCGCGCGACGACAATGCCGAGGGCGGAGCGGCGATTCGGAGCGCTGGACATCGGACCTCCCGGCGACCGGCCATGATACCGCCGGCGGGTGTTCGAGTGGCCGATCAGCCCTTCAGGTGGCGTGCCAGGAAGGCGATGGTGCGTTGCCAGGACAGCTGGGCGGCCGCGGGGTCGTACTCCGGCTCGCGCGTATAGGCCAGGAACCCGTGATCAGCGCCCTCGTAGAGGTGGGCCTCCACCGTGCGGCCCAGGTCGCGCAGGTGCTTCGCAATCGCCAGGCTCACCTCGTGAGGCGACACCTTGTCCCCGGTGCCGTGGTGCAACTGCGTCGGCGCCCTCACGGCGGCGACCTCGCTGGTGGTGGTCATCGACGCGGTGTGATAGGCGACGACCGCACCGATGCCGTCGAAGGCCGCCGCGTAGAGCAGGGCGCGCCGCCCGCCCGAACAGAAGCCAAGGATGCCCATCGGGCCGGCCGCGACCGAGGCATGGCCACGCAGGTAGTCCGCGCCGGCGCGGATGTCGGCGAGATAGTTGCGATCGGTGTGGGCGGCCAGGAACGCGTTCACCTGCTCCCGCGAGCCATCGACCGGCAGGGCGTGATAGATGTCCGGCGCCAACCCGACGAAGCCGCCCAGGGCGAGGGCCGCGCAGGTGTTGGGAATGTACTCCTCGGTGATGACGTTGCCGGCGACGACCAGCACCGCCGGCACCCGGCCCGGCACCCTGGGCCGGGCCAGATACCCGCCCACGCCGGCGAACTCGACGCGGCCGTGGCTGACCGCCGGGTCGTCGAGCACGCGCGTCGGCGGCGGCTGCGCGGCCCCGCCGCTCGCCAATCCGGCCAACGCCAGCGTGGTCCCGGCGATGAACCGCCGCCGGCCATTCGGGTCATGACAGTCGTTGTCGACGCACATCGCCACCACCTCGCGCGAGACGATCCGCGACCCTTCGACGGACGCCGGTTGCCGGCGGTTGGGTTCGCCGCGCCGTTCAGCGGCGCACCGGCGGCGGCGCGTTGGCGTACTTGCGGTATTTGCCGAGCACCCGGCCAAGTGCCACCTGCAGCGGGAACACCACGCGCACGACCAGCGACGGGATCGCGACGAGCGCGAACTCACTGCGGTAGCGCCACAGCAGGAACGCCGCGTCGAACGGATCGGGCCGGGCACCGCCGCTGGGTTTCGCCGACGCGAACAGCGCGCCGAGGAAGAACTCGATGTTGTCGGCGGGCTCGATGTACCCCGTGCACACCAGTTCATCCGGCCCGGGGTTCCAGAACCGATGGGCGTCGCCTGGCTCGAAGGTCACGGTCTCGCCCGGGCCGGCGAACTGTTCCGGGCCGCCGTGCCGCTGGTAGCCCATCCGCCCGCTCTTCACGGTGAACGACTCCGTCTGCAGGTGATGGACGTGCATCGGCGGGCCGGCGCCCGGCGACGCCACGTTCTCGCCGATGACGCGTTCGCCGCGCCGCCCCGGCTCGCGGCGCACGAACGTGATGCGTTCGCCGCCGCCGTTGTCGATCGTGTGCGGGTAGGAGTAGGGAGCCGGCACTGCCTGATTGTCCATCGAGCCGGTGCGATCGGCGCCGGTCAGCGGACGGCGATCGGCGCCACCGTGGATCCGGTGCCGCCCTGGATCTTGAGCGGCTCGACGACCAGGGCGAACTCGTGGACGCGCCGGGCCGCGAGCTGGTCGAGGCGCAGGTTCTCGAGCAGGTGGATGCCGTGGACCACCAGCAGGATCTGGTGGACCGGACCGGCCAGCTGGGGATCGGGGTTGGGGGTGATCTCCACCGCGCTGTTGTCGGCGCCGACCAGCATCGGGTCCTGCCGTGCCAGCCACTCGGCCGCGGCGGTGCCGAGTCCCGGGCTGACGCGCTGGTAGCGGGCGTTGTCGGTGCCCCACAGCGCGCCCCAGCCGGTGTGGACGAGCACGGCGTCGCCAGGCTGCAGGGTGAGCTTCTGGGCCTTCAGCGCGTCCTGCAGATCCTGCGGCGTGATCTCGTAGGTCTCGGCCAGCATCGGCACGCCCTTGAGCGCGGCCACGTCGAGCAGCACGCCGCGGGTGAAGAGCGCGCCCACCTGCTCGACGCCGAGCTTGGTGAAGCCGGTGCGCGTCACCGCCTCGTCGAGCGGGATGCAGTTGTAGAGGCTGCCGCCGATGGTCTGGTGGCTGAAGGTGTCGAACTGCGTGCCGACCTGGCCGATCTCCGCGACCACCAGCTCCTCGTTCGAGCCGCGGCGGTTGGTGCCAGGGTCGTTGCGGGTGCGCTTGGTGAACAGCTCGAAACGGCGCACCGGCGGCATCGGCATGGCGTCCGACAGCACGCGGCCGAGCTCGAACACCTCGCCGCTGGTGATGAGCCGCGCTGCCCGCAGGACCGTCTCGGGCTTCATGTGGTTGCCCGACCCACGCTGGTCGGCGGCTCCCCACTTCGACGGGCAGCGCTGGGCGTCGCTGGGCGGCTGCCACCGCTGCGCGGCCGCTTCGCCGCCGTCGAGCACGACCACCGCCGCGATCAGAGCCAGGAGCACGCGCATGGAGCCTCCAGGAGACGAGCCGCCCCGTTGTTCAGGGCCGCCTGCACACCCTACTCCAGAACGCGTCACGCCGGACCTGCCTCACCCCGTCCGCCCCGTGCGGGACGTGGTAGCATCCGCGCTCGATTCGCGTCGCGGCAGGCTCTTCCCGCCAGACGTCGGCGGGTGCCGCCCTTCCTCACGGGAGTGGCTCATGTCGATCGGCGTTCTGCGGGTCATCAGCGGCGTCGCGGTGTTCCTCGGCGCATGCCTGCTCGGACAGGCCTCCCCCTCGGTCTATCCGACCGGCACCACCATCTACGAGCCCGGCAGGAGCTGGAGCGGCTACACCGTGTTCGGCACGCCCGCCGAGAAGGGGGCGGTGGTCGTGGACATGAACGGCCGTGAGGTGAAGCGCTGGCCGGCCGTGGGCGCCGTGCCAGCGCCGATGCGGGTGCTGCCCGGCGGGCACCTGATGGGCGGCGCCGAGCGGCGCCGTCCGCACCAGGAGTCGCGGCGGCTCGTCCAGGTGGACTGGGACGGCAAGGTCGTGTGGTCGTTCGACCAGGGCGACCGCGTCCCCGACGGCAACGGCGGGGAAGCGTGGGCCGCCCGCCAGCATCACGACTGGCAGCGCGAGGGCAGTCCCGTCGGCTACTTCGCGCCCGGCGCGCTGCCGCTCCTCGATCGTGGGCGCACGCTGGTGCTGACGCACAAGAACGTGACCGTGCCGGCCATCACCGAGCGGCGGCTCGAAGACGACCGCCTGGTGGAAGTGGACTGGCAGGGCCGCGTCGTGTGGGACTGGCTGGCCAGTGATCATGTGGACGAACTGGGGTTCTCGCCCGAGGCACGCACGGCGCTTCGTCTCGACCCCAACTGGAACGAGCCTCGGCAGAGCGCCGACTGGCTGCACGTCAACGCCGCGTCGTATCTCGGCCCGAATCGCTGGTACGACGCGGGAGACCGGCGTTTCCATCCAGACAACGTCATGATCAGCAGCCGCGAAGCGAACATCATCGCCATCGTCGAGCGGGCCAGCGGCCGCATCGTCTGGCGGATGGGGCCCGACTACCGCGAGACGGCGGCGCTCGTGGCGCTCGGCCAGATCGTCGGCCAGCACCAGCCCCACCTCATCCCGCAGGGGTTGCCCGGCGCCGGTCACCTGCTGGTGTTCGACAACGGCGGCGTCGCCGGCTACGGCTCGCCGAATCCCGCGGCGCCGACCGGCCGCGGCAACGTCCGCCGTATCCAGTCGCGCGTGCTCGAGGTGAACCCGGTGACGTTCGAGAAGGTGTGGGACTATCAGATTGGCGGCCAGGAGAGCGTGGCCTTCTTCAGCCACTACGTGAGCAGCGCGCAGCGGCTGCCGAACGGCAACACGCTGGTGACCGAAGGGTGGGACGGCCGCCTCTTCGAGCTGACGCCCGCGAAGGAGATCGTCTGGGAGTACGTCAGCCCGTACTTCGACGACGACCCGACACGCACCAACCGGATCTTCCGCGCTCACCGCGTGCCTTACGACTGGATCCCTCAGCTGCCGCGGCCCGTCGAGACGCGCGTGGCGCGTCCGGACAACACCACCTTCCGCGTGCCGGGCAGCCAGCGCTGAACCTGGCGGGCCGCGACGCCGGTCAGTTCGCGTAGGGCGGCTCGCCGGCGAGGCGGCGACGGTGGTCCTCGGCCTTGTCCATCCACACGTCCCACGTGACGGCGCCGATCGCCTCGTCGTCGAACGCCTGCCCGGCCTGCTTCAGCGCGAGCTTGATCTGGCCGTGGTGATAGCCCTCGTGCCAGACGAAGTGCTGGAGCATCAGGATCGGGTGGTCGTAGTGGCGGTCCATGGCCCGCCCGGCCGCCAGCCGTCCCCGCACCGCCTCGCGCACCGCCGCGGCGCTCTCGTGCAGCAGCGCCGCCAGGCGGCCGCGGTCGTGCTCCGTGCGCCATTCGCCGTCGGGCATCGGCCGCGCGAACTCCGGCGCGTCTTCTTCCACGAAGACCAGCCGGCAGTAGTGCATGTGGGTGAACAGGCCGCCGATCGTCGGACTGCCCGGGGCGGGGCGCAGGTCGAGCGCGCCCTCCGGGAGCGCGTGCAGCAGGTTGACCAGAATCGTGTTGTTGCGGTCCCAGGCGTCGAGGATGGCATCGAGGAGCGTGGCGTCGGAAGCCGAGGGCATGCCGCCGATCGTAGCTCGACGACGGGCGGGTCGCGGGGCGGCCGTCACAAGACGTCGAGGCGGTCGAGCCGCGCCGGATCGAGGAACACGTCGATCGCGGCGATGCGGCCGCCGGTGACCGTGAAGCCGATCACCGTGCGCAGCCGGCCCTCGGGATCGACGATCACCAGGCCTGCGGTGCCGTTGACGACGGCCGGCCGCGCCAGCGCGGCAAGGATGCCGGCCACCTCCAGTACGCTGTCGGCCACCGCGCGGGCCCCGCGCACCAGCCGCATTCGCCCTGGCGCCTCGACGGCGTGGTCGGCGCGCCGCACCGCGTCGGGATCGAGCACCGCGAGCAGCGCCTGGAGATCGCGACTACGCACGGCCGCGAGGAACGCGTCCACCACCTCACGCTGGCGCGTCAGGCTGCGGTCGGGCTGCACCGCCGCGCCCTGCACCCGTCGCCGCGCCCGGCTGGCCAGCTGCCGCGTCGCCGTCGGCGTCCGGCCGACCAGGGGGGCGATTTCGTCGAACGGCATGGCGAACATGTCGTGCAGGACGAACGCGAGGCGCTCGTCCGGCGCCAGGTGCTCGAGCACCACGAACAGCGCCAGCCCCACGGCGTCGGCGAGCAGCACCGCATGCTCGGGATGCACCGCCTCACCGCGGCTCACGACGGGGTCGGGCAGCCGCACGTCGAGCGGCTCCTCGCGGCGTGACCGGCAGGCCCGCAGCACGTTGAGGCACACCCTGGCGA